>JAVXVI010000039.1:0-3360 GCA_032230005.1 Actinomycetota bacterium | reverse complement strand
GCTGCGCACGCAGTTCGCCCGGGAGAGAGGCACATCACCCTCCGCCTACGCGAGGGCCTTCCGCGCTGCGGGGTAGCGCTTCACCACTGGGCGGCCCGCTCCTTCTCGACCTCGGCCCGCACCAGGCAGCCGGCCAGGTGGTCGTTGACCAGCCCGCAGGCCTGCATCAGCGAGTAGACCGTCGTCGGCCCCACGAAGGTGAACCCCGCCTTCTTGAGCTGCTTGGCCAGGTCTGCTGACGACGGCGTCGACGGCGGGACGTCCGACCAGCCGGCGTACGCCGGCGAGGGCAGCTCTGCTGCCGCCCACAGGAGCGCGCTGAGGCCCCCCGACGCCCGCAGGGCCACCGTCGCCTGCGCGTTGCGCACGGTGGCCGCCAGCTTGGCGCGGGAGCGGATGAGCCGCGCATCGGTCAGCAGGTGGTCCACGCCGTCGTACGCGGCAACGACGTCAGGGTCGAAGCCCGCGAAGACCTCGCGCAGCGCCTCGCGCTTGCGCAGCACGGTGATCCAGGACAGCCCCGACTGGAACCCCTCCAGGCAGAGCTTCTCGTAGAGGGCCTGCTCACTGCGGCGGGGGCGGCCCCACTCCTCGTCGTGGTACCGCTCGTAGAGCGGATCTCCCTCCCCGAAGCAGCGCATGCGGCCATCCTCCCAGCCGCCCGTGTGGCGCAGCCGACAGCGGTTGGAACCGCCCGAATCAGGTTGCGCCAAGGCTGGCAGGGAAACCTGCTCGAAACGGCGCGCGGCATCGGAGGCACCTGTGCAGGAGACCTGGCCGGACGAGCATGCCTTCCACGCGGCCGACCCCCGGCGCCGCCAGTCCGCGGACGTCGACTTCGGGGCCACCTGGCGCTACGAGGGCTCCAACGACGCCTACCGGCTCGCCTGGCTGCGCGACACAGGCGAGCTGTACCTGTGCCGAGCAGACGGCTACGACGGCTCCTGCACCGACGTCAGGGTCCTGGCCCTGCTGGCCACCGAGGACGAGCTGGACGCGCTGCTCGAGGGCTGGCGCGACGCCCGCACCAGCCCCGACGGCCTGGAGTGGCTGGCCGGGCGGATCTCGCTGCTCAGCGCCGCCTAGGGACAGCGGCGGCCCCCTAGGCTGCCGATGTGTCGACCCTCGCCGACCTGGTGCGTGCCCGCACCCCCCTCGGCGACGGCGACGTCGACTGGCTGCACCGCCTGGTGGGGGAGTGGCAGCTCGTCGCCGACCTGTCCTTCGCCGACCTGGTCCTGTGGGTGCGGACGCATGACGACGAGTGGCTGGCCGTGGCGCACATGCGCCCCACGACGGGACCGACCGCCTACCCGCTCGACGTGGTCGGGACCGTGCTCGACCCGGCGTTGACGCATCGGATCGAGCGGGCCTGGCGGGAGCGGCGCATCGTCCGTGACGGTGAGCCGGAGTGGCGGGCGCGCACCCCGGTGCGGCAGGAAGCCGTCCCGGTACGCCGCGGCGAGACGCTGGTCGCCGTGCTCTCCCGGGACACCAACCTGGCATCGGCCCGGATGCCCAGCCAGCTGGAGCTGTCCTACCTGACCTCGGCCGGTGAGCTGCTGCAGATGGTGTCCGAGGGCACCTTCCCGTTCCCCGGGCCCGACCGGGAACCGGAGAACGCCCCCCGGGTCGGCGACGGCTACCTGCGCCTGGACCGCACCGGGCACGTCGTCTACGCCAGCCCCAACGCGCTGTCGGCGTACCGCCGGCTGGGGGTCAGCGCCGACCTGCTCGGCGCCCACCTCGGCAGGACGATCGCCCGGCTGTCGGCAAGCGACGGGCTCGACGAGCCTCGCGGGTCGGCCGCGCTCGCCGCCGTACTCCGGTTCCAGGAACCCCGCGAGTCCGAGGTCGAGGCGCAGGGGGCCACGGTCCTGCTGCGGGCGATCCCGCTCGTCCCGGGCGGCGAGCCGCGGGGTGCGCTCGTCCTCGTCCGCGATGTGAGCGAGCTGCGCCGCCGTGACCGGCAGATCCTGGGCAAGGACGCGACCATCCGCGAGATCCACCACCGGGTGAAGAACAACCTGCAGACCGTCGCCGCCCTGCTGCGCCTGCAGGCCCGCCGGCTCGACGAGCCGCAGGCGCGGGCTGCGCTGGAGGAGTCGGTCCGTCGGGTCGCCTCGATCGCGATGGTGCACGAGACGCTGTCCCTGACCCTGGACGAGTCGGTGCGCTTCGACGGGATCGCCGACCGGGTGCTGGCGATGTGCGCCGAGGTCGCGGCTCCCGAGGCGGATGTCTTCGTCGTACGACTGGGGGAGTTCGGTGTCCTGCCGGCTGACGTCGCCACGCCGCTCGCGATGGTGCTCACCGAGCTGGTGCAGAACGCCGTCGAGCACGCCGACGCCAGCCGGATCGAGGTGGAGGTGTCGCGGACGGAGGCGGTGCTGGAGGTCGTGGTCCGCGACGACGGCCAGGGGCTGCCGGCCGATTTCGACCTGGCCGGGTCGACGCGACTGGGTCTGCGGATCGTGCGCACCCTCGTGGAGGGCGAGCTGCGGGGAACCATCGACCTCGCGCCGGCGCCGCCGCGCGGAACCGCGGCCCGGTTGGTGCTGCCGCTGACTAGCTGACGAAGCGCGGCGCGGACGACAGGCCGGGATCCTGGGCGGTGGCCCCGGACAGGTGCTCGAAGGCGGTGTAGCCGAGCACCAGCAGCAGCGCGAGCAGCGCCAGCGCCGTCACCCGGAACCGCCAGACCGCGCGCCACGCAGGAGGGGCCTCGCGGGCCACCAGCGGCGGGCGGACGTAGTGCTCGCCCATCCGCCGGCTCAGGCGGGGGTGGAGGCCTGGAGGCGGATGCTGTGCCGCTTCAGAGCGCGGCGCTCGTCCTCGCTGGTGGCGCCCCAGATGCCCGCGTCCTGGCCGGTCTCGAGGGCCCATGACAGGCAGTCCTCGACCACGGAACATCGCCGGCAGACCTGCTTGGCGTCGTCCACCTGTGACGCAGCCGGCCCGGTCGTCCCGATCGGGAAGAACAGCTCCGGGTCCTCGTCACGGCAGAGCGCGCGGTGGCGCCAGTCCATGCGGTCCAACTCCTTCGTCGGCGGCCCCACCTGGCATGGCGGGCTGCTCGTTCCCCGGGGGCCGGTGCCCTCGGGGCCGTGCGATGTCCTACCTCGACAACTTTGTGAACGATTTCACGATCTACGTCGCAGGAGTGCGCCGGCGACGTGCCGGCACCCTCCCACCGGGGGGTGCTGCACGGATCGGCCTAGCGCTTCTGGACCGTCCCGCACCCCAACCCAAGCACCGGACCCCGGGCTATGGCAAGGCTTTCCGAACGGCATTCGGTCCCCGGTATGTGTCGCGTTCGTCACGCCGAGAAGACGCGATTGTCGCGCGCCCTGCCCGCTG
>JAVXVI010000038.1:0-3008 GCA_032230005.1 Actinomycetota bacterium | reverse complement strand
CCGGCATGGCCTCGCGTGAGGTGCCCGGCGGGCTCCCAGCCGCGCTCGGCGAGCTCGCCGCCGCGGCCGACAAGGGGCCGGCCTTCGTGCTCACCGACGGCGCTCGGGCCTGGCTGCTCACCGAGCCGGACCCGCTGGGCCTCGCGGCAGCGCTGCCACCCGGGCACACCGAGGCTTGGAAGGCGCTCGATGTCAGCGTCCTCCATGGCTATGTCGTCCCGACGCTCTGGCAGCTCGCGGACACCGTCGAGACGGTGGGCTACGAGCACGACATCGAGGCCGCAGTGGCGACGGCCCGCCGGACGGGCGGCACCGCCGTCCTGCTGAACCCGACACCCGTCGCGGCTGTCGCGGCCGTCGCGGCCGGCGGCGACCGCATGCCGCGCAAGTCCACCCTCTTCACACCGAAGCCGCGGACCGGCCTCGTCATCCGCGACTACCGGGACGCCTGAGCCCGCACGAGACGCTTCGTCGCGGCAACCTCGACTTCGTACCTGCTGGCTGGGCCGCCACTGCCGCGCCAGAACCGCCGCCGGAGCGCCCCCTCCACGCTGACCACGTCGCCGGCCTGGAAGCCGCCCGCCGTACGCCGCAGTCCGCTCGTCCAGGCCACGCAGTCGAAGGTGTCCACGGTCACGACCCGGCTGCCCTCGGGCACGGTGCGCCGAGGCGGCGGCCGGTCCACGACCACCCGCCACGTCAGCAGCACATCGCCGCTGGGAAGGACGCGTTCCTCCGCGGGTGCAGAGACCCGGCCGACCAGGGCCACTTCGTTACGTGCCTGCGCATCCACGTCCGTGCTCACATCGCCTCCGATCGCAGCCCCCCGCGGGCCACCGGGTGCCTACGATGCGGATCCGGTCACTCCGGCGGGTGCCGCTGGAGCCGGATGTGGACGGGACGGCGAGCTGTGGACGACGTGGCCCCACTGTCACTGGGCAGTGATGTGCACCTGATCGACACCCGGATGGGCGGCTTTGACGGGATCACCGCCGCGTACCTCATCCGGTCCGAGCGCCCTGTCCTGGTGGAGACCGGAGCCGCTCTGAGCGCGGACCGCGTGGTCGCGAGCCTGGCTGCCCTCGGCATCGGGCCGACCGACCTGGCGACCATCGTCGTCACGCACATCCACCTCGATCACGCCGGCGGGGTCGGGGACCTGTCGGTGGCGTTCCCCGATGCCGAAGTCGTCGTCCACGAGCGCGGCGCCCGCCACCTCGTCTCGCCGGAGCGGCTGCTGTCCTCAGCCCGGCGGGTGTACGGCGACGTCATGGACTCGGTCTTCGGCGAGCTGCTGCCGACGCCCGCCGAACGGGTGCGGGCCCTCGGGGACGTCGGCGAGATCGACCTCGGCGGCGGCCGCCGCCTGAGCTCGCACTGGTCTCCCGGACACGCCTCGCACCATGTCGGGCTGCTCGACTCGGAGACCGGTGACCTGTACGTCGGCGACGCCGCCGGGATCTACGTGCCGGAGGTCGACCTGGTCAAGCCGGCGACCCCGCCGCCCGACTTCGACCTGCCGGTCGCCCTGGCCAGCATCGAGGGGTTCCGCGCGCTGCGGCCACAGCGGTTGATGTTCAGCCACTACGGGCCGGTGACCGAGATCGACGAGACCCTCGACGCGAGCGTGGAGGAGCTCGAGCTCTGGGTGGAGCTGACACGCGACGTACGACGGCAAGGACTCGACCTGGACCATGCCGTCGCGGCGGTGCGGGACCGGACCCGCGAGCGCTACGCCGCCATCGAGGCCGATCCCGAGTTGCGCGCCAAGCACGACCTGCTCAACAGCGACGAGGCGAACCTCACCGGGATCCTGCGCTGGCTCGACCAGGCCGAACCGGTGACGGCCTAGGCCCCGCTGACCGGCTCTTCGGCTTCGTGGTCCCCGCCGTCCCCGGGGTCGAACGGCTCGTCGAGGACGACGCCGTCCAGCTCCAGGAGACGGTCCACCGCGTCGGTCTCGCCGTCCGCGTCGACCTCCGCCGTACGGCTGAACCACTCCCGCGCCTCGTCGGCCCGATCCGCATCCAGCAGGGCGTCGGCGTAGGCGTACCAGAGCCGCGCAGCCCACGGCCGTTTAGCCGTCGTACGGCGGGCCGGATCCTGCAGCATCACCACAGCGGCGTCAGGCTGGCCCATGTCACGGCGGGCGCCGGCGAGGACGATCACCAGCTCTACTCGGACCGCCTGGTCGAGCTGGGCGACTGCGGGGTCGTCGCCGATCGCCAAGGCGCGCTCAGGGCGCCCCAGGGCCCGTTCGCAGTCGGCGAGGACAGGCAGGTGGTCGGAGCGGCCGGTGATCCGGCGGGCGGTGCGCAGCTCCGACAGGGCGTCGGCCCACTCCCCAGCCAGGTAGGCCGTCAGGCCGGCCGCTTCGCGGACGGCGCCGACGCGACCGGCGAGTGCTCGGGCCGCTCGCGCATGCGTGAGGGCCGTGTCCGGGTCGTCGTCGATCAGCCGGCCCGCCATCACCAGGTGCCGCGCGACCAGGTCGGCGGTGTCCTTGGACAGGGACCGCAGCTCGGTGCGCACCTCGGGGTCGAGCATCCGGGGCTCGACGTCCTCCGGGAGCGGGACCCGGGCTTCCTGCCGGCGCTTCTCGCGGCGCGGGTCGTAGCGGGCGGCGATCTCCGCGCGCTGCTCGTCGGTCAGCTTCGGAGCGGGCCCGGCCGTGCGACGCGCACGGCTCGATCGGTCCTCCCGGTCCGAACCTGACGAACTCGGCCGCCCCGAACCCGACCCTGTCGGCCGCCCCGAACCCGACCCTGTCGGCCGCCCCGAACCCGACCCTGTCGGCCGCTCTTGCGAGCCACTCCGAGCGGGGCTGCGAGGAGTGCTGCGAGGAGTGCTGCGGGGCGGGCGCTGCTGTTCCGGACGAGCATCGTCGTCGCGCTCGGCCATGACACTCCTCCAAAAATCCAAAAAAGAAAATCCAGAAAAGAAAACACGCGATAACCGCGACAAGGGCCGCCCATAAATGAGCGACCCTTGTCGTGAAGTTATGTCCG
>JAVXVI010000037.1:0-3664 GCA_032230005.1 Actinomycetota bacterium | reverse complement strand
TGCGGGATCGCGAGGTACTCCTTGGGCGGCCCGGCGTCGAGTGCCTGTGGATCGGTCCGGGTGAGCGTCTCGATCTTGCCCAGGGCCTTGTCGACGGAGGTGCCGAAGGCGACCGTGTGCGGCAGCCCCGAGGGCATCAGGTGGAAGACCACGGTGTCGCCGGCATGCACCCGGACGACCCTCGGGAAGAACGCACTGAGGGCCGCCGCGTTGGCGGCCGTATGGCCGTCGACGAGGACGCGGTAGGTCAGCGGATGGGCTGCGACAGCCGGGCGGGAAGAGCCGCCGCAGGCCGTGAGAGCGAGCGCAGCCGCGACCAGGGCCGACCCTCGCTTCAAGGCAGGCCCGGCAGGCCGTCGATGCTGACGGCGTTCTTCTCGGCGCGGTACGCCGCGAGCCCTTCCGCTCCGCGCTTCTCCGCACCTCGGCGCAGCAGGTCGCGCTCGGCCACCACCTCCATCACCGGCACGCCGAACCCGCACGAGTCGCTCACCCGATCGACGTCGACCACGATGACGGCGCGGGTGCTGGGATGTGCCGGGTGGCGAGACACGACGTCGTCGTACATCGCGTCACCGGGCAGTGCGACGGAGCCACGCCCGTGCAGCCGGACGATGCGCGGACGGGTGGTGAACGAGCAGAACATCAGGCAGATGCGGCCGTTCTCGCGCAGGTGCGCGATGGTCTCGACGCCGCTGCCGGTGTAGTCGACCCAGGCGACGCGGTGGCGGCCGAGGACGGACAGCGCGTCGTGGCCACGGGGCGAGACGTTGACGCGACCATCGCCCGACAGCGGGGCGGTACCGACGAACCACATCGGCTGGGCGTCGATCCACGCGGCCAGATCGTCGTCGATGCCGTCGTACGTCATGCCCACACCCCGAGACTATGGTCGATCTCCGGACCGGGAGGGCACATGGGCGTCAACCAGCGCGCACAGATCACGATGACCGACGAGGAGATCTCGTCGTTCGTCGCGCGCAGCCGCACCGCGACGATGGCGACCATCGGCCCGAGCGGTGTGCCGCACATGGTCGCGATGTGGTTCGCGGTCATCGTCGGCCAGGTGTGGTTCGAGACCAAGGCCAAGTCGCAGAAAGCGCAGAACCTGCGGCGCGACCCCCGCATGACGGTGATGCTCGAGGCCGGCATGACCTACGACACCCTGCGGGGCGTGTCACTGGAGGGCCAGGGCGTCATCGTCGACGACGCGGACGCGCTCTGGCAGGTGGGCGTCAACCTGTGGGAGCGCTACACCGGCCCCTACAGCGAGGAGATGCGGCCGTTCGTGGAGCAGATGCTCAACAAGCGGGTCGCGGTGCGCGTGGACACCGAGCGGATCAGGTCGTGGGACCACCGCAAGCTCGGGATGGACGCCATGCCGCTGGGTGGTACGACGGCGGCCTTCCTGACCTGAGGCTTCAGAGCAGGGCGCGTACGGCGGCGAGGTCCTCCGCCGTGTCGATGTCCTGTGGCGAGCCGGTGTCATCACAGGCGACGGCGGTCACCTGATCACGGTGCGCGTCGAGCCACCGCCGTGCTCCGACGTCGCCGGTGGCGAGGTCAGCCACGTCCGCCCAGATGGATCTGCTGAGCAGCACGGGATGACCGGTCGCGCCGGCGTAGGTGGCGATCGCCGCAGGCGGGTCGCCAGGCAGGGCGACGAGCCGGCGCACCGCCTGGGCCCCGACGAGCGGCTGGTCGACGAGGGTCACGATGCAGGCCCGCACGTCGGTGTCCGACAGGGCCGCAAGCCCGGCCCGCAGTGAGGCGCCCAGCCCGTCGGCCCAGTCCGCTGCGTGGACGGTGCGGGCGCCGGCTGCGACCACGTCGAGGTCGGCGCCGAGGACGACGACGATCGGCTCACACCCACCGGCTCGAAGCAGCGCGACGCCGCGCTCCAGCAGGGTGCGGCCCTCGAGCTGCACGCGCGCCTTCGGGCCACCGAACCGGCTGCCGGCACCTGCGGCCAGCAGCAGCCCGGCAACATCACTCAACGCAGCAGGGCGGCGACATCCGGGGCGGTGCCGTGGATCGGCCCGTCCTGGTTGCGCAGCGGCTGTCCGGTGCCGCCCCACCTGACCTGCACGAGCTCGGCCGCGATCGCGACCGCCGTCTCCTCCGCGGTGCGCGCACCGACGTCCAGGCCGATCGGCGACCGGAGCCGGTCAAGGGCTTCGGGAGGCACGCCCGCTGCCGCCAGCTCTCGCAGCCGGGCGGAATGGGTGCGCCGGCTGCCCATCGCGCCGACGTAGCCGGCAGCGGAACCGAGCGCGGTGACGAGGAGCGGCACGTCGAACTTCGGGTCATGCGTGAGGACGGCGACGACCGTGCGGGCGTCAACGCGGCCGGCGGCCACCTCGGCGGCGAGGTAGGCGTCGGGCCAGGCGCACACGACCTCGGCTGCGTCCGGGAAGCGGGCCGCCGTCGCGAAGACCGGCCGGGCGTCACAGAGGACGACGCGGTAGCCGAGGAACGCGCCGATCCTGGCGAGGGCGCCGGCGAAGTCGGTCGCACCGAACACCAGCATCCGCGGCGGCGGCGTGAAGCTCTGCACGAGGACGGTGACCGCATCGACGCGGCGCTCCCCGCGCGGACCGTAGTGACGCAGGCCGGTCTGACCGGAGGCCAGCATGCCGCGCGCGTCGGCAGCAACGGCGTAGTCCAGGCCTGGGTCGCCGAGGCTGCCGTCGGCGTACACCGCGTCGATGACGAGCTGGGCGCCCTGCGGGGCGGGGCCCGAGACCACAGTCGCCAGCGCCACGCTCTCGTCGAGGGCGATCCGTTCGAGAACCCGCTGCAGGCAGGCCACATCAGGCCGCGCCACAAGCACCTCGAGGGTGCCGCCGCAGGTCAACCCGACGGCGAAGACGTCGTCATCGGTGATGCCGTATGACTCGACGGTCGAACCGCCGTCGGCCAGCACTGCGCAGGCTGCGTCGTAGACCGCTGCCTCGACGCAGCCGCCGGACAGGCTGCCCACCACCCGGCCGTCCTGGGCGATCGCCATGACCGTGCCCACCGGCCGCGGGGTGCTCCCCGTCGTACCGACCACCGTCGCCAGCGCGAGGGGAACGTCCTCGGTAAGCAGCGAGGTCAGCGAGCTGGCGAGGTCACGCACAGCTGATCATGCTAGATCGCCGTCAGCGGCGGCAGGCTCGAACTGCAGCAGGCGGGCCGCTGCGGCAAGCGCGGTGGCCGTGGCACCGGCAGCCGCCACGACCGACGCGCCACCGGTAGCCGGTAGCTGGGTGCCGACCGCTACCGGCTCAGGCGCGGAGCCAGGCGCCGCGACCTGCTCGGCCATGAGGGCGCCCGCCGCCTTGATGGCTTCGCGGATGCGGAAGTAGGAGCCGCAGCGACAGACGTTCTCGATCGCGTCGATCTCCTCGTCCGTGGGGTTCGAGGTGCGCTTGAGCAGGGCGACAGCCGCCATGATCTGGCCGGGCTGGCAGTAGCCGCACTGCGCGACGTCCTGCTGCAGCCAGGCCTCCTGGACCGGGTGCAGCTGCTCGCCGTCGGCAAGCCCCTCGATGGTGGTGACCTCGTGGCCGGCGACGTCGCGCAGGTTGGTCACGCACGGGTTGAAGGCCTTGCCGTCGAGGTGACTGGTGCACGCCTTGCAGACGTTGATGCCGCAGCCGTACTTGGGCCCGGTCACGCC
>JAVXVI010000036.1:0-10505 GCA_032230005.1 Actinomycetota bacterium | reverse complement strand
ACCCGGAACAGATGTCGGAGTTCCGTGGGTTGCCGACCTCGACATCGCCTGCGTCCTTGTCGTGGTGGCCTGCGCCATCGTCCGACTGCTCCAGCTGCAGCGGCACCAGCCGCTGCGCCTTCTGATGGGCGGAGCCCTCGCGGCGCTCGCCCTCATCGGCTTCGTCACATGGGTCCACACCGGACCCAGCACGACCGCACCGTCGTCCGGCCCGACCGCACCCGCCCTCGCCCAGCTCGACGTTACGGAGAACTGATGACCACCACGACCGACCTCACCGCCCTTCATCCGGCTGTCGACCACCCGAGGCTTGCCGCCGCTATCGGTCAGCCACGGCTGACCGCCGGTGCGCGCGGTGACGGTGCCGCCGCCTGCTGGGCCGAGCACCTCGGCACGTACGGCGAGCCGCAGACGCAGGCACGCGCTGCCGGGATCGTCGACCTGCTCTCACGCAACGGCGTGCTCGGGCGTGGCGGTGCCGGCTTCCCGCTCTTCATCAAGATGCAAGCCGTCGCCAAGGCCAAGGGCCGTCCGGTCGTGGTCGTCAACGCCTCCGAGGGTGAGCCGGCGATCTGGAAGGACCGCATGCTGCTGGCGCACGTGCCGCACCTGGTGCTGGACGGGGCACAGCTCGCCGCAGCCGCCCTGGGCGCGGACCGCATCCACATCGCGGTCAACCCGACCTTCCGCCCGGCGCACCTGGCGTTGCTGCGGGCGCTCGAGGAGCGCAAGGGACGCGCCGGCGACGTCGCCGGGGTGACCGTCCACGTCGTTCCGGACGAGTTCACAGCTGGCGAGGCGAGCTCCGTGGTCGGCCTCATCAACGGTGGTCGCGGCCGGCCGGAGTTCGCCAAGGTCATCGCCGCCGTACGCGGTGTCGGCGGTCGACCCACCCTGCTGTCCAACACGGAGACGTTCGCGCAGCTGGCGATCCTCGGACGTATGGGTGACAGCTACGGCGAAGTCGGGCACGACGGCGAGCCGGGTACAGCGATGTTCACCCTCCGCGGGACCGTCGCCGAGGAGGTCGTCCTCGAGGCCGCCCTCGGCACGACCGTCGGTGAGCTGATCACGGCCGCCGGCGGGCTGACCGAACCCATCCAGGCTGTCCTCGTCGGTGGGTTCCACGGCAAGTGGATGACGGTCGACGCCGCGTGGAACGCGCCGCTCGCCGTCAAGGAGATGCGTGCGCGTGGCGGCTCGGTCGGCGCCGGACTTGTCGCACCACTGGCAGCCGACGCCTGCCCGCTGTTCGAGGTCGCTCGTGTTGTCGACTACCTCGCATCGGAGACAGCTGGCCAGTGCGGACCCTGCGTCAACGGGCTGCCCGCGATCGCGGGGGCGCTCGCCGAGCTCGCTCAGGGCATCAGCGACAGCGGCACCCTCGACCGCATCGCGCGCTGGAGCGGACTGCTCATCGGGCGCGGCAACTGCAAGCACCCCGACGGCACGGTCGGCTTCGTGGCCTCAGCCCTCGAGGTCTTCAGCGAGCACGTCGAGCGGCACCTGCACGGTCCGTGCGGGCTGCCGTGGCGCCGGCTGCTCCCGGTCGGTGACCAGGAGACTGCGTGGCGCTCGATCCGCGCGGCGTCGTGAGCGTCACTCGACGCTGACGTCGACCTGACCGTCGCGGCACCGGGCATCGATCTTCTTTGCCGCGGAGCCGACGAACGTGACATCCATCCTCGAGCTGTCCCGCACCCGCGACCCCTGAGTGAACCCGGGTGCGGGGCTGCTCGACACCAGTGCGAGGTCGTTGCTGCTCGAGCACTGGAAGGACGCGGTGCCCGCAGATGTCTCGACGACACGAAGTGCGGAGAAGGTGACCGGCGTGGCCGGCGGCGCCGTCGTCGGTGATGGCTGCGGCCGGCTGGGCGGAGAGCTCGCGGGTTGCGGTTGCGGCGCCACGACGGGCTGGCTGTTCTCGGTCTCCTGCTCCTGCTCCGGCTCGCGCGGTTGCGGAGCCGAGGTGACCGGCGGCGGTGGGGCGCTGCCCGAACCCGGATTCGGCTGCGGCTGAGGCACGACCTGAGGCGTCGGGTCGCCCGGACCTGGCGTCCCATTGCCGGTGCCGGTGCCGGTGTTACCGCCGTTGCCGCCGGTCCCGACGCCCGGACCCGCCCCGTCGATGGCGATGGGAGTGCCGATCCCGCTGCTCGGTGTGGGGGATCCGTCCGTTCCTGTCGGTCCGGGTACGGGATGCGAAGAAGGGCCGGCCGCGCTGGCGCGGGGCAGTGACACGTCCGAGTTGAGCTGGTGCCCGACGAAGTTGATGGCCCGCGACGCGATCACCGTCGTCACCAGGACGGCCGTCAGCCATCCAAGTGCGAAGACCGGCCAACGGACACGAGCGGACATTGCCCCCCCCAACGCGCTGGTGCTCGCAACATCCGAGACACCGACGTCATACGAGGGTAGGGCGAACAGTTAGGTCTGTCATGGGGTTCCGCGTACGGAGAGGGCACAGAACGCCTACCGTGCCGCCGTGGCCGACTTGCTGCTGATCGAAGACGATGCGGACATCCGCACCGCCCTCATCCGCGCGCTGACCCAGCGAGGCCACACCTTGCGCAGCGAGGCCACCGGCATGGGAGGGCTCCAGGGAGCCATCGACCATCGGCCGGACATGGTGCTGCTGGACCTCGGCTTGCCGGACGTCGACGGTCGCACCGTTCTGACGATGCTGCGCGCTGTCAGCGATGCACCCGTCATCGTGCTGACTGCCCGCGACGACGAGGCAGAGGTCGTACGCGTCCTCAACGCCGGCGCCGACGACTACATCGTGAAGCCTTTCGCCCCAGATCACCTGGATGCCAGGATCCGTGCCCTGCTGCGCCGTTCCGTTGGCGCGAAGCCCGAGGACCCGCTGGTCGTGGGTGACCTGCGTATCGACCCGCGCACCCGAGAGGCCTTCCTCGGCGAGGACGTGCTGGACCTGAGTCGCAAGGAGTTCGACCTGCTGGCCCTGCTGGCGAGTCGACCCGGCGAGGTCGTCAGCAAGCGCGCGCTTCAGGCCGAGATCTGGCACCAGCCGTACGGCGGCGCCGACAAGTCCCTCGACGTGCACCTGTCCTGGCTGCGTCGCAAGCTGGGTGAGACAGCGCTCGAGCCGCGCTACCTCCACAGCGTCCGCGGTGTCGGGGTCAAGTTGAGCGCGCCCGCGCAATGAGGCGCAACGTCGCGTTGCTGGTGCTCGCCACCACCTCCGCGGTGGTGATCGGGTTCCTCATCCCGCTCGCAGTGCTCATCCGGCAGCTCGCGGTCGACCGGGCCCTCGCCTCGGCCGATCAGGACGCCCGCTCGATCGCCGTTGCTGCGGCCGTGGTCAGCGACACCGGGCAGCTGTCGCGTCTGGTGGACGCGACGAACAGCCGCAGCAAGCGTGTGGTCAGCGTCATCCTCCCGAACCACAGCACGATCGGGCCCGTCCCCTCCGACAGCCGGGCTCTGGGTGCGATGCAGGGCGGCGCGGCAGGTCACGCGAGCTACCGCGACGGTGAAGAGGTGTTCGTTCCGGTCAGCACCGCATCCGGACGAGCCGTCGGCCGCAGCTACATCCCGCACTCCCTCCTGTACCAAGGCGTTGCGGCGGCGTGGATCGCGCTGCTTGTTCTCGGCCTCATCGTGCTGGCCCTGTCGGCGGCGGCGGCGGACCGCCTGGCCCGCTGGTTCGTGCGTCCGATCAACCGGCTCATCGAGGTCACGGAGCAGATCTCGGGTGGGGATCTCGACGCCCGGGTCCCGGCCGCGGGGCCACGTGAGACGGCGCGACTGGCCGTCGCGTTCAACCGGCTGGCAGAGCGGATCGGTGAGCTGCTGGCGTCAGAGCGCGAGCTGGTGGCGGACCTCTCCCATCGGCTGCGTACTCCCATCACGGCGCTTCGGCTGGACGCGGAGGCGGTCCCGGGCACCGTCGACTCCGCCCGGCTTGCCGCCCACGTGTCCACTCTCGAGCGCACCGTCGACGAGATCATCACGACGGCGCGACGACCGCTTCAGCAGCAGCAGGCTGTCAGCGTCGACCTGGTCGCGCGGGTACGCGACAGGTTGTCGTGGTGGAGCGTCCTCGCAGAGGAGCAGAGCCGACGTGCCGGTGCGCAGCTCCCGGACGAGGAGCTGCTGGTGCGGGCCTCCCCCGGCGACCTCGACGCCGCGGTCGACGCACTCTTCGAGAACGTCTTCGCGCACACCCGTGAGGGCGCCGGCTTCGACGTGCTCGTGAAGCCACGGCAGGGCGGCGGCGGCGTGCTCGTCGTTGCCGACGAGGGACCGGGGCTCGAGCACGACGAGCTCGGTGCCCGCGGTCGCAGCACCCGCGGTTCGACCGGCCTTGGTCTGGACATCCTCCGTCGAACAGCTGAGAACTCCGGCGGCCGACTCTGGCTCGCCAACCGGCTCGGCGGCGGCGCCGCGATCACCGCGGAGTTCGGCCCCCCTCATGAGTGATACTCGCAGGGCAGTCTCAATGACGGGAGGGGCAGTCCGGTGAGCGACGAGTCCACGATCCGGATCGACTGGAAGAGCTGTGACGCTCGCGGCCTGTGCGCGGAGCTCGTCCCGGAGCTCATCAAGCTCGACGAGTGGGGCTACCCCATCGTCCAGCCAGGCGCCGTCCCGAAGCCGCTCATGGGCCACGTGAAGAGGGCCGCCGCCGCGTGCCCGACCCTCGCCGTCCACGTCATCAAGACACCGAAGCCGTAAAACCCTCGCGCGATCGCAGGACCCGGGCAACACCGGGTGCGATCGCGCGTGGATGCGCGCGCTGCAAAGAGGGCCGGCGATAAGCCTGGATCAGGGAGCAAGGTTTTCCCAAGGCTGTAACCGGAGGGTGGCGCCCTGTCATATCCCTCTTCAAGGCGGCCGCACATGAATCCACGCTTCGAAACCTCCGAGATCCCGATGTCCGGATCGACTCGCGCGGGACGGAGGCGAACAAGACGTCGAGGCCGACAGCATCGAGGTTTTGTCAGTGTCGCCGTCCTCGTCGCGGGCGCACTGACCCTCCTCGGTGTCGTCGCGCTGCCCAGCAGCGCGGCACTGGGAACGGTCGGAAGCGGCTTCACGGTGACGTCGGGAGACCTGGCGTTCATCCTTCGGCAGATCAAGATCGCCGAGCAGCACGCCGCAACGCTGACACCTGCCAACCCTTGCGGAACGCTCGTCGGGCCCGGCGTCAACCAGGTCCCCGACAACCTCACGCCGTACGGGTTGCGGACCGTCGACGGCTCGTGCAACAACCTGTTCCCGGGCCGCGAGAAGTTCGCCGCGGCCGACGTGCCGTTCCCGCGGCTGACCGCACCTGACTTCCGCACGGCTGAGCCGATCACTGCGGCGCTGCCCGTCGGTGCCCCCGGGCCCACCAGCTACGCGCAGAAGACGGGCAACGTCGTCGACTCCCAGCCGCGCGTCATCAGCAACCTGGTCGACGACCAGACGACTACGAACCCGGCAGCGGTCTTCGCCGCCGGTAACCCGGTGCGTACCCAGGGCAACCCGGGGCTCATCCCTTGCACAACGGACCCCGTGACGACCACGGCGACGCCCACTGCGGGAATCCCCGTTGGCTGCGTGCCGTCGCACAAGACCCTGTTCATCCCCAACGTAACGACGGACGTCGGCCTCTCGCCGCCGTACAACAGCCTGTTCACGTTCTTCGGTCAGTTCTTCGACCACGGCGTCGACCAGACCGTCAAGGGCGGCGCGGCTGTCTTCGTGCCCCTGAAGGCCGATGACCCGCTGATCACCGTCGGTCCGGACGGCATCCCGAACACCGGCGATGAGGTCCCGCCGAGCCAGGCCTTCATGGTGCTCACCCGAGCACAGAACCAGCCCGGCCCGGACGGCATCCTCGGCAACGCCGACGACGTCCAGAACGCCAACAACACCGACACGCCGTGGGTCGACAACAGCCAGACCTACACGTCGCACGCCTCGCACCAGGTCTTCATCCGCGAGTACGTGAACAACACGGCGGGCCGGCCGGTCTCGACCGGCAAGCTGCTCGGTGGCCTTCCGGCCAACGCCATCTACCCCGGTTCTCCGGACGGCACGACGGGCATCGGAACCTGGTTCAACGTCAAGCGGCAGGCGGCAACCCTCCTCGGGCTGCACCTCGTCGACCGTGACGTCACGAACATCCCGATGATCGCCTCCGACCCGTACGGGAAGTTCATCCCGGGCCCGGCCCGCGGACTTCCGCAGTACGTCACGTCGACCGGGCTCGTCGAGGGCAACCTGGCAGGTGGTGGCGTGCTCGTGCCTGCCAACGCGCTGCACTTCGACACGCCGTTCCTGACGGACATCGCGCACAACGCAGACCCGAGCCCGCAGGACACGGACAACAACCCGGCCACTCCGCCGGTCGCGCCGGTGCCCGACGCGGACACCGTCGCATCGGCGGACTTCGCGCACCAGCCGGCGGGGACGTACGACGACGAGATGCTCAACATGCACTTCTCCTGCGGTGATGGTCGCTGCAACGAGAACATCGCATTGAGCACGATCCACCAGATCTTCCACTCCGAGCACGACCGGCTCGTGGACGACATCAAGAACACGCTGACGAACGACACCAGCGCCACCGGTGTCGCGGCACTCGCCGACTGGAAGCTCGCGGCCGGCGCTGCCGGCTGGAACGGCGAGCGGCTGTTCCAGGCGGCCCGCTACGTCAACGAGATGGAGTACCAGCACCTCGTGTTCGAGGAGTTCGCCCGCAAGATGCAGCCCGCTGTCCGGCCGTTCCACGTCTACAGCCCGGACATCAACTCAGCCATCCCGGCCGAGTTCGCACACGCGGTCTACCGCTTCGGCCACTCAATGCTGGACGACTCGGTCGCGCGTACCAACGTCGACCCGGTCACGGGAGCCAAGAGCGACAACTCGATACCGCTGCTCACGGCCTTCCTCAACCCGCCGGAGTACTTCAACGGCAACGCCGCAGGCGTTCTCACGCCTGAGCGGGCCGCCGGAAGCGTCGTGATGGGCTCCTCGGACCAGGTCGGCAACGAGCTGGACGAGTTCGTGGTGGAGACCCTGCGCAACAACCTCCTGGGCCTTCCGCTCGACCTGCCGACGCTGAACATCACCCGGGCTCGCGAAGCCGGAGTGCAGCGCCTCAACCCGTTCCGGGCGAAGCTGTTCGGAGCGACCAACGACGGCCAGCTCAAGCCCTACACGAGCTGGGCCGACTACGGTCAGCACCTCAAGCACCCGCAGTCGCTGGTCAACTTCGTTGCGGCGTACGGGCAGTACCCGAGCATCACCGCGGCAACGACTCTGGTCGGCAAGCGGGCTGCTGCTACAGCGATCGTCGACCCGCCCATCGGCGTCTCGCCGACGGCCGACCAGATGGCGTTCCTGAACAGCACGGGTGCATGGGCCAACGTCAACGGCGCCTCCATCACGGGCCTTGACGACGTCGACCTCTGGGACGGCGGGCTGGCCGAGGTGACCAACCTGTTCGGTGGCCTGCTCGGCAGCACGTTCAACTACGTGTTCCAGAACACGCTCGAGAACCTGCAGGACGGCGACCGGTTGTACTACCTGAACCGCACCCAGGGTCTCAACCTGCGCACCCAGCTCGAAGGCAACTCCTTCTCCGAGCTGATCCAGCGCAACACGGTCGGTACGAGCTCGCTGAAGGCGGACGCGTTTGCAACCGCCGACTGCCGGTTCGAGATGGCCAACATCAACGGGCCGGCTGCCGTCTCCACGCTGCCGCGTCCCGTCGGCTACCCGGCGCAGATCCTCGGAGTCGGCTCCGTCAACGACGACCCGTCGACGACGGACTGCGACGAGAACCTGCTGCTGCTCCAGAAGCCGGACGGCACGATCCAGTACCGCGCCGTCAACGCAGTCAACCCAGTGGGCATCAACGGCCAGTCCGTCTACAACGGCACGGCCGGCGTCGACCGCATCTGGGGTGGCAACGACAACGACACCATCTGGGGTGGTCCGGGCAACGACATCATCGAAGGCAACGGTGGTGACGACTTCTCGCTCGGTGGTGAGGGCAATGACATCATCACCGACCTCGATGGCGCCGACGTCCTCAAGGGCGGCCCGGGCAACGATGCCCTCGACTCCGGCACCGGGAACGACATCGTTCTCGGTGGCGACGGTCAGGACTTCATGAACGCAGGAGGCAACGACAACGAGTCGTTCGCCGGACCGGGGAACGACTACGTCATCGCCGGCGCCGGTGCCGACACCGTCTTCGGTGACGGTGGAGACGACTGGATCGAGGGTGGCACGGGTCAGGACCTCCTGCAGGGCGACCACGGGGCGGCGTTCTTCGACGACCCGGGTGAGCCTGCGCCTGGCAACGACATCTTCATCGGTCAGCCGGGTGAGAACGACTACGACGCCGAAGGTGGCGACGACATCATGGCGCAGAACGCGGCCATCGACCGCAACGCCGGCGCCGGCGGCTTCGACTGGGCCATCCACCAGTACGACACCGTCCCTGCCAACGACGACATGATGATCAACAACAACCTCCAGGGTCTGCCGATCCAGCTCGTGGTCAACCGTGACCGCTGGCAGGAGACAGAGGCGGACTCGGGTGGGCCGCTGAACGACGTCATGAAGGGCACTGACGGTGTCCTCGCGACGCCGAGGCTGATCACCGGTGGTGGGTTCACCGGCTGTGACGCACTCGACCAGGCAGGCGTCGCCCGGATCAAGGGACTCGGTGCCCTGCTGCCGGGAGCCAGTAGCTGGCTCGGCACAGCCGCCGAGACCACTGCCCTGTCCGCCAGCAAGCGCTGCCCGCTCGTGGGCAAGGTCTGGGGCGAGGGTGACATCCTCCTCGGTGGCACCGGGAGCGACTCGATGATGGGCCGCGCCGGCGACGAGATCATCGACGGTGACCGCTTCCTCCAGGTGGCGATCACTGTGGTCAACGCGGCAGGTGCAGAGATCGGCCGAACCGACCTGATGGAGGGCGTCGCGACCAGCGGCAACTTCGGTCCTGGTACGGCCGGCATGACCCTGCAGGCAGCGGTGTTCGCCGGCCTCGTCGACCCGGGCAACCTGGTCAACGTCCGGGAGATCGTCACCCCGGCAGTGCCGGCAGCGGACTGCGCTTCGGCGACGCCGCTGAACTGCGACACGGCGGTGTTCGCCGGGCCTCGCTCGGACTACACCATCGGTCACGGTCCGGACGGTGCGTTGACTGTCTCCAGTGCAGCTGAGGGCACGGACACGATCAGGAACGTCGAGCGGCTCCAGTTCCTCGGTGAGCCGGCCGCCACGCAGTTCCTGGCGGTCCGCACGGTTGCGACCCCGAACATCGGGACCGCTACTGCGCTGAGCAACGTCACGGCGGCCGGTGTCACCACCGGTCGGGCCTCGGTGACCTTCACCCCGGGCACCGCGACCGGCACGAACCTGGCAGCGACCAGCTTCCAGGCCGTGGCGTTCGACGCGGCTGGTGGCGCTGTGGGAACGAGTGCGGTCACCACCGGATCACCCGCGACGGTGACGGGTCTGCCGCTCGGCGGGCCTTACACCTTCGCGGTGATCGGTCTGGCCACTGTTCCGGCCAGCCCGACCGCGCCGGCGACGACGTGGTCCAGCCCGGCCTCGGCCCAGTCCAACGCGCTCACGTTCACTGCGGCACCGCAGGCCCCGACCGGCCTCACGGCCGCTCGCGGCAATGCGCTTGCCACGCTGGCGTGGACGCCGGGCAGCAACAACGGCCAGGCCCTCACGGCCTACCAGGTCGAGATCAACCGCGTGACCGCACCCACATCGACGACGGTCGCTGCACTCGCAGTGAACGGCGCCGTGGCTACGGCCAACACGGGGACGGTGACCGGTCTGATCAACAACGTCAGCTACCGGTTCCGGATCCGGGCGGTCAACGCCACAGGTCCGGGAGCGTTCTCCAACCTGTCCAACACGGTGACTCCGGCGGGAGCTGTCGCTCCCCCGCCGCCGCCCGGACCGGTGGTCGCAGGTGCTCCTCTTGCACCCGCGATCGGCAGGGCCATCCAGGGCCAGAGCAACGGCATCATCAGTGCCTTCGCCAACTGGGCGGCTCCTGCGGCGAACGGCACGGCACCGATCACCAGCTATGAGGTGACGGCGCTGCAGATGGGTCCGGACGGTGTGACGACGGTTGCTACGACCATCTTCACAACGACCAATGTCACGCCGCCTCTGACCCTGGAGGCAACGGGACTGGTCAACGGGGCCAACTACCGGTTCACCGTCGTCGCCATCAACTCCGCAGGAAGGAGCCCGGCGTCCGGTGTGTCGAACGCCGCGCTCGCGCGGTGACAGCAGCCGGCTAGCACCCGGCAGCTGATGCGCAACAACTGAACAAGCGAGAGGTGGTCTGCGGCCACACCCTCGCAGCCGGCGCCCCGAGTCCTCATGGACTCGGGGCGTCGTGCTGTTCACAGCGTGGCCAAGGATTGTGCAAGGTGGCCGGCAGAGGATGCCCGCATGCCCCCCGTGCACACCGCCGACGCTGTCTCGCGCCGCGCCGTGCTGCTCGG
>JAVXVI010000035.1:0-6093 GCA_032230005.1 Actinomycetota bacterium | reverse complement strand
TGCGCGGTGACGGCGTTGAGCACGTCGTCGTCGTAGTCGAGGAAGACGGGGAACTCGAGCGGGGTCTTCGGGCTCTTGGCCTGCAGCTCGAGCTGCGCCTTGCACACGGCCGCGATGGCCGGCTTGGCGGCCTCGAGGCCGGCGGCCACGACGTCCTCGGTCGGCACGGTGCCGCCGCCGTTGATGACCTCGAACACCTCACGGGTGGCCTCGGCCTCCACCATCATGATCGCGACGTCGCCGTCCTCGAGCATGCGGCCGGCGACGACCATGTCGAACGTCGCGTTCTCGAGCTCGGGCAGGGTCGGGAAGGCGACCCACTCGCCGTTGATGCAGGCGACGCGCGTGGCGCCGACCGGGCCGGTGAACGGCAGGCCCGACAGCAGGACCGAGCAGGCAGCGCTGTTGATCGCGAGCACGTCGTACAGGTGCTCCGGGTCGAGCGCGAGCACCGTGGAGACGATCTGGATCTCGTTGCGCAGGCCCTTCTTGAACGACGGGCGCAGCGGGCGGTCGGTGAGACGACAGGTGAGGATCGCGTCCTCGGACGGCCGGCCCTCACGACGGAAGAACGAGCCGGGGATCTTGCCCAGCGCGTACATGCGCTCCTCGACGTCCACCGTCAGGGGGAAGAAGTCGAGGTTGTCCTTCGGGCGCTTGCTGGCCGTGCAGGCGGTCAGGACGAGCGTGTCGCCCATGTAGATGGTGACCGAACCGGCGGCCTGCTTGGCCAGCCGACCGGTCTCGAAGCGGATGG
The DNA here is from genome assembly GCA_032230005.1 of Actinomycetota bacterium. GTDB lineage: Bacteria > Actinomycetota > Actinomycetes > Mycobacteriales > SCTD01 > RYN-124. Next base: position 5,336 of record JAVXVI010000035.1, on the reverse strand, counting down.
TGCGCTTGGCGCCACCCGGGTTGTTGATGACGGCCTCTGCGAAGTCGCTGCCGTAGATGTTGCTCTCGCCCTCCATGGGCGTACTCCTCTTCACTGCGGGCCGGCCCGGGTGTCAGCGGTGGGGAGCCGGTCATCAGTGGAAGCGGCCGATTTCTGATCGGCTGCCACTCCCGAGGACCGGGTCCGGGGTGCTGCTCCCGGCGTTCCGGCTCGTTGGCTGTCGTAGGACCGGTTGGCCTTACGACGGGTCTTACATGTCACAGGGGAGCACCCGTGAGGGCACTCCCCTGTCGAACGTCTAGCGGCGAAGACCGAGCCGCTCGATGAGCGAGCGATAGCGGTTGATGTCGGTCTTCTCGAGGTACTTCAGGAGCCGGCGGCGACGGCCGACGAGCCCCAGCAGACCCCGACGGGTGTGGTGGTCGTGCTTGTGCGTCTTGAGGTGCTCGGTCAGGTCGGCGATGCGCTTGGAGAGCACCGCGATCTGTACCTCCGGCGAACCGGTGTCGCTGTCGACCGTGGCGTATTCCGCCATGATGGCCTGCTTGGTGGCGGTATCGAGAGCCACGTGGTCTTTCCTCCGGTTCGCTGGTGTGCGCCCAGGGTCTTCGTCACCCGGACAGGAAACACACCGCCGAGTCGCCTCAGCGGAACCCCAGCCTACCAGTCAGCCGTGTGGTCAGCCCGCGAGCGGAGCGGGGAGCGTCGCCGTACCGCCCTCGAACAGGAAGTCGAGGAAGCGCAGCAGCTCCTCCGGCTCGAACGGCTTCGACAGGAAGTAGTCGACGCCCTCCGTCCAGGCCCGCCACGCCTCGTTGTCGTCGGCGGCGGCGGTGAGCATGACGACCGGCAGGTGCCGACCGCCGTTCGAGCGGATCCGGGTGAGCACGCCGTGCCCGTCGAGCCCCGGCATCATCACGTCGAGCACGACGCAGTCCGGCCGGTCCGCGTCGATGGCCCGCAGGCCGGCGTAGCCGTCCCCCGCGAGCGAGACCTCGAAGCCCTCAAGCTCGAGGACGTCCTTGACCATGGCGCAGATGACCGGATCGTCGTCGATGACGAGGATCTTCGGGGGCGTCGCGCGTGTCACCTCTCGAGGATCGGCCACTCGGACGCGGTTCTGCTCACCCACTCGGGTGATGGGCGACCAGTTCTCTCGTGCGCTCCACGTCCTGGCCCATCTGGGCCACCAGGGCCTCCACGGTGTCGAACCGGACGGTGTCGCGCAGCCGCGCGGTGAAGGACAGACCCACCCGCTCGCCGTACAGGTCTTCGTCGAAGTCCAGGACAAAGGCCTCAACCCGGCGCTCCCGGCCGGCAAAGGTCGGGTTCGTCCCGATGCTGATGGCGGCGGGCAGCAGCTCCTTGCCCCTGACCAGGCGGCCGGCGTAGATCCCGTCGGCCGGCACGGCGCTCCACGGGATCAGGCTCAGGTTGGCGGTGGGGTAGCCGATCGCGCGACCACGCTGGTCGCCGCGCACGACGAGCCCCTCCACCCGATGCTCGCGGCCCAGCACTCGCGCGGCCTCCTCGACATCGCCGGCGTCGACGAGGGACCGGACGTAGGTCGAGCTGAACGTCGTGTCGGCGCTCCCCCGCAGCGGGACGCCCTCGACAGTGAAGCCGAACCGCCGCCCGGATGCGGTCAGCGTCGCCACGTCACCGGCCCCCTCCGCGCCGTAGCGGAAGTTCTCCCCGATCACGACGGCCGTCACGTGCAGGCGCTCGACGAGCACCTCGTGGACGAACTCCTCCGCCGTCAGCCGGCGGAACTCCGGGGTGAACGGCAGCACGCACATCACGTCCACGCCCAGTGCCTCGAGCAGCTCCGCCTTGTGCCGCGAGCCGGTCAGTACCGGCGGGTGCGAGCCCGGCCGGATGATCTCGATCGGGTGCGGGTCGAAGGTGAGCACGACGGAGGGCACGCCGCGCTCGCGGGCCAGCTCGACCGCCCTGCCGATGATGACCTGGTGCCCCTGGTGGACCCCGTCGAAGATGCCGATGGTGACGACGCAGCGTCCCCAGCTCGGTGGCACGCCCTCGACCCCACGCCAGCGCTGCATGCGCTCAGCCTGCCAGACCCGCCTGCCCGGCCGGGGCGAACACGACTGTGGGACGGGCGACATCGTCGCGGTCCTCGACAAGGGCGATGCAGCGACCATCCGGAGCGAACGCGCCGTACGCACCAGGCTCGCCTGTCGGAGGGAGCTTCTTGCCGTGCGACAGCGCCACGGCTTCCTCCTCAGTGAGGGCCCGGCGTGGGAAGGAAGCAGCGACGGCGACATCGAGAGGTACGACGGCAAGGTCGTCGGCCAGCTGCTCGAGCGTCCGCGCCTTGTCGAGCGAGAACGGCCCGACGCGGGTGCGCCGCAGCGCCGTCAGGTGCGCACCGACCCCGAGCGCGTCGCCCAGATCCCGGGCCAACGCCCTGACGTAGGTGCCCGACGTGCAGTCGACCTGCACGACGAGGTCGTCGCCGCGGCGCTCCACGAGCTCGAAGCGCGACACCGTGACCCGGCGGGCGGCCAGCTGCACGTCCTCACCGGCCCGCACGCGCGCGTAGGAGCGCACCCCGTCGACCTTGACGGCCGACACAGCCGACGGCACCTGCTGGATGTCGCCGGTCAGCGCTGACATGGCCGCACTGACGTCGCCGACGTGCGAGGCGTCCCGCTGCTCGAGCACGTCGCCCTCGGCGTCGTCGGTCACCGTCGTGACGCCGAGCCGGATCGTGGCGTCGTACGACTTGTCGGTCAGGCTCAGGTGACCGAGCAGGCGGGTGGCCCTGCCGATGCCGAGCACGAGCACCCCGGTGGCCATCGGGTCCAACGTGCCCGCGTGACCGACCTTGCGTGTCTCGGCCAGCCGGCGTACCCGTCCGACGACGTCGTGGCTGGTCCACCCCGACGGCTTGTCGACGACCAGCAGCCCGTCGGGTGCGGTCACGTCAACGCGGTCATGTCGGCAGGTGCGGCGCCGTCTGAAGCGCCGAACGCAGCCGCTTCAGGGCATCGTCGACGCCGTCGTACGACGTGAATCCCGCGGCAAACCGGTGACCGCCGCCACCGAGATCGACGCACACCGCACCAAGGTCGATGGCGCCCTTGCTGCGCAACGAGACGCGGATGGCGCCGGTGCCGGGTTCGGTCTTCAGCACTGCTGCCACCTCGGCCTCCTGCGCGGTCCGCACCACGTCGATGACGCCCTCGACGTCAGCCAGTCCGAGTCCGTGCCGCTCGAGATCGTCGATCCCGATCGTGGTCCACACCAGGCCGAGACCTCCGGCTGCGCTCGGGTCGAGCTGGGTGCGCGAGCAGACGTCCCCGAGCAGGCGGACGTAGGACAGCGACGCGGTGTCCCAGATGGCCCGGCTGATCAGGTCGTGCCGGATGCCTGTGGCGAGCAGCCGGGCGGCGAGCTGGTGGACCGCCGGGGTCGTGGCGATGTACTTGAACGAGCCGGTGTCGGTGACGAGCCCGGTGTAGAGCGGGGCTGCCACCTCTGCGGTGAGCTCGAGGCCGAGCCGGTCGATGAGGTCAGCGACGACGACGGCGGTCGCTGCTGCCTGGGTGTCGACCAGGTTGACGCTGCCGTAACGGGTGTTGGTCGCGTGATGGTCGACGACGACGCAGGTGCCGGCGGTCTTGACCCGGTCGACCAGCGAACCGAGCCGGTCGGCGCTGCCGGTGTCGAAGGTGACCAGCACGGCAGGCGCCTCGGGGAAGTCAGCGGGGTCGACGAGAAGGTCGAGGGCAGGCAGGAAGGAGTACGACGCGGGCACTTCAAAAGCCTCGCCGGGACCCGTGGCGTACGACGCAACGACATCGGTGCCGCGAGCGCGCAGCGCCGCACCGAGGCCGAGCATCGAGCCGAGCGCGTCGCCGTCCGGGCCCACGTGGCAGAGCAGCGCCACCTCGCTCGCTCCGCCGATCGCGTCGAGTGCGCCGGCCCAGTCGTGCTCGTCGGGAACCGTCACGCGTTGCCGTCGTCGGTGTCGTCGGTCTCGTCCACGTCGTCCGCGTCGTCGTCGATCACGCGAGGAGCGCGGTAGGGGTCGGCCTCGCCGGCCGGCTGCGCACCCTCGGCCTGCTCGTGCACCTTGGCGTCCTCTTCGCGCGCTTTGGCCAGCAGCTCCTCGATCCGCCCGGCGGTCTCGGGGACCACATCGGCGATGAAAGCCAGCGACGGCGTGTAGCGCACGCCGGTCTGCTTGCCGACCTGGGCGCGCAGGACGCCCTTCGCTGACTCGAGGGCCGCCGCGCTGGCCGTCCGCTCCTCATCCCCGCCGTACACGGTGTAGTAGAGCGTCGCCTCACGAAGGTCCGGCGTCACCTTCGCGTCCGTGATGGTGACCATGCCGAGCCGCGGGTCCTTCACCTGCATCTCGAGGGTGGACGCGACCACCTCGCGGATGCGAACAGCGAGCTTGCGGGCCCGTGCGACGTCAACCATTACTCGTCCTCATCTGTGTGCAGGTGCCGGTGTGCGGACAGGACGTCCACCTCGGGCCGCGATGCCACGAGTCGCTCACACGACTCGAGCACGCCGACGCAGTGCCCGGCGTCCGCTCCCACGACCGCCACTCCGATCAGCGCCCGCCGATGCAGGTCGAGGTGACCTGCCTCGGCGGCGCTGACGCCGAACTTGCGATAGAGCTCACTAACGATCGGCCGCACGACCGCCCGCTTCTCCTTCAGCGAGTGGATGTCGCCCAGAAGAAGATCGAACCGGATCGAGCCAACCCACATCTGGCCCCCCCATTTGGTCGTGCGGTCGGTGACCAAGCGCCGAAGGCCCTGCGTTGCGAAAGGCGCCTAAAGGCGAGCGAGCCTGCGAGCGAAGCCCAGCGCCGGAGCAATGCAGGGCCGAAGGCGCGCCACCTACGCCCGCGGGATCTCGCGCATCTCAAAGGTCTCGATGACGTCTTCAACCTTGATGTCGTTGAACGACCCGAGCCCGATACCGCACTCGAACCCTTCGCGGACCTCCGTCGCGTCGTCCTTGAACCGCCGGAGCGACTCGACGGTGAGGTTGTCCGCGACCACGACGCCGTCCCGGAGCAGGCGCGCCTTGCTGTTGCGCCGGATCAGGCCGCTGCGGACGATCGAGCCGGCGACGTTGCCGATGCGCGGCACCCGGAACACCTCGCGGACCTCCGCGGTGCCCAGCTGGGCCTCCTCGTAGATCGGCTTGAGCATGCCCTTGAGCGCTGCCTCGATGTCATCGATGGCGGCGTAGATGACCGTGTAGTAGCGGACGTCGACGTGCTCGCGCTCGGCCAGCTCGCGGGCGTTGCCCTCGGGCCGCACGTTGAAGCCGAGGATGACCGCGTCGGA
>JAVXVI010000034.1:0-2919 GCA_032230005.1 Actinomycetota bacterium | reverse complement strand
GTCTCGCCCTCGGTGTGCTGGCGCAGCTTCTCGTTGGCGAACAGGCCGGCCTCGACCCGCTTGGCCAGGTCGACCTCCATCTCGGCGGTCAGCAGCGCGACGCGGCCGATCTCGCGGAGGTAGGCCTTCACCAGGTCGATGCCGGGGGGCGCCTCGTCGAGCGCGAGGGGAACGTCCTCCTCGGCGACCGGCGCGGCAGGCGCAACCGGCTCCGGGAACACGGTGTCGCCCTCGGCCGGAATCGGCTCGACCACGGCGGGCGTGGTGGTGCGACCGGTCGGGCGGCTGGCCTGCTTGGCCGTCGGGCGGGCAGCCGGACGGTCGGCCGGCTTGCTCTTCACGACCGGCTTCTTGGCAGCAGTCTTGGTGGCGGCCGGGGGGGCAGCCTTGGGCGCGGCGGCACGGCTGCGCGGGGCGGACATGGTGATTACTCCTGTGGTTGCGGTTCTGATCGTGCAGGGACTAGGCCGGGGCGACACTGCTGCGGCGGCGTCCCTGCGGGGTCCTCTATGGCGCAGAGGCCCGACGAAGGGTCAACGATCCAGTACCCGCCAGGATTCCGACAGCACTTATCCGGGTGAGGTCCCTCACAACGCGGCCGGCGGACCGGGGCAATCCGGACACACCGAGCGTGATCAGGCGCTCACCGACGGGTGAATCAGTCCCACCCAAGCTCGTGCAGGCGGTCGTCGTCAATCCCCACGTGGTGGGCGAATTCGTGGACGACGGTGATCGCGATCTCCTCCACGAGGTGATCCAGGTCCTCGGCCATCAGGCACAGCGGGATCCGGTACAGGCTGATCCGGTCCGGCAGCGCCCCGCTGTAGTGGGCCCGCTCGGTCAGCGCAACACCGTCGTACAGACCGAGGATCTCGGGGTCCTCCTCGTTCTCGTCCTCGACCACCACGACCACGTTGTCGAAGTGCCGGGCCAGCTTCTCCGGGAGGGTGTCCAGGGCGTCCGAGACCAGCCCTTCGAACTCCTGCGGCGACACCGGCTGCACGCCCTCGACGCTAGCCGCGCCGCCTGCCGGTCCGCCGTTGATCAGCTTGGGGAGTCTGCGGCGCGATTCTCCGCGTCGGCACTCCCAGAGCTGATCAACATCGAGAGGTACGACGGCAGCTCGGCGGGCCAGATGGTGGCATCGCTCGCCGCCAGCTCGTCGGCCGTCCACCAGCGCCACGCAGCGATGCTGTCGACCTCGTGACCGGCGCAGTCCACCGGGCGGCTGTGCTCTGCAACCCGGGCCTCGAAGTGGGTCTCGTGCTGCAGGACCGGCCCTTCGCCGCGCTCGATCATCCGACTGCTGGTCGCCAGCTCGGCCCCGACTGCGACGTCATGCCAGCCGGTCTCCTCACGCAGCTCGCGGGCCGCTGCCGCGCCCGGTGTCTCGCCGGCTTCGATACCGCCACCGGGCGTCGCCCAGTGGACATCCATCGGGGGTGGGTCGTCGTACCGGAACAGCAGCACTCGCCCGTCGGGGTCGAGGACGACCACGCGGGCGGCGTACCGATCGGGCTTAGTCGAGGTAGTCGCGCAGCTTCTGGGAGCGGCTGGGGTGACGCAGCTTCGACAGGGTCTTGGACTCGATCTGGCGGATCCGCTCGCGCGTCAGACCGAACTCGCGGCCGATCTCGTCAAGGGTGCGGGGCTGGCCGTCGACCAGGCCGAAGCGCATCTTCACGACCGCGGCCTCGCGATCGGTCAGCGTGCGCAGGACCTCGTTGAGCTGCTCCTGCATGAGGCCGTACGAGACGACCTCTGCGGCGATCGGCGCGTCGGCGTCCTCGATGAAGTCGCCGAGGTTGCTGTCCTGGTCGTCGCCGATCGTGGTCTCGAGACTCACTGGCTCGCGCGCGTAGCCCTGGATCTCGACGACCTTCTCCGGGGTCATGTCGAGCTCCTTGGCGAGCTCCTCCGGAGTGGGCTCGCGGCCGAGCTCTTGGAGCATCTCGCGCTGCACGCGGGTCAGCTTGTTGATCTGCTCGACCATGTGCACCGGGATGCGGATGGTGCGGGCCTGGTCGGCCATCGCCCGGGTGATCGCCTGCCGGATCCACCACGTGGCGTACGTCGAGAACTTGTAGCCCTTGGTGTAGTCGAACTTCTCGACGGCGCGGATCAGACCGAGGTTGCCCTCCTGGATCAGGTCGAGGAAGAGCATGCCGCGACCGAGGTAGCGCTTGGCGATGCTGACGACCAGTCGCAGGTTGGCCTCGAGCAGGTGCCGCTTTGCGCGGCCGCCGTCGAGCACCAGCCAGTCGAGGTCGCGACGCAGCGCGGTGGAGATCTTCGGCGCCTCGCCCTCGTCGGCCTGCCGGATCTTCTCGGCCGCGAACAGGCCGGCCTCGATGCGCTGGGCGAGCTCGACCTCCTGCTCGGCGGTGAGCAGCGGGACCTTGCCGATCTCCTTGAGGTACGCGCGGACCAGGTCGGTCGAGATACCGACCTCGCCCTCGGCCGCGATCGGCTTCGGGTCGTCCTCGTCGTCGTCCTCGGAGACCGCCTTGGGGCCGTCCTCGTCGTCCTCGTCCTCGTCGTCGTCGTCGGCGGTCGCACCGGCCGCCACGGCGAGGGCCGGGTCGGCGGCGGCGAGCACGGCGGGGTCGATGGCCGCGTCGATCTCGGTGAGATCGACCGGCTCGAGGTCCTCGGGGCTCGGCTCCTCGAGCTCCTCGTCCGGTACGCCGACGGCAGTCGTGTCCTCGGGCGCGCTCTTGGCCGCAGCCTTCTTCGCGGCCGGCTTCTTCGCCGGCGCCTCAGTGGTCTTCTTGGCGGTCCGCACCGGCTTTGCCGCGTCCAGCTTCGACGTGGTACGCGTCACTCAGCAGTCCTTGTCGTACGAGGGCGGGAGGGGGCCCCTGGCAGACGGCCGGCCGACTCGGGCCGGGGGTTCCACGCAGGCATGGACACCAGTAT
>JAVXVI010000033.1:0-6182 GCA_032230005.1 Actinomycetota bacterium | reverse complement strand
CGGAGTTGCCGAGCTTGGTCTTGGTCTGGCCCTCGAACTGCGGGTCCGCGATCTTCAGGCTGATGATCGCGGTGAGCCCCTCGCGGATGTCGGAGCCCTCGAGGTTGGGCTCCTTCTCCTTGATGTGGCCCTTGGCTCGGGCCCACGTGTTGAACGTGTTGGTCAGCGCCGACCGGAAGCCCTCCTCGTGCGCACCGCCCTCGTGGGTGTTGATGGTGTTGGCGAAGGTGTAGACCGACTCGCTGTAGGAGTCGTTCCACTGCATGGCGACCTCGACGGTCATGCGCATGCCGCTGGTGGTCTCCTCGGTGAAGCCGATCACCGTCGGGTGGACCGGGGACTTGGAGCCGTTGAGGTGGCGGACGTAGTCCTCCAGCCCTCCGGGATACAGGAAGATCTCCTCCAGAACCTCGGCCTCGCGCTCGTCCCGGAGCGTGATCGACAGTCCCTTGTTGAGGAACGCCATCTCCTGCAGGCGCCGGTGCAGGGTCTCGCGGGAGTACGACGTGGACTCGGTGAAGATGGTCGGGTCGGCCCAGAAGGTGATCGTCGAGCCGGTCTCCTGCGTCTCCGCGCCCTTCTGCAGCGGAGTCGGGACCGACTGCAGGTAGCTCTGGGTCCAGACGAAGCCGTCCCGGCGGATCTCGACGTCCAACCGGGTCGACAGCGCGTTGACGACGGCCGCGCCGACGCCGTGCAGGCCACCGGACACGGCATAGCTCTCCCCGTCGAACTTGCCCCCCGCGTGCAGCGTCGTGAGGACGACCTCGATGGCAGGCCGCTTCTCGACCGGGTGCATGTCGACCGGGATGCCGCGCCCGTTGTCGGTGACGCGGACACCGCCGTCCGCGAGCAGGGTGACCGTGATCGTGTCGCAGTAGCCGGCCAGCGCCTCGTCCACCGAGTTGTCGACCACCTCGTAGACGAGGTGGTGCAGACCGCGCTCCCCGGTGGACCCGATGTACATGCCGGGTCGCTTGCGGACCGCCTCGAGGCCCTCGAGGACCGTGATCGACGAAGCGCTGTAGCCGGGGGCGTCCGGTGCGGGAGCAGGCACAGCGGGAGGAGCCGACGACGTCGCTGCGGAGTCGGCCGGCGTGGTGTCAGTCATACGGGGCGGGCTCCGCTTCCTCCTGCCAGCCACGGTGGCCGGCGGGCAGACCTGCTGCTCCGGCCGGGTCCGAGCACCGGCCCGGCCGAAGCCGGCGGCACCCGAGTCCGGGCCAGCTGCGCTGCAGAGGTCCAGTCGCGCTCCCGAACGGTTCCGAGAGCTCTCCTGTGTCCAGTGTAGTCCTCCGCAAGGGAGGGTGGGGAGCACCAACGGCCCTGACGCGGCGCGTGGCGCGTTGACCCCCCGGTGACGTGGCCCCCCACGCGGCTGACCGGTCGCCGCCGTACGACGCCAGAGCGTGAGGTCGCCCCGGCTCAGCCATAGGTGTCCCGAGGGCCGCGGGCGCCCGGGCCGGAGACTCGCCGCGAGCCCTTGCGCCAGTCCGGCTGGACCGGGCCGCGCACGACGATCGAGGTGACGACGCCCTCTCCGACCTGCTCACGCAACCGAGCCTGCATGGTCCGGGTCAGCAACCGCAGCTGCGTCGCCCAGGCTGTGGACTCCGCGATGAGGACGAGCACGCCGTCCACAAGGCTGTCGGCCCGGCTGTGGTCGGCGATCTCCGGACCGACCAGCCGGTCCCAGTTGGCCAGCACGCCCGCTGCGGTGGTCGTGTCCTCCCAGCCGCGCTCGGCGACCAGGCGCCGGATCGCTGCACCGAACGGCACCGGGTCACGGGCATCCGGGCCGCTGCCCGACCGGCCCTCGACCGGCCGGAGCCGGCGCTTCTGTGGCACACCGGGCGACAACCCCTTGGCCCGCGCCGCCGCCCGGGCGTTGGCCAGTGCGGCCCGGACCAGGTCCGGCCCGGTGAGCTTCGGCTCCGTCGACGGATCCTCGGGTTCGTCAGCGGACACGGCTCACCGTCCCGGCATGCACGTCGTATCGACTTCCCAGCAGTGCCTCCGGCACGTCGTCCGCGACAGCGGCCGTGACGAGGACCTGCTCGGCACCGCTGACCAGCTCCGCCAGGCGTTGCCGCCGGCCGACGTCCAGCTCGGCGAACACGTCGTCGAGGATCAGCACCGGCTCGCCGTCCGAACCCGGTGCGTCCGAGCGAAGCAGGTTGTACGACGCCAGCCGCAGCGCGAGCGCCACCGACCACGACTCGCCATGGGAGGCGTAGCCCTTCACCGGCAGCGGCGTCCCGGCGGAGCTCAGTGTGAGCACGAGCTCGTCGCGGTGCGGGCCGACCAGCGAGACGCCTCGCTCGACCTCCTGCGGTCGCACCCGGGCCAGCTCGGACAGCAGTGCGGCGGCCAGCACCTCGCGGTCAGCGGCCCCGGAGCCGCCGTCGGGCAGCGCATCGCCGAGCGAGCTGCGGTAGTCGACGCCGGTGTCGCCCTGACCTTGGGACACCTCCTTGTAGGCGGCAAGGACATGCGGCCGCAGGTCCTCGACCAGGTCGAGTCGCGCGGCCAGCAGGTCGGCGCCGGATCGGGCCAGGTGCGCGTCCCAGACATCGAGGGTGCGCATGTCACCGCCGCCGCTCCGACGGGCCAGGAACGCGGTCTTCAACAACGCGTTGCGCTGCTTCAGCACGCGCTCGTAGTCCGCGCGTACGCCGGCCAGCCGCGGAGTACGCGACACCAGCAGGTCGTCAAGGAAGCGCCGTCGCTCCGACGGATCGCCGCGCACCAGCGACAGGTCCTCCGGCGCGAACAGCACGGTCCTCAGCAGACCGAGCACCTCGCGGGCACGCGGCACCGGTGACCGGTTGATGCGGGCCCGGTTCGCCTTGCCAGGGTTGAGCTCCAGCTCCACGAGTGTCCGGCGGCCACCGCGCTCGACGCCGACCCTGATGACGGCGCGATCGGCACCCGCCCGCACCATCGGCGCGTCGGTCGACACCCGGTGCGAGGCCAGCGTCGCGGCGTAGCCGATGGCCTCGACGAGGTTCGTCTTGCCCTGACCGTTGGCCCCGACGAGGGCCGTCGGCCCTGGTGCCAGCTCGAGGTCGAGCTCGGACCACGACCGGAAGTCGGAGAGCTGCAGGGCGCTGACGTACATGCGGTGCGGCGTCAGGCGCCGGGCGGGGTGCCGGGCTCGCCGCGCTCGCGGCCGTGCTCCGGGCTGTGCCCGTCGGCATGGCCGACATCGCTGTCCGCGCCAGGGCTGTCGGCGCCCTTCTCGACCTCGCCGGCCTTGGAGGTGACCGCGTGGCCACCGAACTGGTTGCGCAGCGCGGCGATCATCTTCATCGCCGGCGAGTCCTCCTGCCGCGACCCGAACCGCGCGAACAACGAAGCGGTGATGACCGGCAGCGGCACGGCGTGGTCGACCGCGGCCTGCACGGTCCACCGGCCTTCGCCGGAGTCCTCCGCGTAGCCGCGCAGCCCGGACAGGTCGGCATCCTTCTCGAGCGCGTTGACCATGAGGTCCAGCAGCCAGGACCGGATGACGGTCCCCTTCTGCCAGCTGGCGATGACCGCGGGGACGTCGGTGACGACGTCCGTCGCCATCATCAGCTCCCAGCCCTCGGCGTAGGCCTGCATCAGGCCGTACTCGATGCCGTTGTGCACCATCTTCGCGAAGTGGCCGGCGCCCACCTCGCCTGCATGCACGAACCCGGAGTCGCCTTCGGGCTTGAGGACGTCGAAGAACGGCTGCACCACCGCGACGTGCTCGGGAGTGCCGCCGCACATCAGCGCGTAGCCCTCCGTCAACCCCCAGACGCCACCGGACACTCCGCAGTCGACGAAGCCGATCCCCTTCGGTGCCAGGTCCTGCGCATGCCTCTGGTCGTCCGTGTAGCGCGAGTTGCCACCGTCGACGATGACGTCACCGGGATCGAGCAGCTCGGCCAGTGCGTCGACCGTCTGGTACGTCGGCTCACCGGCCGGGACCATCACCCACACGACCCGCGGCGGCTCGAGCGTCGCAACCAGCTTCTCCAGGCTGTCGACGTCGCGCGTCTCGGCTGCCCGGTCGAAGCCGACGACCTCATGCCCACCGCGACGAAGTCGCTCGGCCATGTTGCCGCCCATGCGACCGAGTCCGACCATCCCGAGCTTGCCCATCGCGCTGTCCCCTGTCGTCGGTGCCGTGCCTTGTCGCGATCCTGCCTTGGCTGCCGGTGTCTCTCAGCCGGACAGCCGCACCGGCATCAGCAGGTAGCGGTAGTCGGCGGTCACATCTGGGGCTTCGGTCCGCTTGCCGGTCAGGACCGCGGGCCTGGTGGGACCGGTGAACGACAGCGTCGTGGTGTCGGAGTCAACAGCCGCAAGACCATCGAGCAGGTACGCCGGGTTGAACGCGATCTGCAACGGCTCGGCACCCTCCCACCCGCACTCGAGGCGCTCGGAGGCCTGCGCGTCATCGGCACCGCCCGCCTCGAGGATCAGTCCGTCGCTGGAGAAGCCGAGCCGAACCGGCGCGTTGCGCGCGGCCACCAGGGCGACCCGCTTGGCCGCCTCCACCAGCGGGAGGGTCGGCACCTCTGCGATGGACGAGCTCTCGCTCGGCAGCAGCGAGCGGTACTTCGGGAACTCGCCCTCGAGCAGTCGCGACGTCGTACGGCGCAGTGATCCCGCCGGGCCGCCCTCAAAGCCGATCATCCCCTCGCCGGCCGCCCCGGATCCGGTGGCGGCCGCCAGCGCGAGCGTCACCTCGGCTCCGCCGGTCAGCGCCTTGGCCGTCTCCGCCAGCGTCCGGGCCGGGACCAGTGCTGTCGCCGACAGGCCCGGCTGCTCCGGGCGCCAGCTCAGGGTCCGCACCGCGAGGCGGTAGCGGTCGGTCGCTGCGAGTGTCAGCTGCTCGCCCTCGATCTCGAGCCGGACGCCGGTCAGCACAGGCAGCGTGTCGTCCCGGCCGGCGGCGATCGCGACCTGCGCGACGGCTGCAGCGAAGACGTCGCTCTCCAGCGATCCGGTGGTGGTGGGCATGTCGGGCAGTGCCGGGTAGTCCTCGACCGGCAGCGTCGGCAGCGTGAACCGCGCGGCACCGCAGGTCAGCACGACCCGGGTGCCCTCCAGCCGAAGGTCCACCGGCTGGGCCGGCAACGAGCGCACGATGTCCGCCAGAAGCCGGCCCGGGACGAGGACACGGCCGTTCTCGGCGACCGTCGCGGGCAGCTCGATGCGCGAGGAGACCTCGTAGTCGAAGGCTGACACCGCCAGTCCGTCGTCACCGACCTCCAGGAGCAGCCCCAGCAGGACCTGCATCGGAGGACGCGCCGGCAGTGACCGTGCCGTCCAGACGACGGCGTCGGCGAGGGAGTCTCGCTCGACCCTGAGCTCCATGGGTCTGCCTTTCCTGGCGTTGTGTCGTTGCGATGGCTGCTGAGCGTCTCAGACCGGTCTGACGGGAAGCGAGGACTGGCTTTCCCACAGGTCCAGCAGGGCTCAACCCGTTCTGGGGTTTCTGGAGGAGAGAGAGGTCGCCGTCGTCGTATGCACCCGCGGGGCTGTGGACCGGCCGCGTTCGTGCAGGTCGTACGGCGTGGCGACGGTCGCGGTGACTGTGGACGAACTGTCGGTTACCTGGGAGCGGCCCGTGGACGGCGACTGCTCCCCTACGTGGCGTCCACCGTCGGCGGGACTTCTCCACACGGTTGTCCCCAACCTGTGCACTGGTCCTGTGATGCCGGTCACCATGATTATTCCGGGCCAGGAAGGGTCGGACGCCGCGGTCACGACTGACGGGACCGCGTCTTGATGCGGTTCGTCAGCTCGGCCACCTGGTTGTACGTCGCCCGGCGCTCGGACATCTGACCGCGGATCTTGCGGTCGGCGTGGATCACCGTGGTGTGGTCGCGGCCACCGAACATCTGCCCGATCTTGGGCAGTGACAGGTCGGTCAGCTCGCGGCAGAGGTACATCGCGATCTGCCGGGCTGTCACGAGCACCCGCGAGCGTGAGGACCCGCACAGGTCCTCCATCGTCAGCCCGAAGTACTCCGCCGTGGCGGCCATGATCGTCGCGCCGGTGATCTCCGGGCCGCCGTCGGCCGGGATGAGGTCCTTGAGCACGATCTCGGCCAGCGACAGGTCGACCGGCTGCCGGTTGAGCGACGCGAACGCCGTCACCCGGATCAGCGCGCCCTCGAGCTCACGGATGTTGGTCGAGATCTT
>JAVXVI010000032.1:0-25554 GCA_032230005.1 Actinomycetota bacterium | reverse complement strand
ACGCGAACTGGTGGCTCCCCACCGCATCTCGCTGCCAATGGGTGGGGCCGTTGTCTCACAGAGGGCAGAGATTCCCCTGTCTGCTCTACTGGCTGGCGAGGTATGCGCGCCGTGCAACAACGGCTGGATGAGCACACTCGAACACGATGTTCGGCCGATCCTGACTGGCGCCAGGCGCGGACGGATCGAAGCAGACGAGGCACAACTGCTCGCGCGATGGTTCGGCAAGACCGCCGTCGCGCTCAATGTCAGCATGCCGTTCCGTTTGCTGTTCGACGCGCGCACGCGACATACGCTGCGTACTGGGGTGCCGGCGAATGTTCGCGTGTTCCTGGCGATAGTCAGAAGGCGCAACGGTTACTTCGACTGGATGCAGACCACAGCAAGTCATGTCGTCGCGCCGGAGGCGCTCGACCCGCAGCGCACATTGCGGGGAGCACTGGCGCGTGCATACGTTGCCATGATCCGGATAGACCAGCTCGTCGGCACGGTTGCGGTAATGCCGCCGGAGCTTGTGCGCGCAACCCCGGATAGTGCAGCGCGTCAAATCTGGCCGGTGGTGGCCAGGCCACCAACGTGGGGAGCGCTTCCCCGCGTACGCGATCTGACCGGAGCACACGTCGGATGGCTGATGGACGACGACCAGCCGGTCTAACAGCGCAAGCCGTGGCCAGCCAGGGGGAATGACGTAGCCGCCTCACTTGCGGCATGTACCGGTCAGATGCGTCCTTCCGCCCCGCACATAGGCGCGACGTTCGCGCCTTCAGAGTGCGTTTCGCGCTCGGGGGTACCCAGCTTTGGCGGATCACTTGGACAACGGAACTGCGATCGCAGCCACCAAGATCATGGGGCAGGTGTGGGGCAAAACTGCCCCACGCCTGCCCCACAGCGGCTTCTCTCGACATAGCCAAACAGCTTCTGACCTGCGAAAATGCAGAAGTCATGTAGGTCCGTAAGGGTGCCCAGCAAGATTGTGATCCCGGTTGTCGCGGGTTCGAGCCCCGTCACTCACCCCACAAGACCGCAGGTCAGAGGCTGTTTTTCTGGTCTGCGGGCGTCGCTTTCCAGTTGGCTAGGAGCCCGAGCTTCTCGGCGCTCGGTGAGCCCGGTTCGGCGGTGTACGCGGTGAGCCACCAGCCGGCATCGCCCAGCCGGCGCAACTCGTGACCGAGGACGAGTACCGGGCCTGCCCGTCAGAAGCTTCGGTGTGGGGCGTGCCGCATCACCGGCGTACGGTCAGCACACTGACCGGTCTTGATGCCCTGCCCGACACGATAGGGAGCTCCGCGTGGTGCGAACCGGAACGCAGGACATCGGCCCGGACGACAGCGGTGGCGGACGGCTGTACGGCGACGACAACAGCGACGTCGACCAAGACCCGGTGCGATCACTGCACGACACCGAAGAGGAGGCCGGCGACGAGGCAGGGATCACCGACACCTACAGCGTCGACACTGTCGAGGCCGCGCAGATGCGCGTCGCCCTTGATCCAGCGGGCGGTCAAGAAGCCGAGCTCAACTAGAGACCACCACGGTCGCCGACTCCTGAAGGCCCACATCACGGCCCGGGCCGCCTCCGACACCGACGCTAGAGGCGTAGGTCCCGCGAACGAAGCTTCCCGACGTCGATCCGGCGGCACCCGGCGCTCAGGCGACCGGCATCGTCGCCAGCAGGTCGCGGGCGGCTTCGGCGAATCGATGCTCGACGAGCACCTCGTACTTCGTGGCGACGACCTGACTGATCGAGGAGAAGTCCCGGGTTCCGCCCCGGGTGATGGCAGAGAACCCGAACTGACCCCAGACGAGTCCGAAGAGCGCGCCCAGCACCGGGGTGGTGAACAAGAAGCCGATCCGGCCCTGCCCGCTGAACATCGCAAAGGCAATCCCGACGAACAGCCCCACCCAAAAGCCCGACAGTGCACCGGCAGCAGCCACCTTGCCTCGCGTCAGGCGCCCGGTCACGCGCTCCACCGACTTCAGCTCGGTACCGACGATGGCCAGGTTCCGTACGGCGAAGTCATGGTCGGACAGGTAGTCGACGACGCGCTGCGCGTGTGCGTAGTTGTCGTAGACGCCTAGCGACTTGGGGTACTCGAGATCCAGGCCGGGACGCGGGATCGCCTGTCCAGTGCTCATCACGCTCAACGGAACCCTGTGGCGGCTGATGCGGCGGACAGGGTGGGCGATCCCGCCGTGGCGATCCACCACCCGTCAAGGCCTGCGTCGCGGTGGTTCGGCTCGTGCACCTTGACCTGCCAGCAACCGGGACTGACCTCCCGGGCGTACGCGGCGCGGCCCGCGCAGGAGCCGTACTGCCGCCTCAGGGTCGGCGGGGGCGCGGGGGAATCAGATGTCGCTTGTTGCTCGTTGGATGGCACGGCGGGCTCCGCGGCGGGAGATCACCGGGTATGCCCGGCGGGAGCTTGTGCTCGGGGTTGCGGCGGCGCGCGCGGCAGAACCCGTCCCGGGTCGGCTGTTGCTCAGCGCTGTGACCATACCGCGCAAGGCGCCGTCTCGCGTTACCTTGAGACAAGGCCGTGGCGCCGAGAGCACAGAGGGGCTGCCTGCGGTGGACGACGATGACGACCTGGTGGCCAGCTTGGCTGGCCTGTCCGGTCTGCTCACTGGGCATCGACCGCTGCGCGACGTGCTGATCAACATCGCCGAGTTCGCCGTTCAGGCGATTCCGGGCGCAGATGGCGCGGGCCTGACCATGCTTGACGACGATCACCCGCAGACCGTCGTCTCGAGCGCCGAGTTCGTGCATGCCGTCGACGATGTGCAGTACGGCCTTGGGGAAGGCCCCTGTCTGCTCGCTGTTCAGTCCCGCCGTACGCAGGTATCCGGATCCCTCGGGGGCGAGTCGCGCTGGCCTCGGTTCGGTCCGCGAGTTGGGCGGATGGGGGTCCACAGCGTCTTGTCGCTGCCGCTGCTGCTGCCGGAGCAGGTCGTGGGAGCTATGAACGTGTACGCGCACGCCAAGGACGCCTTCGGTCCCGATGCTATTCGGATCGGGGAGTTGTTCGCCGGTCCTGCTGCTGTATCCGTTCACAACGCGCAAGTGCTCGCGCGGTCGATGCGACTGACCGAGCAGCTGGGCCAGGCATTGACCAGCAGAGCGATCATCGATCAGGCAATCGGCGTGCTGATGGCCCGGAGCGGAGCGAGCCCGGATGAGGCCTTCGCTCGCCTGCGCGCGATGAGTCAAACTCAGCACGTCAAGCTCGTCGAGGTCGCGGAAGTGCTGGTGGCAGAGGCCGTACGCCGCGCCCGTGCTCGTCAGGTCAGCGACCCGCCCGACCCGTAGCAGCGGGTGCAACGATGCCTCGACGGGCGCCGGCTTGAGGCGTACGGTCGGCGACGCGGATCGGCAGGTATCCGCGGCGCGCGCACGTCCCGGACTGGATACGACGCCCGTCCAGGGTCGCGCCGAGCGATCAACGTCGGTGCCACCGCAGCCCTCGGCGAATAAGCCGAGCCGCAGCGGGGGCACCTGACCCCAGGCTCGAGGCGCCGTAGGAGTCTCCGCTGGAGCCCACCGCTGTCCTGCGTGCGCAGCTGCTCGAGCTGTGTGCCGGCGATGCTGACGTGAGCGAGCGCCTCGCCGCTCAGCTGACCGGCCTGGCCCAGGCCATCAGCGCTGCCGTGCCCAGCGCCGTGTCGGTGTCGCTCTCTGTCGTGCGCGACGGCGTCGAGCTCTCGGTGGCGGCCTCGGCAGGAGTCGACCAGCAGCTGGCTCCCGGGATGATTGACCCCGGCGCAGCCCTGGCGCTGGCGCTGAGCCAGGTGCGGAGCATCCAGCAGGGCCTGGGCGCGCTGATCGAACTCGGTTACGAGCCGATCGCCGCGCGAGCGGAGCTCGCACACCGAGCGGAACTGGCGGGGACCACTATGGCCGTAGCCAGCCGGGTGCTTCTCGCCGACGTCCCTCCTGTCCCCCAGGGCGACCGTTGACAGGCGCATCGGCCACGCGCACTCTGACAGGGCTGAGCTCCAGCCAGTCCGGAACGAGAGATGCCGCATCGCGCCGCATCCTCGGAGCGCGCCCGCTCACCGCCGGAAATGCCAGTGACCTCTCATGAGGACACCGCATGAGCATTCTGCTCAGCCCATCGGCCGCCGCCGTCGACCTGAACCACCCCGGGCACTACCTGCACTGGGGGGTCCTGCAGATCTCGGTCGCGAACATCATCGTCATCACGGTGATGATCCTGCTGTTCGTCCTTGCCCTCTTCCTGCCGTTCCCCGGGTCCAGGCGGCACAAGTGAGCACCGACACCGTCCCCGCGTCCACGCCGGCACCGGCGAACTGGACGACTTCTCTGCGCACCCGAACCACCAGGGCGTTCCCCGCCGGACAGCTCCTGCCGGACGAACAGCCGGCGTACGTCGCGTCCTGGATCTACGTGTTCGGGGTAGCGACAATCGCGGCCCTGCTTGTCGTCATCGCCACGGGCAGTGTCCTTGCCGTGAAAGGCCCCACCTGGTGGCACCTGTCCAGCACCGGGCACTACGTGAACAGCACACATCTGTGGAGCGTCGAGCTGTTCATGGGCTTCATGGTGATCCACCTGTGGGGCAAGTTCTTCATGGCCGCATGGCGGGGCAAACGCGGACTGACCTGGGTGACCGGAGCGGTGGCGTTCATCGGCTCCATCGGAACCGCGTTCACCGGCTACCTCACCCAGCAGAACCTGGACTCCCAGTGGATCGCATCGCAGGCCAAGGACGGGCTGAACTCTGTCGGCATCGGCGCGTACTTCAACGTGCTCGACTTCGGCCAAATGCTGATGTGGCACATCGTGCTGCTGCCTCTGGTCATCGGATTCCTGACCGTCTTGCACGTGCTGATGGTCCGGCACCGGGGCGTGGTGCCCCCGTTCCCGCCCCGCCCGCGTGAACACGCCGCCGTAGGTGCTACCCAGGCTCGGCCGTGACTGCGATCGAGGTACCAGCCACGCCTGCGCAGCTGCTCGCTGCCGCCGACAGAGCACGAGAACGCCTCCCCTGGACCGGCGCCAAGCGCCCCTACGACCTGGTCAAAGAGTTCGTCATCGCCCTGCTCGTCGTCACTCTGCTCACCCTCGCGCTCGCCGCGGCCTTCTCATCACCGGATGAGAAGCAGCTCACCCTGGGACAGTGGGCCAAGGCGGCTCCTACCGACTTCGTCGCAACGGCATCTGCCGAGCTCGCGGGCACCAGCGGCACCGCGACGTACGGTGCGCCGTACACGCATGACAAGAGCGCAGCGCAGAAGCTCGGCTCCCTCTCGCCTCAGAACTGGGCCGGCGTCACAACGCCCGTGAACACCGCCCAGGACTTCGTGATCGGCCCCCTGCAGAGCGCCGCGGCCACCCCGGAACTTCAGGCGGCGTTGACGTCCTGGACCGCCGGCAGCGCCGAGCAGAAGCAGGCCTGGGCGACGGCATACGACGATGCGCTGGCGAAATCCCCGGCGAACCCACCCGCGGCTGTGGCGACGAGCACTTACGGACCGGTCCCTGTGCTGCTCGCCCAGTTGCTGCAGTTCGCGCAAAGCGGCGGACTTGATGGTGTTCTGCTCGGCCAAGGGGGCTTCTACCAAACCGACTACACCAAACCCCTTCTCTTTCTCGCTGACGGCACATACCTGGAGTCCCTGACGCGCGCGCAGCACCTCGGCGGCGACCAGTGGGGAATGATGAACGAGACGGGCAACTACCCCGGCCAGGCATGGCTGTGGCTTTATACGTTCTGGTACCAGGTCAAGCCCTTCTCGACATCGGGCAACGCAGACGCCCTCGTCTGGGCCCTCATGGCGGTACTGACTCTGGCCTTCGTCCTGCTGCCGTTCATCCCGGGCCTGCGCTCGCTCCCGAGATTGCTGCGGGTCTACCGGCTCATCTGGCGGCCCTACTACCGCGACGCGGAAGGGAGGACCTGATCCGTCAAGCCAGCGACGACGTGGGTGTGACGGACCTGGACGGGGAAGGGGACGGGGACGACAACTGTCGCCGCGGCTCCGGCGTCGGCGGTTCAGGTGCGCGCACGAGCGGGTCCTGGGGCAGTCGCAGCAGCGGTGCCAGCGGACCCGGCAGGTGCTCACCGAGGAAGTCGAGGCAGGCGGGCATGGCGCGGTCGAAGGTCGCGAAGTTGTGCGCGCCACGGGGCACCACCGCCGCGATGATGGGCAGCTTGGGAGCGAACCGGGCGGCGGTTCTGGCCAGCGACCGATCCTGCCCGAGCGCGTCACGGTCATCACGACCGCTCACCAGCAGCAGGGCCGGTCCCGTCGGCCCCCGGTGCTGCACCCACCACAGCGGCGAGTTCCGTTGCAATGCTCCGCGCTGCTTGGAGTACAGAGCCTTCGTGCCTCTGTCCGTGCCGGCGCTGAAGTATCCAGACAGCGACACGGCGGCACCGACGCGGTCGGGGTGGTGGAGCCCGAGGTTCACTGCACAGAAGCCCCCCTCGGAGTAGCCCAGCAGGCCGAGTGAGCGCCCCGGGGCGGTTCCGAACGTCGCTTGTACGTCGTCCGGGACATCCACGGCGAGGTAGGTCTCATCGCGCTCGCCGCGAACGGCGTCCACGCACTCAGACGCGCGTCCCTGTTGGTAGGTGTTGGGGAACACAGCGAGTGATGGCGGCATCCGGCGGGCGGCGATCTCCCGGTCGAGGATCGCCTCGATACCCAGTTGCACTGGGAAGTTCCCCGGGCTGCCCGGGTAGCCGTGCAGCATCTCGACGAGCGGCAGCGATACGCCGGGGTCGAGGAACCAGGTGGCGGGCAGGTAGACGAAGCCGTGCCGACGGAGGGCCGAGCGGCGACCTTCCATCAGCACCGGGAGAACAATCCCGTGTCCGCTCTGCGCTCGTGCCTGCCCGGATCGGTACCAGTCGTTCTGGAGAACCTCGACCCGGTCCGGGCCTCGGCTGATCTGGAACGACGGGGGCGCGCGGTAGCCCAGCGCAGACGTGGCCAACAGGTCGTCGAGGTTGCTGTAGAAGCCGAAGGAGCGGTTGACCAGCGTCGCCAGAAAGGCCGCGCCGACGACCATGACGAGGACCAGGCCCAGAGCGCGAGCCGGCCACGCCACTCGCGACGGCCACCGAGCCCACATCAGGGCGACCGCGACGGGTACGAGAACAGCGACCGCCGACATCAGGGCGAGAAAGGGCCAGCCGAGCAGATTCAAGCCGCCTCACCCCCGACGGCACGCCGATGACGACACGAACAGCATCCTGCCGCCCAACTGCGACGTGGCGCTCCCCGTCGCTCACGACAGTCAGGCGGGAGACAGGAGTGAGGCCGCACGGTCGGGAGCGTGAGAGCGGGCAGCGGCACCGCCGGCGAGGGCGCGGCGGGAACTCGTTGGCGCCGGCTGCACGTCGGAGCGGTTGCGCTGGTGGGACTGGCAGCGAGCAGCGTCTGCGCCCTGTGTGTGTCCTCGACGCAGACCGCTGGAGCGCGCAGGCTCCTGGGAAGCTGGTGGACCTGGACCGAGGCCGCCGCCCCGTGGCAGCGCGAGCCGCGCAGCTTTGTCGCCGGCGGCCTTGTCGTGTCTGTATCCGTGCTGGTCCTGTCCTGCGCGTGGCTCACGGGCACGCTCCTGCTCATGCGCGACCGGCTGTCGGGGCCGTGGGCGGCCGGGGTTGCCGCGCTATTTGCTGCTCCGTTCGCTCTCCTGCCACCGGCGCTGTCCCAGGATGCGTACGCGTACCTGGCTCAAGGTGCCGTCGCCGGATCAGCCGGCGGAAGCCCCTACCGTCCACCGTCGGTTGTCCTCCACGCAGCGTCGCCCCTCCTCCAAGCGGTGGATCCGCTGTACAGAGCGCGGAGCGCGCCGTACGGACCACTGGCCCTTCGGCTGTTCGAGGCCTGTCTACATCTGGCCGGCGGACAAGGCGTCATCGCGCTGATCTGGCTTCGGGGCCTTGTTGTGCTCAGCGTTGCCATCTGCGCCGTGTGCGCGTACCACCTCGCGGACGTCGAACATCGCTGGGTTGCTGTCTGGCTCGTGGCCGGCAGTCCGCTGGTGGCCCTGCACCTCGTCGGCGGTCTGCACGTCGATGCTTTCCTTGCGGCGTTGGTTGCAGTGGCCCTGCTGCTGCATGCAAAGGGGTTCACCGCGTGCGGAGCCGCATTGTCTGTCGCGGCGGCGGAGGTCAAGGTCACTGCGCTCGTCGTCCTTGCAGGACTCCTGCTGAACTCGTGGACCCGCGCCGGCTGGCGTGTCTTGGGCCGGGATCTGGCGGCTGCGCTGAGTGCTGGCCTCTTGCTGACAGGGCTTCTTCAGCCCGCGCCGTTCGGGTGGATTGCGGGACTGCCGGCGACGCTGACTGTCTGGAATCCGATCTCGCTTCCCAGCGTCGTCGGCATGGCGTGGGCGGAGGTCAGCGGAACCTCGCCGCTAGCGTCGCAGGGACTGCTTCGAGCTGTCTTCCTCGTCATGGGCCTGCTGCTCGCGGCCGTTGCCTGCTTCACCCATCGAGGTCGCGCACCGGCCGCCACGGTGGGTTTGCTGCTCGCGACCGTCACGTTGACAGGCCCCGTGATCTGGCCCTGGTACTTCGTCCCCGGCGCGATGTGCCTGTTCATGGCCGGCCGCTGGGGCGTTGTGGTGGGCACGGCGTTGAGCGTCGGTGCCGCGTTGAGCGGCTTGCCGATGCCGACGGTGCAGATGCAACGCGTCAGTGTCGTGAGTGCCCTGTCCGTTCTGGCGGTCTGCGTTGCGGTCCTTCTGCGTTGGATGCGGTCAGATCGCAAGAGCTCGCCAAGACCGAGTCTGACTGCTTGATCTCAGGCTGACCAGCTCCGTCAGCCGCATCCCCCGCATCGGTCAGCGGGTCTGGCCCCACCCCTGACCGAGGAATCGAGCCACCCGGGGCCACTGCGACGTGACCCAGGGCCAGCCGTGGTCACCGGGGCTGACATACGTGCCAGGCGGATGTCCCGCCCGGCGCAGTGCGCTCTGCATCCGGTAGATCTCTCCTCGTATGACGGGGTCGCTCTCCCGGGTGCAGTCGAGCAGCAGGACCCGTGTCCGGTTCAGGGCCCACGCCCGGGCCAGCGGGTAGTGCGCCCACTGCTGGGCGGAGCTCGGGAAGACGCCGTCGGGGTCGTCGGGGTGGAAGTACCCGGCCATCGAGACCACTTGGCCGTAGTCGCCGGGGTGCAGCTGTGCCGTGAACGCAGCCGCGTAGCCACCCATCGAGAAACCGGCGACCGCGCGATGGGCTCGGTCGCGTCGGAGGCTGCCCTCGACGGCCGGTACGACCTGGCGAGCGAGGAAGCTCTCGAGGAGGTCGGCCCGGTCAGCTGCGTCGCCCCACTCATCATCAGCTCGGGTGTCGGAGGCACCGTCCGGGACTGCGACGACAAAGGGCGGGACGCCCGAGCGGAAGAGGGCGTCGAGGTCATGCTGCATGCCGGCGTCGAACGGGTCGCGCGGCGTCCCGAACTGACCGTGGAGCAGATAGAGAACGGGCAGCGCCGGACCGTCCGGGACGGCGGGGCGATAGACCCACACCGATCGGGAGCTGCGACCCCTGTCGTGGCTGGGCAGGTTCAGGACCTCGACCGTGCTGTGAGCAGTCGCCGGTGATGGGCTGATCGTGGCAGTGGGGGTGTCACTGGGGCTGGCCGCGGCAGAGCCGCTCGGGCCGGCGCTGGGGCCGGCACCGGCGAAGGCGGCGGCGAGGTCGGGCGGCGCGATGAACAGTGCGACGGTCCCGCCGACCGCGACGGCGACCGCGGCGGCCATCCATGACCCGGCGGCCCGCGCAGAAGGCATGCGGGCAGTCTGCCCGTGCCTCGCTCGCCGAAATCATGACCATGCCGCTGACGATCGGGGCGCCACCCCCCGCGACGCGCAAGTACGATGACCGCAAATGGCCGCTCGGATGCTGCGCCCAGTGTCGTGACACGCGGCTTGGCCGGTGTCCTGCGGGCTCATCGACACGTCACCCGGACGAATTTGCTGTTCGTCACGATCACGTCGGTCCTGACCGCCGGCTACGTCGTGGCCGCCGTCCAGGCGCGGCCGGCCGTTCCATCACCTCGGCCGACACCCGCCCCTGACAGCGCGCTGCGCACGACCGACAACGGCCGTCGGCCGGCGCCTGCCGCCGTACCGCTCCCCACACTGCCCCGGCTCGGCTCGCTCATCCAGGCCACGGTCGTGGTGAGCAGCGATCGACCGCTGGGCGCCGACCAGGTGGGTCGCATCATCGATGCTTCCGGTGCACACGCCAGCTTGCTGGTGGCGATCGGCGAGGTCCGGTTGGGACGGGGGCGGACACGCGTCCTTGCAGCGGACCCCATCAAGGCGCGCGTCTGGACGCCTTCGACGACAGGCCGAGCGACCGGCGTGTGGCAGCGGGCCGCTATCGGCGAGGCGGTCGTGGCGCACGCCGTCGCCGCGGCTTACGGAGTGCCCCTGGGCGGATCTGTCGTCGTGCAACACCGCTCGCGGCAGCTTCATCTGCGCGTCGGCGCCCTCGCCACGACGCAGCTGCCCGGCGTGGGCCTGGTCGTCAACCAGGCGGTCGGAAAGCGGCTGGGGCTCGTCCCTCGCACCGGCCTGCTGCTGGCCGTCGAGCGCACCGACCCGGCGGTCACGGCGGCGGTGCTGGGGCACCTCCTCGGCAGCGCGGCCGTGGTCGACCCTGTCTTGTCCTACGCCCTGCCGAGCGCGGGGTGGGTGGCGCCGGCGGTCGGCCCCATCACGTCGCCGTTCGGCATGCGGATCAACCCGTTCACCCACGAGCCGCAGTTCCACGAGGGCATAGACATCGGTGCACCCATCGGCGCGCCTGTCTACGCGATGACCGCGGGCCAGGTGCTGTACGCCGGACCAGCAGCCGGGTACGGGAACGAGGTGGTGCTGTCGCACGCAGGGGGTGTGACCACTGTCTACGGGCACGTCTCCCAGATACTCATCTCGTCGGCGACCGTGACGACGGGACAGGTGATCGCGCTGGTGGGCAACGAAGGCGAGAGCACCGGCCCGCACCTGCATGCCGAGGTGCACGTTCAGGACCAGCCGGTCGACCCCGTTGCCTGGCTGCAGGCGCACGGCGTCCGCTTCACGCACTGAGCCCTTCGATGAGGCGGCCCGCCGGCTGCATCGTCAGCCTGCGACGCCCAGCCTCTTTCTCAGCGCGGCGTGCTCCGGGACATCCACAGGGCTGAGTTGAGCGACTGTGCCCCCCGTGGCGCGGGCGATCAGCAGGTCGGCAAGGTCGGGGTTGCGTGCGAGTAGCGGCCCGTGCAGGTAGGTGCCGATGATGCTCCCGGTCAAGGCACCCTCGGTCGCCGGGGCGCCCGTGGGACTCGGGCCGTTGCCGGTGCCCCGCACCACCGTGGCGAGTGGCTGGACCCCGGGCCCGAGCACCGTGTGTCCCGCGTGATTCTCGAAACCGGACAGGACCGGCAGCCCAAGGCTCGGCGCGGGCGTAGCGATGACCTCTCCGACAGCGCGCCGGCGGAGGCGCGACGTCTGCGCATCCAGCAGGCCAAGTCCCGGCGTGCGATCTCCGGCACCGTCGAGGAACCACTCGCCGAGCAGTTGCAGCCCGGCGCACACGGCAAGAATCTGAGCATGGCCTGCCAGCGAGCCAAGCTGCGAGGCTTGGCGGCCGTTCGACGTGAGAGCCGCCATCGCCGCAAGCTGGGAGCCGTCCTCGCCGCCGCCGATCACGTAGATGTCACCACTGCTCGGGACCGGGTCGTCACCATCGACGGAGATCACCTCCACAGCCTGTCCGCGCCACCGGGCGCGCTGAGCCAAGATCAGCACGTTGCCGCCGTCGCCGTACGTCCCGAGCAGAGCAGGGAAGAGCGAGACGATGCGTAGAACGGACTGGCCGCGTGGCTCGCGTGCGCTCATGCGACACCGACACGGCTGCATATAGAGGTGAAAGCGGTGTAGTTCGCGACCACGTCGACCCTTTGTGCTGAGGCCGCAGCAGCGAGGAGCGTCACCGCTTGGAGCGGGTCACGGGTCATGGCGTGGTCGATCCCGGCGTACCGCAGCCGCACCGCCAGATCCTCAGCGCGCTCCCCCGAGGCGTATACCGCCCGCCCTTTCAGCTGATCGAAAGGCACGTCCCATATCCATGAGGTGTCCTTCCCGTCCGGGCCGCCCGCGTTGAGCGCAAGCACCAGTGGGGCCAGCTCCCCCGAAGGGCTAGCCACCATGTCGGGCGCCAGCATTTCCTTCCACCCAGCTGGGTTCTTCGCGAGCAGCAGCCTCACGGCCACGCCGTGCACCTGCACCATTGCGTAACGCCCGCCCACTGCCTCGATTGCCCGAATGGGACTGAGCGCGGCCTCCGGCGGAACGCCGAGTTGGGCCGCGGCGGCAACAGCCATCAAGGCGTTCGCACGATTGGCCCGTCCTGGCAACGACAGTTTGGCATCGTGCTCGAGCCCGTCGGGGCCCTGAAGCACGTCCTCTGCCAGTTGCCATGCCGGCTCAGGTCGCGCGAACCCGCACGTGTCACAGGCATAGCGAACACGGAAGACCCAATGCGCCGAGCATCGCGGGCAGGAGCTTGCGTCAGCAATCCAGGGCTGCCCGGCCGACACCCAGATGACTGGGAGGACCGGCTCGTTTGACGGGCCGGTGACAACGGCGGAGGCCACCATCGGATCGTCGGCATTCGCCACGACGGTCGGGGGCGGCCGTCCGGTCTCGTCAGCCTCCGCTGCGGCCCGCCGCAGAACCTGTTGCCAGCGGCGGACGAGGACACGTACCTCGGTCATGCGGTCGAGCTGGTCGCGCGAGAGGTTGCACAGGACGAACAGTTCGGGATGCACGGCCCGCGCGACCTCGTCGAGTGCCAGTTCGTCAACCTCGAACACACAGCGCGTCAATCTCCGACTCGGGTCGGTCATGAGACACCCGAGGATGCCCCGGGCGAGGTTGGAGCCGTCGCCGTTTGTCAGCACAGGGCCCGCGGTCTGCAGCGCAACGGCGAGCATCCGCGTCGTGGTCGTCTTGCCGTTGGTACCCGAGACGACTACGACACGCCGGTCTGCCGCGAGCGTTCCGAGCAGGCCAGGGGCCAGCCGGGCGGCGACGTGCCCTGCCAGGTTTGCTCCCGCGCCGAGCCTGGCTGCTCTTGACGAGGCCGCGGCTGCTTTGCCGACGAGCATGGCGAGTCGTGCTTTTGCGCCGAGCGCGGACCTCGCCGGCGTCACTCGGACCGGCTCCCCTCGTCGCATGCGACGCGCGCATCGCAGTTGCCGTCTTGTGGGTGGCGCTCCAGTTAACAGCCGCGCTCCAGCAATGAGTGCCGAAATTCCGTCGCCCCTCATCTGGTGTTCAGGTGTGGCACCGCCGGGGCGGCGATATACATCGACGACTGGGTCCGAGGCTTGGATCAGGGCCGCGAGGGGACGGAAGTGATGTGACAGGTGCAACGCCCGCGGTGGTGTCGGCAACCTTGGGTGCCACCGCGTTCTTCTCGCTCGCCACGGCGCTCAAGCACCGGAGCGCCGGCCACGCCCCGGAAATGAACGGGGCCAGCCGGGGCTCGCTTGCCCGGTTCGTTCTGGCGACGGCTCGGCACCCCCTGTGGTTGGGGGGCATCGGTGCGGATGTGGGCGGTGTCCTCCTGCAAGTCGTTGCCCTGCATCTGGGTCCGCTCGCCGTCGTACAACCTCTGATGATCACGGCTCTGCTGTTCTCGCTCGTGCTCAATCACAAGGTGGCAAGGACCAGGGTGTCGAAGCGCGAAGTCACCGGCGGGATGGTGCTGGTCGCCGCCCTGCTGGGGTTCCTGACCGTCTCCGGTGCGTCGTCACCTCGGATCACCGGGCCGTTGCAGCCGCCGGACCGTCTGCCCGCGGTCGTGATCGGCTTGGCGTCGGTGCTGCTGGCCACGCTGTGCGTTCTGGTCGCGCGGCGACTGCCGCGCGGTGGGTCAGCCGCGATGCTAGGTGTCGCCGTCGGACTCACCTACGCGAGCACGGCTGCGCTCATCAAGAGCTGCTCGGACGTGGCGCTGTCGCAGGGATGGATCGCGGTGCTCAGCAGCTGGCAACTGCCCTTGCTGGTAGCGGCCGGGGCCGCCGGCCTGCTCCTCAGCCAGCTGGCCTTCCAAGCCGGACCACTGCGCGCCAGCCTCCCCGCAATCGCTACGGTCGACCCGCTGGTGAGCATCGCGCTCGGTGTCCTCGTCTACGACGAGCATCTCCGGCCCGGCGTCGGAGCCGTCACCGGGGAGGCGATCTGCCTGTTGGTTCTGTGCGCCGCTGCCATCTACCTGTGCATGATGCGAGGGGTGCAGGAGGCAGCCGAGCGAGCGACACCACAACTCGCAGACGCGTACGCCGGGTGAGCGAGAGGCAGGTCGTAGGCCGCCTCCCTCGGGGACTCAGTGCATGTGCATGCCCACGGCGCCGGCTTCGATACGCGCCGCCGGCATGCGCCAGTACGCGATGACGGCGAACCCGCCTGCGACGAAGGCCGCTGCGGTGAAGCCGCGGGAGGCCGCGTCGACGGCACCGACGGCGTCGGTGAGGCTGCCCGCGGTGCTGGCTATGGCGGACAGAGCCGCGACGCCGAGTGCGGCGCCGACCTCGTGGCCGGTCATGAGGAAGCCTGATGCCATCCCCGCGTGCTGAGGCGGGATGCCGTGCATCGCGGTGACTGACACGGACACGAACACCAGCCCGAGTCCCAGGCCAAGCACCATCAATCCGGGCAGCAGCCCGCCGGCGTAGCTCGAGTTGGCCTCGGCCAGGGCGAGCAATCCTGCTGCGCAAGCGGCCAGGCAGAGACCGGTCGCAGCGACCACTGGCGGAGCAAGGTGTCCTAGTGCCTTCGCGGCGACATGCGTGCCGACGGCGAGCGCGAGCGCCATGGGCAGGAAGGACAGGCCCGCCTCGAGCGCCGAGAAGCCGAGGACTGTCTGCATGAAGATCGAGCACAGGTAGACGGAGGCGACGAGTAGACCGGTGATGCCCAGCATCACCGTGGTGCCGGACACGAGCGTCTTGACCTTCCAGGTGTGCGGCGGAAGGAGAGGTCTGGCGGCGCGGGTCTCGATGTGGGCGAACGCGGTCAGCAGCACAGAAGAGGCAGCCAGCGCCGCGATCGTGCGGACGGAGAACCAGCCGTGCTCAGCGGTGCCGCCGAGAGCGAACATGAGGGCAGCGAGGCCGCCGATCGCGGTGGCAGCGCCGGGCAGGTCGAACGCGCTGACCCCGGCCGGGGCGACCGTCTCCTTGGGGAGCAGGTGCATTGCGGCGATGAGCGTGACGACGCCGATCGGCACGTTCACCCAGAAGATGAGCTGCCAGCCCGCCCAGGTCGTCAAGGCTCCGCCGAGGAGAACTCCGGCGGCTACCGACAGGCTGCCGACCGCGCCCCAGAGAGCGAGGCCCCTTGCGCGCTGCCGGCCCGAGTAGGTCGTCATGATCAGCGAGAGCGCGGCGGGAGTCATGAGGGCAGCGCCCAGGCCCTGGGCGGCGCGGGTGCCGATGAGCTGGCCGGCGCTGTTGGCGAAGCCGGACAGGAGTGACGCTGTCGTGAAGACAGCCATGCCGCTGAGGAAGACCCGCTTGCGTGAGACGAGGTCGGTGATGCGGCCGCCGAGGAGAAGCCCGCCACCGGAGGTGAGCAGGTAGGCCGTGACCAGCCAGGGCAGGTCGCTGCTGGCCAGCTGCAGCGATCGCCCGATGGTGGGCAGCGCGGCGTTGACGACGCTGATGTCGAGGACGACGAGGACCTGCGCGACGAGCGCGAGCGCCATGACCGCCCAGGACGTGTGCGGCTCGGTGGGCGCGGGATGGATGACGTCGATAGTGGGGGCATGCTCGGTCACGGTCATGAGAGCTCCAAGGCTCGGGCAGGAGTCGGGAATGTGGTGTTGACGGCGCAGCCGGGCGGCGGGATGTCACGGCCTCCCGACGGCCGTGCCGGTGCGGACTGCACGGACGACGTCGCTGATGGCGGTGACCGAGCCCTCGAAGCTGCCGGGGTGGTCGAGCAGTCCGGCATGGCTGCTCGTGATGGTGCGCCGATCGGCGTTGCTGGACAATGCAGCCAGCTGTTCCTGCGCCGCGGGCCAGCCAGCCGTCTCGGTCAGGTTGTCGCTTGCGCTCACGACAACGAGCGGCTTGCTGCCAAGGGTCGTCAACGCCTGCGCCTGGACGAACGACCGGCGGTACGTCGAGAGCTGGTCGCGTGAGGTACTGGCGCTGCGAGGGCTGTTCGCGATGATGCTGGCCTGCTTGCCGGCGTTGCCTGGCACCTCGGTCGCGGTCAGCCCCGGCACGAACCGGCCGATGCCGAGTCGGGCCAGGGTTGGCAGTACGCCGTACAGACGGGTCATCATCGAGTACTGCATGGCGTAGTCCGGTAGGACGGTGAACTGCCGGGGGCTCGCGGAGTCCAGCAGGACCATGCCGGCGACCTGGTCGGGGTACCGCGATGCGTACGTCATCGCGTACACGCCGCCGACGCTGTGACCGACCAGGACGTAGGGCCCCGCCTCACCCGCAGCGGCGAGCAGCCGATGGAGGTCTCCGACCACGGCGTTGCTGTCCTGCGGACGGGCGGCATCGTCGCTCGCGCCGATCCCAGCAGGGTCGTACGCGCAGACGCGGGTGGTGCCCGCGGTGGCCGCGCTGACCGGGGTCCACGACGGTGAGTTGCCACCCAAGCCGCTCTCGAGCACCACGGTCGGGGCGCCAGTGCCTGTGCAGCTCAGGTACAGGCGGTGCCCCCCGACGTCGTACAGCTGACCTGGTAGGGCCGCCGCATTCACATCGCGATGGGCCGCGACGTCCTCGACGAGTGCTCCGACGCAGGACAGGCTCAGCGCGCCGAGGAACGGGTAGAGCAGCCACTTGGTCCGACCGGGCATCGCGGCGCGCATGCGCCGCTCCGACCAGGTCACCAGCACCAACAACATGGGCGGCCAAAGCCAAGCGGCAGCGGTCAGCGCGTCGTCGCCCGGAGTCAGGCTGATCAGCGCCAATCCCGAGGCACCCAAGAACGCCGCAAGGCCGTACGCCCAGCGCTGCGGTGAACTCGTCATACGCGTGCTCAGCACAGCCAGCATCGCCCAGCCGGCGGCGAAGCAGACCAGCGCGATGCCGGTCGTAACGGGCTCGGAAGCGCCGGCGAAGACGCCGAGCACCAGTACGGCGGCCGCGACTGCGCCGGTGACGAGGGACGCGGCGACGATGCGCGTGAGCGGTCCGCGCCTTGCCGGGCGCGGCCCTGCGGCTGGCGCGCCTGACTCGCGAGCGGACCGCAGAGACGTGGTCGTCAGGTCGGACTGGCTAGTGCTGGTGAGGCTCATAGCTGCACGATGGAAGCCCGCTCGGCCAGGCACAAGGACGGCGTGTTGACGATGTCGGACACCGCGACCGACTGTTCCGGCGCAAAGCCACAATGAGCTCCGCGGGCGGGCGTATGTTCCGGCCATGCTGGTTGCGCGATGACCGATCCGAGGATCGTGCTGATCGCCTTCCCCGACGTACAGATCCTCGATGTGACAGGTCCGCTGGAGGTGTTCTCCTGCGCCACCAGGTTCGTGCCCGGTGTCGCCTACGAGCTGCAGGTCGCGAGTCGCTTCGGCGGGCCGGTACGGGCCAGCTGCGGACTGACGTTCGACACGGTCGCCGTCACCGACGTGGCAGGCGGCATCGACACCCTGGTGGTTGCGGGTGGGCGCGGTGTCGATGATGTCGGCGCGGACGAGGACTTCCTGCGAGAGGTGCGCCGGCTCGCTGCGGACGCGCGACGCGTCACATCCGTGTGCACGGGCGCCTTCGTCCTGGCGGCAGCGGGGCTCCTTGACGGGCTCCGGGCGACAACGCACTGGCGGGAGTGCGCGGACCTGGCCGAGGGCCATCCGCAGGTGTCGGTCGACCCCGATGCGATCTACGTCCACGATGGCAATGTC
Source organism: Actinomycetota bacterium (assembly GCA_032230005.1). GTDB lineage: Bacteria > Actinomycetota > Actinomycetes > Mycobacteriales > SCTD01 > RYN-124. The sequence continues at coordinate 7,649 of JAVXVI010000032.1, read as the reverse complement.
TGGACGTCGGCAGGCGTCACGGCGGGTATCGACCTGGCCTTGGCGCTGCTGGCCGACGACCACGGTCGGCAGGCTGCGGCCCGCATCGCGCGCCAGCTGGTGGTGTACCTGCGCCGCTCAGGGGGGCAGGCGCAGTTCTCGGTGCTCCTGGCGGCGCAGAGCGCTGAGCGCGAGCCGATTCGTGAGCTGATGAGCTGGATGCTTGACCACCTCGCCGAGGATCTGTCCGTCCCGGCGTTGGCTCAACGCACCAGCCTGTCCGAGCGTCAGTTCAGCCGGGTCTTCAAGGCCGAGGTGGGTGTCAGTCCCGCTGACCACGTGGAGTCGGTCCGCCTCGAAGGGGCCTGCCGGCTGCTTGAGACGACCGGCGCCTCCATGGAGCAGGTCGCAAAGACGTGCGGTTATGGCGTGCCTGAGACGATGAATCGATCGTTTCGGCGGCGCCTCAACACCACGCCGGGAGAGCACCGGCGGCATTTCAGTACGATCGTTTAGGCCATGGCCGACAACGTCAAGCACTCGTCCTGGTAGGCGAAGCCGGCAACGCCCACTCTGGCGACATGATCACCACCCCGGCTCCGACATCCACCCGGCACATCGGCATCTTGCTGTTCGACGACGTGGAGGAACTCGATGCCGTCGGACCTTACGAAGTACTCGCCTACTGGACGCAGCAACACCCGGACGACGGCTGGTCCGTCTCCTGCATGTCAGCGGACGGGGACTCAGTTCGCGCGGCCAAGGGACTCGTCCTGGGCGCCCACAACTCGATCGCCGAGGCTCCGCCGCTGGACGTGCTGCTGCACCCGGGCGGCAAGGGCACCCGGCCGATGCTGCGCGACAACGCGCACCTGGACTGGGTCCGGGTACAGCGCGAGAGGGTGCCGCTGATGACCAGCGTCTGCTCCGGCAGCCTCGTCTATGCAGCGGCCGGTTTGCTGACCGGACGCCCCGCCACGACGCATTGGGCCGCGTTCGACGAGCTGCGCACCCTCGACGCCAGCGTACAGCTGCGCGCGGATGACCGCTTCGTCGACGACGGCGACATCATCACCAGCGCGGGTGTCAGCGCGGGCATCGACATGGCGCTGCACCTGGTCGCGCGACTCGCGGGGGTCGAGCGCGCCCGTCAGGTCCGCAGGGGCATCCAGTACGACCCTTCACCGCCGGTCTGAGTCACCACGCCACCTCAAGATGGGAACTGCATGTATCTCGACCCGACAGACGCCAACGTCCGCCACCTGCTGGAGCGGCAGATCACCGGTCCCATCGCGATGCTGAACCTGCTCCGCCTGCGGGACGTCGCCGACTACTCCGGACATCCCGACCTCGCACCAAGCGAGGCCATTTCTGGCAGGGCTGCCTACCAGCGCTACATCGACCACACCGAGCCGTTCCTGACGGCCAGCGGTGGAAGCGTGCTGCTGCTGGGAACGGGCGGACACAACTTCATCGGGCCACTCGACGAACGCTGGGACATCGTGATGGTCGTCCAGCAAGCGTCGCTGGATGACTTCTTCGCCTTCGCAGGCAACGAGGGCTATCTCGCCGGACTGGGACACCGCGTGGCGGCCGTCGAGGACTCGCGGCTCCTTCCGCTGGTTCTCAACGGCGCGACGAGCGGTCAGACCTGAAGCGGACCGGCTATGACGCCCATGTCCCACATGTCCGCGCCAACTGCCTCCGCACAGACCCCTGATCCGGGACACGATGCACGCAGGTAGACCGCAAGCTCCGCGACTGAGGTGAGCACGATGAAGGCAATCGTCCAAGACAAGTACGGCGAGGCTGCGGACGTTCTACGGCTGGACGACATCGACCGCCCTCAGATCGCCGCACATGAGGTTCTGCTACGCGTCCACGCGGCCGGCCTGGATCGTGGTGTCTGGCACATCATGGCTGGACTGCCGTACCCGATCCGGCTGGCCGGCTACGGCGTGCGCGCTCCAAAGAACCCCGTCATCGGCACGGATGTAGCGGGTCGAGTCGAGGCCGTCGGCGCCGCAGTCACCAACGTGCAGATCGGTGATGCCGTGTACGGCGCGGGTCACGGCTCCTTTGCCGAGTACTCACGCGCCGATGCCAGCAAGATCGCCCGCAAGCCGAACAACCTCACCTTCGAGCAGGCAGCGGCCTTGCCGGTCTCCGCCTGCACCGCTCTGCAGGCCGTGCGCGGTCGCGCCAAGGTGCAACCCGGCCAGCAGGTACTCGTGATCGGTGCCTCAGGTGGCGTCGGGACGTACATCGTCCAGATCGCGAAAGCCCTCGGCGCGGTCGTCACCGGAGTCAGCAGCGCCGGCAAGGCGGACCTGGTCCGGTCTCTCGGCGCCGAGCATGTCATCGCGTACGAGACCGAGGACTTCGCCGACGCCGGGCAGCGGTTCGACGTCATCCTCGACACCGGTGGGATGGCCTCGCTCACCCGGCTGCGGCACGCCCTCGCCCCTCGCGGGACGCTCGTCATCGTCGGCGGTGAGACCGGTGGTCGCTTGCTCGGCGGCAGTGAACGCGCGCTGCGCGCGATCGCGGTCTCACCCTTCATCGGCCAGAAGCTCGGCACGTTCGTCGCGTCAGTGAAGACGGGAGACCTCAACGAGCTCACGGCTCTCGTCGAGTCCGGCCAGATGAAGCCGATGGTCGACAGGACGTATCCGCTGAGCGGTGTAGCCGAAGCCATCCGATACATGCAGGCCGGACAGGCCAGGGGCAAGGTCGTCATCACGATGGAGCACGAGTGACGGTCAGCATGCAACTGGCCTGAGCTCGCCGGCCCGGCGGCCTCCCGAGCTCTACACGTCGCGTGATCCCTAGCTATGCCGTGGCGTCTGTCCGGTGAAGCCCAGCCAGCTCGGAAGCAGCGAGAGGTCCGACCCGTCTCGCACGAAGACACTGGCGGAGTCGCCGCTCGACACCGCGTCAGCCGGATCTATCCCGTCCAGGCGACGGATCGAGATGGACTGGTCGTGCTCGTCTGACCCGCTGGTGTCGTTGCAAGCGGGCAGGACTGCCCCCACCAGCGGCTCCCGCAACCGATCCGGTGGCACTGTCGCGATGTGTCCGCTGTAGTAGCTGCCAGCGAACCTGATCCGGGCCACACAACTCGCTGCGCCCCCGCTAGATCCGCCCGCGGAGCAGCCTGCGAGCACCAGACAGACCAGAGTCGTGATGACACGGTTGCTCATGACGCTGAGACGCAGCGGGAGGGCAACTGGTTCTCCCCATCGACAAGAACCACTCCACGCAAAAGTTCTTGCCGAGATGACAACCCGGACGACCGCTTTGTTCGTGTACTAGCCGCCAACAGAGGAGGGCCAGGGACGGTGCAAGCGTTCGACGAGTTCTACGCGGCGAACTGGTCGGCGCTCCTGCGCCCTCTTGTCCTGATCACAACCGACCGGCCGGGCGCTGAGGACGTCTTGCAGGAGGCGTTCCTGAAAGCGGGACGGGACTGGCACCGCGTCAGCCAGCTGCAAGCACCTGCCGCCTGGGTCCGTCGTGTCGCCATCAACGCCGCGATCGACGTCCACCGGCGCCGCGGGCGGCAGAGGGCTGCGCTGGCACGGGTGCGTCCGACGGTCGACGAGCCGAGCGACCGGGTCAGCATCGAGGTGGCAGACGCGCTGCGCTCCCTGCCGCTGCCAGAACGACAAGTCCTCGTGTGCCACTACCTGCTGTCCATGCCCGTGAGCGAGATCGCCGACGAGCTCGGCCGCCCTAACGGCACGGTCAAAGCGCAGCTGGTGCGCGCCCGCAAACAGCTCGCCGACCGGCTACGGCTGGACCTGGAAGTGGAGACATCATGACCGACCAGCTGGCGCTGCTGTTCGAACGGACCGCGGATGACTGGTGCAGCGGTGCTCAGCCTCCGCCGCTCCCGCAGCGATTCGACGACAACGTCGAGAAGCAGAGTCTGCGGTGGACCCGAGGCTTGCGGAGCGCGCGTGGACTCGTTCCCGCGGTTGCAGCCGCCGCCGTCGTCGCAGTGGCTCTGGCGGCGGCGGTGATCGCGCAGCGAGGTTCGGCGACGACACGGCCGATTGAGCAGGTCGCGGGCCCGGTGCCGGTTGCGAGTCTCGGCGCGACCAAGTTCCGCTCGACCGACGCAGGGCTGCCGTCGGCCGCGAACTTCGGGACGGACCCTCACATCGCGGCCTGCTCCGCAGACCAGCTGGAAGCCAGCCTCGATCTCGGGGAGGGCCAGATCCACGTGCACGTCCGGAACGCCGGTGTGTGCGTACTGCCCGCCGACTTGAGGGTCACGTTGGACGGGCCAGTGTCCGTCGTCAACGAGTCTCAGCCGGACGTCCCCAATCCGCCCGTGTTCAACGGCCGGTTCCTGCACTCGGTCGGTATCGCTTTGAACGCGGAGTGGTCGGGCAGCTGCGACAGCGTCCCCCGCGAAGGGGCGCTCGTAGCTGCCGACCTCACGGTGCCGCTCACCGTGACCGGCAGCCCCGCCGGCTGCGGCAGCGGCGCTCAGGTGCTTCGCGTCGGCCCCGCACACCTTGCCACCGGTCCGGGCGCCATCGTGCCGGTTGATCGTGCGCGGCTCGTCGTAACACTGCGGCTTCCCAGCGAAGTCAGCAGCGGCGGTGAGTTCGAGTACCAGGTGATCATCGCGAACCCGACTCAGAGCGCAGTGTCACTGCGGCCCTGTCCGACCTTCGCGACATCGTTCAACAGTGCAGGGGCCGGGTTCGGTGGCTACGGACGGATTCCCTGCGAGCAACTGCCGCAGCAGCTCAACGGCCGTGAGCAAGTCGCGCTCCTCATGACCGGCAGCACGCAGACCGCGGAGCCGGTTCAGAGCGACTCAAGGACAACCGCCGAACTGGTCTGGCAGATCGCGGGTACGGAGAAGGCGACCGGCTCGCTCGATGTAGTCCAGCGCGCGCCGCGGACCCTTCCACCGGTTCCGTACCTTGCCCCGACCGGCGAGGCCACCTCGAAGTCCAGCTACCGCTACCCCGCGGGCAACGGGACGTTCCCCGTGATCATCGAAGGCCCCGCCACCGCCCGTGTCGGAGAGACGCTGCACTACAAGGTCGTGTTCACCGACCCTGACGGCGGCCCAACGGTTCCCCTGCGCCCCTGCCCGGCGTGGACCGAGTTGATGGCACAGGCGCCCAAGGTGACCAACCGTCCGAAGATCGTCGAACGTACCGGCGTACTGAACTGCGCACAGGCACCCGACCACGTTGCGCCCGGCGAGCAGATCGTGTTCGAGATGGAGCGGCTGATCGGACCCGACACCCCGCCGGGCGCGTACCAGATGTACTGGCAGATCCACAACGGCATGACCTCGGCGCCGTTCGATGTGGACGTGGTCAATTGACCGCGGGCCCATCGCGTCGCAGCTAGCGGCCGGCGAATCCCTGGGAATGGCGGATGAGTCGATAAGGGCTGGGTAAGCAGCGGCTCGGCTGTCAGACTCGCGCGATGCCGAACCCGCCGGTCCCCGCCAAGTCGCCTGTGGAGTGGATTGCTCTCACGATCGACTGCGCGGACGCAGAGTCGCAGCAACGCCTCCGGAAGTTTTATGCGGACGCTCTCGGCGGCGAGATCGTCGAGGGTTCCGTTCGGGCTCGCGGGATGCTGCTCTCCTTCCAGGCACTGCCCAACTACAGGCCGCCCACCTGGCCTTCGGACGTGGCACACATCCACTTTGAATGGGCCGTCCACGATCTCGATGTGGCTTTGTCATGGCTGCAGGATCGGGGAGCGCGCCTTGCCGAGCATCAGGATCCCAAGGACGTCGGACTGCGGGTGATGCTCGACCCGGCCGGTCACCCGTTCTGTGTGATGACCACGGCGAGCGTGCGACCGTCCTTCCGGGACGAGGCGACATACCAGCAGCGATAACGGGCCGTCCCAGAGGTCTGAGGGAGCGCGGACACCAGGCCCGCACGCGCGTGGTTCACCGGGTGCCCACCGCGGTGCTGGACGTCGTCGCCCGCGGCGGTGGTTCCGGGCCGTCTGCCGCTCCGAGTGCGGCCCTGAGTCGCCGGCGCGCGCGGTGGAGGCGAACTCGCGCCGCGCCCGGCTCTATGCCGAGTGCTTGCGCTGCCTGGGTCGGGCTCAGGCCGTCCCAGGCAATGAGCGTGACCAGCTCCTGGTCTTCCTCGCTCAACTGCGCCAGTGCGGCGCGGATCGACGGGCTGCCGGCGGGCACGTCTGGCTCCGTCGCCTCTGCAAGGGAGTCGCGGAGGCGGTCGGCGAGTGCGAGGCGCCGGCGTACACCACGGCGGTGGTTGCGCAGCACGCCGCCAGCCACTCCGAACGCCCAGGCACGGGCACCATCGTCGTCGCATGGCAGCCGGCCGATGCGGCGCCACAGGACCAGGTACGTCTCGGCGACGAGATCTGCCGCGTCACCCGGATCGTCGATGCGGCGCAGGAAGTACCGCAGCAGCTGCTCACCCGTGCTCGCGTGCAGGGCCTCGAATCGATGCTGGTCGCTCACTCTCCGAACCCGTTGCAGCCGAGGTTGCGAGCCGGGACCTGGCTTCCGGGGACTTCGATCCACCCGAGCAACGCTTTGTTGGCCAGGTCGGTGTCGCTGGTCTTGACGGCGTCCGCCAGCTGGTACACGGAGTTGCCGACGCCGTCGTGGCGGTAGATCGCCAGGTCCTTCCAGGTCGGTGCCTGCCGCAACATCCCGGCCGCTTCGCTGTCGGGGCGGGGCTCGGCGTACCAATCCTTGGCCCAGGCACACCACGCGTGCACGGCCCACGCCTGGTTGACACTCTTGGTTGCGATTCCGCCGAGGGTTCCCTCCGAGGTTTGCCACGCCGTGATGAGGCGGTCGGCGTACGGCTGCCAACTCTGGCCGGGTGGGAGCGGCAGGCCAGGCAGGGTGGCTCGAGCTGCTGAGGCGAAGTCGGGGGCGCGGGTGTCGAGTACCTCTCCGGTGTTGGTGCCGTACTCGACCTGCGATCGTCCCGTGTGGGTGGTGTACACGCCCGCCGCCGCTGTCCCGCCGACGATCCCGGCAGCGGCTACAACCGCCACGACGGCTGTCCGCCGTCGGGCGCGTCCCCTGCGGCGATGTGGCACCGCCGCCGCGAGCTCGTCGAGTGCTGCTGTCACGGCTGGCCTGAGCATCAGCACCGGACCGGCGCCCACGAGCACCGTCAGTTCTGTTTCGAAATCGTCCATGCCTTGTCCTGTCCGGTCCGCCCCTAGCGTTACAGGTCCTGCCGAATCCGGCAGTTGCTTGAGCTCCGTGTCGGCGCGCGCACCGGACCGCGCCAGCAGGGTCACGAGAGGATGATGCGGACGGCTCCACCGGGTGTGAGGTCGACGCTGGCGCAGCGGCCCCCTGGCGCCTCGGCAGCCGTGATCGTCACGTCCATGCCGGACTCCGCCACCGCCGACTGCGCCGCTGCTCGTGCCTGCGCCATCGTCAGGCACCGATCAGCGATCTCGCTGCGAAGGCGCGCCACGAGACGCCGGTAGGGCCGCTCTGACGGAGCATGTTCTCCAAGGTAGGGCGGGCCGGCCTGGATCAGCACGCGCTGGTCCGCGCCCTCGTCGACCCACGCGAAGGCGCAGCTCGCGGTCCCGTCGCCGGCAGCGGCTCCAGGAAGGCGGCTCACCGACCACCCCTCCATCCCGAGCTCGGTCAGATAGCCGCGGACCTGAGCCTC
>JAVXVI010000031.1:0-6135 GCA_032230005.1 Actinomycetota bacterium | reverse complement strand
GGCGTTGGCGCGGACCTTGAGCCGGCGGACGCTGTCGGCCTGCCGGGTCAGCCGGTCGACCGCCTCGACCAGGTCGTTGGCCTTCGCGTCGAGGCTTCCCTCGAAGTACTGCACGACCTCGCTCGGGCTGACCGGGACCTCGCCGAGGTAGACCGCACCGGTGGTGCCGTCGATGGAGAGGACGTCGCCCTCCTCGACGGTGGTGCCGTCCTTGAGCCGGATCTGCTTCGCAACAACGTCGACGTCGAGCTCCTCGGCGCCGCAGACGCAGGTCTTGCCCATGCCGCGGGCGACGACCGCAGCATGGCTGGTCTTGCCGCCGCGGCTGGTGAGGATGCCCTGGGCCGCGATCATGCCGACGAGGTCGTCCGGGTTGGTCTCGCGCCGGACGAGGATGACGTCTTCGCCCCGCGCCGCCCACTCCGCTGCCGTCGCGCTGGAGAAGACCGCCTTGCCGACGGCGGCGCCGGGGCTGGCGTTCATGCCCTTGGTCAGCCTCTTGGCGTCGCCGGTCTCGCCGAACGTCGGGAACATCAGCTGCGCAAGCTGCGCGCCGGTCACCCGGTGCAGAGCCTCCTTCTCGTCGATGAGGCCCTCGTCGACGAGCTGCGTCGCGATCCGGAAGGCCGCGCCGGCAGTGCGCTTGCCGACGCGGGTCTGCAGCATCCAGAGCTTGCCGCGCTCGATGGTGAACTCGATGTCGCACAGGTCTCGGTAGTGGCGCTCGAGTGTCTCCATGATGCCGAGCAGCTCGTCGTACGACGCCTTGTCGAGGTTCTCCAGCTCCTGCAGCGGCAGGGTGTTGCGGATGCCGGCGACGACGTCCTCGCCCTGCGCGTTCTGCAGGTAGTCGCCGTAGATGCCTTGCGCGCCCGAACCCGGGTCACGGGTGAACGCGACACCGGTGCCGGAGTCCATGCCGAGGTTGCCGAAGACCATCGTGCAGATGTTGACCGCCGTGCCGAGGTCGGCGGGGATGCGCTCCTGGCGGCGGTAGAGGCGGGCCCGGTCTCCGTTCCACGAGTCGAAGACAGCCTTGACCGCGAGGTCCATCTGGTCGCGCGGGTCCTGCGGGAACGGGCTGCCGGTCTCCTTCTGGACGATGGCCTTGAAGGTGTCGACCAGACCACGCAGATCGGCGTCGTCGAGGTCGAGGTCGTTGCTGGTGCCCTTGTCCTTCTTCACCCGGTCGATCTCGTGCTCGAAGAGGTCGCCGTCGACGCCGAGAACCGTCTTGCCGAACATCTGCACGAGCCGGCGGTAGGAGTCCCAGGCGAACCGGTCGTTGCCCGACTGCTTCGCCAGCCCGTCGACGGACGCGTCGTTGAGCCCGATGTTGAGGACCGTGTCCATCATCCCGGGCATCGAGAACTTCGCGCCGGACCGGACGCTCACCAGCAGCGGGTCGTCAGCGTCGCCGAGCTGCTTTCCCATCTGCTCCTGCAGGTGGGTGAGGTGCTCGGTGACCTCCTTGGCCAGCTCGGCCGGGACGTCGCCCGACTCCAGATAGGTCTTGCAGGCTTCCGTCGTGATCACGAAGCCGGGCGGCACCGGCAGGCCGAGGACCGTCATCTCGGACAGGTTGGCGCCCTTGCCTCCGAGGAGGTCCTTCATGTCGCGATTGCCCTCGGCGAAGTCATAGACGTACTTCGTCACGAGCACCTCCTCGGAAAGAGCCGGCTGGACCGCCGACGCTACCGCTCAGAGCAGGTGCTGGCGGCGCAGGGCACGCAAGGCGAAGATGCCGGCGCCGACGGGCAGCCACAGGCCCGCAGTCCGGTAGACAGCGACCGCGACGGCAGCGGTCGCCATGGGCAGTCCGAGAGCGGACAGGCCGGCGACGAGTGCGGCCTCGACCGGGCCGACACCACCAGGCGTGGGTACGGCGGCGCGCGCGGCCGAGCTCCCGACGAAGGTGACCAGCACGGATCCGATGCCGATGTGTCCGCCCACGGCGCGAACCGCGCCGTCGAGGATCAGCAGCTGGCTGCAGATCACGCCGGTGGCGCCGAGGATGAGGACAACCGTGCGAGCCGGGTGCTTCAGCACCCCGGCGACTGCCCCCACGACCCCGCGGGCGTGGGCGGCGACGCGACCTCGGCGCAGCGGGCAGGCGAGCCCGAAGGCAACACCGCCGACGACGAGAACGACGAGCACAAGGGCCGTCGTATGCCCGCTGCCCGGCAGCGTGGGTCGCGGCAAGCCGAGCCAGGCGGCGGCTACGGCAGCTGTGAGGAGCCCGGCGACGCCGCTGGCGACCGCCCGCAGCGTCACGGCGGCGAGCGCCTCGTCGCCGGACAGACCGGTGCGGGCATGCATGCGGGCGCTCAGTGCGGAGCCACCCAGGCCCATGGGGGTCAGGGTGTTGCCCACCGTGGCGGCAAGCGCGGCCGGGACCGCCTGGCGGGTCGGCATGGGACGCACTCGGGAGGCGTTCAGGGCCAGCGCCGAGCAGGTGACGAGCGTGGCCGCGCCGGCCGCGGTCTGGACCAGGCCGAGAGCGTGCAGGTGCAGCTGGAGCGCGACAGCGAACATCGCTACGGCAGCGGCCACGAGGGCCAGTGGTGCCCGGTGCTGCATAAAGGTCCCATCGGCGTACGACGGCGGTAGATGTAGCCCGGACGGGTGACTTCCCCGGGAGATGTCGTTTCACGCCCGGAGGACGGGCCGGCTCGCTGCCGAATCCCCCATCAGGGCAGGCACTGCACGTTTCCCGAGCGCGCCGAACCCGCAGGCGAGCGGCTGCTCGCCTGCGGATCTGACGGGGCGGGCTGTGACCGGGGTCAGAAGCCCTTGGGTTGTCGGCGGAACTGCCAGCCGCCGCGGGTGATCCACACATAGCTGCCGTCGGGATCCCGAAGGACGGTGAAGACGGCGTGCTTCGCCCGGTGGTGATGTCGGCAGAGGCACTGGCCGTTGCCGGCGCTGGTGGGTCCGGCCGGCCACGGGATGCGGTGGTCCTTGTCGGTTCGGTTGGCGCGGCGTCCGCAGCCTGGGAAGACGCAGGTGCGGTCCCGGGGCTCGAGGAACCGGCGCAGCCGCGGCGGGAACCGGTAGCCGCTAGCGCTGAGATCACGCAGTAGGGGCGCCGTGGCCATCGCCTGCGTGAGCCGATTGCCTACCGGGTCGCTGACGGCGATGACGGTGCCGGTCTCGTCGACGGCGACCTGCGACCTGGTCCCGCACTGCCCGAGCAAATCGCGGGCAGTGGACGGCAGGATCGGGCCTAGACCGGGGATCTCGGCGAGCTCGAGGTCGCCACCGGCGGCGGTGCTGAACGGGACGACCACCTCGGCGTGCCAGCTGCCCACGGTCTCGCCGCCGGTCAGTAGCGCGTAGAGCAGGTCGAACTCGCGCGCGTCCCGGCTCCGCTCATCGTCGGCGGCGACCTCCACCGGCAGGGTCGCCTCGAGCGCGGCCCGGATCGCGGCGATCTGCGCCGCCGGGCCGCGGGCGGTCATCACCGCCTGTCCGTCCACATCGCGGGAGAACCACACCTTGCGCTCGCCGGTCGCCTTCGCGTCCCGGGCGGCCGCGGCGGCGCGGTCGACCTGCACGATCAACCTGGCGACCAACCGACCGAGCTCGCCGGGTGCCTGCCCGTTGTAGCGGGCCAGCATCACCAGCACGACCGCTTGGCGCTGCTCGAGGGGGAGCTCGACCTTGTCGAGCTCCCGCAAGACCGCGTGCACATGCCGCTCGGTCAGCTGACCGGCCTCGACCGCCTCCAACAACCCCGGCAGTGCCGCTGCCGCGAGGGCGGTCGCGACCAGGTTGCTGCCCATGGTGGTCGTGGCGCCGACCGCGAGGCCGACCTCGTCACCGGCGAAGTCCCGCGCGTCGGCGGAGGCCCGGTTGTAGGCGGCGACGATCTCACGCATCTGCCCGACGAACGCCTGGTCCTTGAGCTGCTGCCAGCGGCCGATCGCGTCCAGCTCCTCAGCCGGCGTCGCCGTGAACAGCAAGCCCTCAGTCCGAGACACAGCACCGTCCACCAGGGCAGCCAACTGCTCCGGCGACATCGCCGACGGCACCGGGGGCGAACCCCAGTCGGTCATCGTGGACATACCCGAACTCTAGAAGCGACCTCTGACGAAACCGGACCGAAAGTCCCTGCTGTGCAAGAACTTTCTGCATCCACAGGTCACGGCGGAGATCGTCGGCGCCTCAGCGAGAGAACGGCTGCGGCAACTACTGCGGCGACCCCGGCTGCACCACCCGCTACCAGTGGCCAGCGCCACCACGGCTCGCCCCGTCGGGAGCTGCTGGCTGACGCAGCAGGCCGGTCGGTCGCGAAAGGCTGCGGCGAGACCGACGTAGAAGTCGTCGTACGACGAAGCTCGTAGACAGGCTGCTGCACTCCCTCACTGCTGATCAACAGCGCCGAGCCGTCGCCGCTGTAGGTGATGCCCTCACCTTGGCGCTGGCTTGGCAGCGGGATACGGACCGGGTCACGCCGCAGCGCGCCGGCCAGGTCGTCGCCCTGGACGTCCCACTCGTAGGCCGCGGTGTAGTTGCGCAGGACGACGCGGGTCCCGTCCGGTGACACGTCCCCGGCAGTCACCTCGGGCACCGGGACGTGGCCCACCCTCCGCAGGACGTTCGCGACCCCCGCCCCGAGGGCGACCGGCGCCTCGTAGACGTCGCCACCAGCGAGCGACTTGGTCACTACGAGCAGCCGGCCGGTCCGTGGGGAGATGAGCAGCGCCTCGGCATCGTGCGGGCCGTCCTCGTAGCGCAGCCGGTAGCTGACCGGCGTCAGCGTCGCGGACGGGCCGGTCGGCTCGGGGACCTCGTGCACGAGGATGCCCAGATCCCGGGTCGCGCTGTTGTCACCGATGTCGGCCAGCCAGAGCGTCCGCCGTGGGCCGCGCTCGATGTCCTCCCAGTCGCGTGCCTGCACGCCGCGCAGGACGAACGTCGCCACCGTGCGGCCGGTCGGCCCGAGGGCGAAGAACCGCGCCGTGTCGCCGCTGTCGTTGTGCGTGAACAGCCGGTCCGAGGCGACACCTGCGACGAGGCCGCTGGACTCCGAGATCCGCGGATCAACGATCCGCATGACCTCGTGCCCGTCGTCGTACCCGCCGGCGGCCAGGACCGCAGCGAGGAGCAGCGCGACGGCTACAGCGGGCCCAGCTTGTCGTGCAGGAACCGCTCGATCGCGTCGAGCGACACCCGCTCCTGCGTCATGGCGTCGCGGTCGCGAACGGTGGCCGCCTGGTCTTCCAGCGACTCGAAGTCGACGGTGATGCAGTACGGCGTTCCGACCTCGTCCTGCCGGCGGTAGCGGCGACCGATGGCGCCGGCATCGTCGAAGTCGACGTTCCAGTGCTTGCGCAGGGTGGCGGCGAGATCCCGCGCGACGGGCGACAGGTCGGCGTTGCGGGACAACGGGAGCACCGCCGCCTTGACCGGCGCCAGCCGCGGGTCGAGACGCAGGACGACGCGCTTGTCGACGCCGCCCTTCGCGTTGGGCGCCTCGTCCTCGGCGTAGGCGTCGAGCAGGAAGGTGAGGGTGCAGCGGTCGACACCGGCCGCCGGCTCGACGACGAACGGCGTGTAGCGCTCTCCGCTCTCCTGGTCGAAGTAGGAGAGGTCGGTGCCGGTCGCCTTGCTGTGCACCTTCAAGTCGTAGTCGGTGCGGTTGGCGACGCCCTCGAGCTCACCCCATTCCGTGCCGGTGAAGTCGAACTTGTACTCGATGTCCACGGTGCGCTTCGAGTAGTGCGAGAGCTTCTCCTGCGGGTGCTCGTACATCCGCAGCCGTTCGGGGTTGATGCCGAGATCGACGTACCACCGCATCCGCTCGTCGATCCAGTACTGATGCCAGGTCTCGTCCTCACCCGGCTTGACGAAGAACTCCATCTCCATCTGCTCGAACTCGCGGGTGCGGAAGATGAAGTTGCCCGGGGTGATCTCGTTGCGGAAGCTCTTGCCGATCTGGCCGATGCCGAACGGTGGCTTCTTGCGGGCGGCCTGCTGCACGTTGAGGTAGTTGATGAAGATGCCCTGCGCCGTCTCGGGTCGCAGGTAGGCAAGGCCGCTCTCGTCCTCCACCGGGCCGAGGTGGGTCTTGAGCAGGCCGTTGAACATCTTCGGCTCGGTCCACGTGCCGCGGTTGCCGCAGTTGGGGCA
>JAVXVI010000030.1:0-7057 GCA_032230005.1 Actinomycetota bacterium | reverse complement strand
ACAGCGTTTGGCATCGAGATTATCTGCGGATGCGACCGCAGGACTACGAGCCGGGGACCCGTCGCATGCTGCTGCTGGGGCACCTCACGCCAGCTACGGCGTACGTGCAGGCACAGCGGGTGCGGCTGGCCTTGGTGGCCTCGTTGCGGCAGACGTACGAAGAGCACTCTCTGGACGCAATGGTCGGACCGACGATCCCGTTGACCGCACCTACGCTGGCCGAAATGGGAGCGACGGACAGCGACTTGGACCTTTCCGGCTTCGTGCACCACAGCTTCCCAGCCAATCTCGCCGGTCTCCCATGCATCAGCGTGCCGTGCGGCTTCGCCGATGGGATGCCGGTCGGCTTGCAGATCATGGGTCGTCCGCTGGACGAGACAATGGTTCTGTCGCTGGCGTCCGCGTACGAGACAGCTGGGCCGCCGCGTCTACCCGTCCCAGTGCTGGGACCTGGCGATGGCTGAGTCTGTCGGCGAGCCTCCCGGCCTTCGCGCGGTGACGCGGACGCTGGACCTTCTGGATGTCATCGCGCACGCTGAGGGCAGGCTCGATCTGTCTACTCTCGCCAGGCTCAGTGGTCTTCACCCTGCGACCGCCCTTCGCTACCTCGGCTCGCTCGAGGCGCGCGGCCTGATACGGCGTAACGCGCAGTCGGGCTATCAGCTGGGCGCACGCCTCTTCGAACTGGGCAGCGCCTTTGCGCGCCAAAGCAGCTTCGCAGAAGAGGCCCAACCCGTCCTGGAAGATCTGGCGAGACAGCTACAGGAAACGGCAAGCGCCGGCCTGCTCGAGGGCTCCTCGATCCTCTACATCGCGATCGTTCAAGGCCAGCGCGAGCTCGGAATCCAGTCGTCACCTGGCGTCCGGCACCCGGCCTACTGCACCTCGCTGGGCAAGGCCATCTTGGCGCATACACCTTGGCCTGCAGCCAAAGCGGTGTTAGAGGCAGAGCCTTTGGTCCGTCTGACTGCGAAAACTCTCGTCGACCTGCCTGCCCTGTCCCGTGAGTTCGAAGCAATCCGGCGCCAAGGGTTCGCCACCGACGATGAGGAGCGCCACGAAGGTGTCATCTGTATCGGTGCTCCGGTCTTCGATCACACGGACCGGGTCGTTGGGGCGCTCTCGATCTCTGGCCCAGCCTTCCGCGTAGCTCGCGCCCAAACCGAGATCGCTCATGCCGTCACCTCGGCGTCGTCGACCGTGTCTAAGCGGCTCGGCAGTCCGAGAAGGACGCGCGCATAGCCATGCCATGCAGTTGTCCATCGTCTTGGAGGATCCATGCCCGTCTCGCCTGATGGCTTTTCGCCAGGCAGCTTCGCCGTGCGCGCGGCGCATTCTTTAGATGTCGTGTCCGGAGATCTCACCGGGCCAACCACGCTTGTCGTTGATGGGAAGCAGATCGCGGCGACGGGGACGACCGCGCCTCCGGGGATGCCCGTGATCGACCTAGGCGACTGCGTCCTCATGCCGGGGCTGATCGACGCACACACGCACATCTTCCTGCACGAGAACACCAGCCACGCAGATTTTCGCTACCAGATCATGGAGGAGTACCCGTCTCATCGAGTTGCGCGCGCAGTGCGCGCCTTGGGAATCGCGTTGGACCACGGTTTCACGACGATGCGGGATCTCGAGACGGAGGGAGCCAGTTACGACGACGTCGGCCTTCGGGATGCGGTGCGGGAAGGCGTGATCCCTGGACCGCGTCTGCAGGTCGCCGGTCCTGCACTGTCTTCGACGGGCTCCTATCCCGTTCTCCACTTCCGGCCGGACTGGAAGTTTCCGTCAGGCGTACAAGTTGTCGACGGTCCCGACGAATGCCGCAAGGCCGTGCGTGAGCAGGTCTCGTACGGCGTCGACTGGGTCAAGGTCTACGCGAATGCCGGAGCCGGTACCCGGCTGACTGACGACGGCTACATCGACTCACCCCCCAACTGGACCCAAGACGAGTACTCGGCCATCGTTGCCGAGGCGCACGCGCGGGGGCGTCGGGTGGCTGCCCACGCCACATCGGATACCGGCTTGAGCATGAGTCTGATTGCGGGCGTGGACTCGATCGAGCATGGCTACTCCATCCGACCCGATCGTGCGCAAGAAATGGCCGAGCGCAACGTCTTCCTTTGCCCAACCTTGATGCCCACGCATCATGTCGCCGAGCACCGAGCGGCGGAACGCGGTCCCATCTGGCAGGAGGCGATCGCCGTACAGGAGCGGTCTTTCCAGAACTGCCTGGATGCAGGCGTACGGATCGCCTTCGGCACTGACGCCGGCTGCTTTGACTGGACGGCTCGCAATCAAGCCGAAGAGTTCGGCTACCTGGTCAGGGCGGGGATGACTCCCTTGGAAGCCATTCGGTCAGCGACGTCTGTCGCGGCCGAGTTGCTCGGAGTGGACGCAGTCACGGGACGACTCGAGCCTGGTTTCGCGGCAGACGTGATCGCCGTTGCTAACGATCCGCGCCAAGACGTCGGCGCGCTGCTCTCGATTCAGTTCGTGATGGCAGAGGGCAGCGTCATCAAGCAACCGTAGGCATCTCACCCGCGAAGAGGGCCGGAGTACCACCTCCGACCCACAGCGCCACAGACTTGCCATCGAGCTTCCCCCGTTGTGCCCATCGCACGAGGCTGGCGGCGACGTGACATGTGTAGATGGGGTCCAGTAGCAGCCCTTCGGCCGCCCCGACCCGCCCCTGAGCACCTCGGCCCTCGAGTGTCGTTGCTCCGTAGGCATTCCAGGGCACATCGTCGATCACCATCTGTCCGAGCTCGGGTTGCGCCGCTTCTCGTTTGGGGTCACTCCAAGCCTCCAGCAGCCTCCGCGTCAGCTCGTGCAGATCAACTCCGAAGGAGGCCGGCGACGCTGCGAGTGCTAGGTGGGTCGGAACGCCGACGATCGTGGTGGAGCGCAAACCGGCGACGGCCAGCCCGACGCGAAGGCCGGCAGCAGTGCCGCCCGTTGCCATCCCAACGAAGACGAAGTCGAGGCGAATCCCAAGCTGCTGTGCCTGCCGTGCCAATTCGAGCCCAGCGAGGACATGACCGCTGGCGCCAACGACGCCCGATGCCCCGGGCGGCATCAGGTACGGCTGAGAGCCGGCCCGTATCAGGCGGTCCCGTTCGCTAGCTGCGAGTGCCGCGGCGCTAGCGGGTGCCTCGTCGTCGGTGTAGAGCACCTCTGCGCCAAGGAGCGTCAACAGCCGCTCGCTCGCGCTGAACTGCACGTGCCGGCGGCCACTCGTGACGACGGTCGCTGGTAGCGCCACATACGCCGCTGCGGCTGCTGCCAGCCTGCAGTGGTTCGAACCGGGGCGACCGAACACGATGATCCTGTCGGACGAGAGTTGCTGTGCCTCCGCCAGGAGGAACTCCATGTTCCGCATCTTGTTGCCACCGAGTCCGAGCGGAATGAGGTCTTCTCGTTTTGCCCAGACCTGCACCGACGACGTGGAGCCCAGGCTGTCACTGAGGTTTTTCAGCGGGAGCAATGGCGACGGCTTCCCGATCAGTTCCACCCGGGGAAAGGGCACTGGCGCGCCACTCGAGCCGTGCACCTCGTCGTCGCTCCGCACACACCATCTTGTACCTCGCTGGCCGGAGACAGTGCATGCGTCAGCCGCGTGTTGGGACCGGCGGTGGACGCCGCAAGGTGGACCGTGGCTATCTCGTAGAAACAGCCTCATGCACGGTCAAGCGTGATCATGGGGCGGGACGAGCCGGCCTGTAAGCCGGGTTCTGTGACCGACCAGAAGGTCGGCCGACGGTCATCCATCTGGGGCCACTGTTGCCAGTGACCTCGTGCGGTCCACCCCCGAGCTCGGGCGGGCAGCCCTCGAGCGCTCGGGCAGGAGCCGCCGAAGCGACTCCCTTTCGACCTTGCTCCGGGTGGGGTTTGCCGAGCCGCCCGGGTCGCCCCGGGCGCTGGTGGTCTCTTACACCACCGTTTCACCCTTACCTCGGCCTTCTCCGAAGAGGAAGCCGTGGCGGTTTGTTCTCTGTGGCACTTTCCCGCGGGTCACCCCGGGTCGGTGTTACCGATCACCCTGCCCTGTGGAGCCCGGACTTTCCTCGACGACTGGTCTGCCGCCGCGACCGTCCGGCCGACTCGTCCCACGTGAAGGCTACGCCGACCTACGGTAGTGACGTGTGGCTCGTCGCTGCCGCGCTCGGGCTGCTGTCCGTGGCGACCGGCCTCCTCCCCCTGCACGATGCCGGCGACGTGACGATGCGGGTCGCGCCGGTCCTCGCGTTCCTCGTGGCGGTGACCGTGCTGGCGGAGCTCGCCGATGCCGCCGAGGTCTTCGACGTCGCCGCGGCACGTGCCGCCCGGATCGCCCGCGGGCGGGTGTGGCTGCTCTACGGATGCGTTCTGGTCCTGGGGGCGGTCACCACCGTCGTACTCAGCCTGGACACGACCGCGGTGCTCTTCACACCCGTCGCGCTCTCACTCGCGGCGCAGCTCGAGCTCGACCCGCTGCCGTTCGCCTTCGCCGCGGTATGGCTGGCCAACACAGCCTCCCTGCTGCTGCCGGTCTCCAACCTGACCAACCTGCTGGCCGTCGACCGGCTCGACCTGACGCCGTGGCAGTACGTCCAGCACATGGCGCTGCCGGCTGCTGCGGCCCTCGCTGTCACGGCCGCCGCCCTGGCTCTCTGGCACCGCCGCCGGCTGCGCGGCCACTACGTCGTACCCGAGCCTCGGGTGCCGCGGGACCGGGCCCTGTTCACCATCGGCGTCCTCGCCTCCGCGGTCCTGGCCCCACTGCTTCTGCTCGGCGTCGCCGTCGCCGTGGCTGCAGGCGTATCAGCCGCCGCACTGGTGGTGGCTTTTGCTGTACGACGGCGATCAGCACTGCGCTGGCGGCTCGTGCCGTGGCGCCTCGTCCTGCTCGTGGAAGGACTGTTCCTCGTCGTCTCCGCCATCGGGCCGCACGGCCTCGACGACGCGATCCGCAGTGCCGCCGGCACGGGCGGCGGCCTTCGGCTCGCCGGCGCGGCAGCCGTCGGCGCCAACCTCGCCAACAACCTGCCGGCCTACCTCGCCCTCGAGCGGGTGGTCCCGCACGGACACCTGCTCGACGTCCTGCTCGGGGTCAACCTCGGCCCACTCGTGCTGCCGTGGGGCTCGCTGGCCACCCTGCTCTGGATGGACCGCTGCCGGGCCCGTGGAGTCCACGTGTCCGCGCGCCAGTTCGCCCTCGCGGGCCTGCTCGTCGTACCGCCGCTCCTGCTCGTCGCCGGGCTCGCACTGCGCGTCTGAGCGTGGATGAGCAACACCTTCGTGCAACCTGTATGAACAACAGGCGCAAGAATTCACCACCAACCCGGAAGAAACGGACCTTCTCGGGCACCTAGCGTCGCAGCTGTCTGGTCGCCGACACGAGGAGCCCCCATCGTGCAGCTGCGCAAGCGTGTCTTCTATGCGGTGCTGGCGGCCGCCACCGCTGCCGTCGTCGCCCCGCTCGCCGGGACCTCGTCCGCCGACCCGCCGCACCCGCAGCCAGGCTTCATCGGCCAGGTCCCCGGCGACAAGTGCGTCTCGGAGACCCCGCAGGAGAAGGCCATCTACGGCACGCGGGTGCGCTACGGCGAGGCCTGCAAGCGCGTGCAGTACACCTTCGGCCCGATCGTCGTGAAGCCCGGCCAGAACGAGGCGATGATCGAGCCGGTCACGATCGAGAAGCCTGCGTACGACGGCTACCTGGTCCGCTTCAAGCCCGACCTGCTGCGGGCTGTCGACGGCAAGAAGACGCAGACGGACGTGCTGCACCTGCACCACGCCACCTGGCTCAACCTCGGCAATTCCTACGGCGACGGCCCGTTCTTCGCGGCCGGCGAGGAGAAGACCATCTCGACGCTCCCCCAGGGCTACGGGATGGAGGTCAAGGGCAGCGACAGCTGGGGCCTTCTGTACATGGTGCACAACGCGACCACGCAGGACGAGGTCGTCTGGATCACCTACGACATCGACTTCATCCCCAAGGCCGAGGGCGACCGCCTCGGGATCACGCCGGTCAAGCCGATCTGGCTCGACGTGCAGAAGAAGCCGATCGCACCTGGTGCACCCAGCACGTCGTCGAACCCGGTGTTCAACGTCCAGCGGGGATCCGGCCACGTCGACCCCGAGACCAAGCACAAGGTCTGCGCGTGGCCGAAGGAGAACTGCTCGAAGTTCGACACCTACGGCAACGTGACACCGCAGCAGGGCAAGAACATCAAGCTCGCCGGGGCGGACTGGACGGTCCCACCAGAGCTGTCGGGAACCCTGATCGGTCTGGGTGGGCACATCCATCCCGGCGGCATCCGCGATGAGGTGAGCCTTGTCCGCGGCGGGGTCGAGAAACCCATCTTCATCTCCGACGCCCTCTACTGGGACACCAAGCATCCAGGGCAGATCGGCGCGCAACCTGACTCGTGGAACCTGTCCATGACGATCACCGGTGCGCCGCTGAGCTGGAAGGTCAAGATCAAGCCCGGCGACAAGCTGCGGATAAACGCGCTCTACGACTCGCAGGACGCATCCTGGTACGAGGGCATGGGGATCGTCGTCGCCTACGTCGCTCCCGTCGACAAGGTGAAGCCGGCCGGGCTCGACGTCTTCGACAAGAACGTCACGCTCGACCGCGGGGTCCCGGTCAACGCGCCGACGCCCAAGGGTGCCTGGCTGAACGGCAGCCCCTTCAACCCTGACCGCTGCACGCCCGACCTCGTCGGTCCGAACAAGCGGCTGTGCCTTCGCGGCATGGTCACGCACAGCATGGTTCCCGAGAGCAGTCACACCGGCGGCTGCCCGCCGGGAGGCTGCCCGGCGCTGCCGAAGAAGGACGGCCAGCTCGTCACGGACATCCACTCGGCCGGCTTCACCTACGGCGAGGCCGACCTCGGCGTCGTCGGCCAGACCGGCATCCCGCTGCTGAAGCTCAACCAGCCGGCGCGGTTCTGGAACGAGGACGCCACCGCTCGCATCTGGCACACCTACACCCGCTGCAAGGAGCCGTGCACAGGTGCGACCGGCGTGGACTACCCGACCGCCAACGGCGGCACCGGGACGTTCGGCGACC
>JAVXVI010000029.1:0-10329 GCA_032230005.1 Actinomycetota bacterium | reverse complement strand
CATCTTCGCCGGCCCGTCCGGTGTCGGGAAGACCGAGCTGTCCAAGACCCTCGCCGAGTTCCTCTTCGGCGACGAGGACAGCCTGATCCTGCTCGACATGAGCGAGTTCATGGAGAAGCACACGGTCTCGCGCCTGGTCGGCTCCCCGCCCGGCTACGTCGGCTACGAAGAGGGCGGCCAGCTCACCGAGAAGGTGCGCCGCAAGCCGTTCTCCGTGGTGCTTTTCGACGAGGTCGAGAAGGCGCACCCGGATGTGTTCAACACGCTTCTGCAGATTCTCGAGGACGGTCGCCTGACCGATTCCCAGGGCCGCGTCGTCGACTTCAAGAACACCGTCATCATCATGACGTCGAACCTCGGCACCCGGGACATCGGAAAGGGCTTCAACCTCGGATTCCAGAAGGACGGCGACAAGATCGGCCAGTACGAGCGGATGAAGAACAAGGTCCAGGACGAGCTCAAGCAGCACTTCCGGCCGGAGTTCCTCAACCGCATCGACGACATCGTCGTGTTCCACCAGCTGAGCGAGGAGGAGATCGTCACGATCGTCGACCTCATGCTCAAGCGGGTCGACGGCGCGCTGAAGAACAAGGACATGGGGCTGGAGGTCACGACGCCGGCCAAGGCGCTGCTGGCCAAGAAGGGCTACGACCCCGTCCTCGGGGCCCGGCCGCTGCGCCGCACCATCCAGCGCGAGATCGAGGACAACCTGTCCGAGCAGATCCTGTTCGGCACGCTGAAGGCCGGCGAGATCGTCGTCGTGGACGTCGAGGGCGAGGGCGAGGAGCAGAAGTTCACCTTCCGCGGTGAGCCCAAGCCGGTCTCCGTGCCCGATGTGCCGCCCGTCGACCTGGCAGGTGGTCCCGCTGCTTCCGGCGGCCCGGCCGAGCAGGCCGCCGAGTAGCAGCAGGCACCGGCAACGCAGACCTGGGCGGTCCTCCCCCGCGGGAGGACCGCCCAAGGTCGCTTCGGCGTACTACCGTCGCGCCCGTGAGCAGCGAGTCGGTCGTCTCCGGCGACGTGGGCGAGCTCTTCCACGTCACGGGTGACGCGGTCGTCATCGTCGATGACGCGTGCACCGTGGTGGCCTGGAGCCCGGGGGCGGCGACGCTTTTCGGGATCCCGCGCGAGCAGGCGCTCGCTCCCGGCGCGACGCCGCTTGCCGAGCACCTGCCCAGGCTGCTCGAGCTGCCGGCCGACGGGACTGCGGTGCGACGGCCACTCGCGCCGTACGGCATCCTCGAGGTCCGTCACCGCAAGGTCGGCCCGCATCACCTGCTGCTGATGCGCGACGTCAGCGACGAGGTCCGGCGCAGCGAGGGCCTGCACGCGCTGTCGCGGCTGACCCGCGAGCTGCTTGCCCAGGAGACACCGAGCGTTGTCGCGGTGCTGGCCACCGTCGCGGGAGAGGCGACGTCGATGACCGGCGCCGCCAACAGCTTCGTCATGCTGCTGCGGCCGGGCAGCATGAGCGAGAGCAGCCACTTCGTCTGCGACAGCCCCGAG
The DNA here is from genome assembly GCA_032230005.1 of Actinomycetota bacterium. Classification (GTDB taxonomy): domain Bacteria; phylum Actinomycetota; class Actinomycetes; order Mycobacteriales; family SCTD01; genus RYN-124. The sequence goes on along the minus strand of JAVXVI010000029.1, from coordinate 8,823 downwards.
CTCTTCCCGGACGGCCCGCCGCGGTTCGGCGGCCTGCTGTCCACACCGGTGCGCACCCGCAGCGTCGTCCGGCTCGCGGACACGAGCGACCGGTCCGGTGGCGGTGGGTTGCCGACGCCGCACGAGCCGGTCGGCCCCGTGTGCGTCGTGCCATTGCTCGCCGGGGCCGATGTCCTCGGTCTGCTGGCGGTGACCAGCCCCCCGGGGGCCCGGATCTTCGACCGGCTCGACGAGGAGCTGCTCCTCGACCTGGCCGGGCACACGGCGGTCGCTGTCCGGTGGGCGCAGGGGGCCGAGAAGGAGGCCGCCCGCCGGAGCCAACGAGCCGAGATCATCAGCACGGCACGGCACGACATCCGCACGCCGCTCGGCGCAGGCAAGGGCTACATCAGCCTGCTCCTGAACCGCTTCGGCCAGATGACGGCGGAGCAGGTGCAGCTCGCCATCGAGGGCCTGCGGCAGGCCTTCGAGCGCATCGAGCAGATGACCGAGCAGCTGCTCATGGACGAGAAGCTGGAGAGCGCGGGAGCGCAGCCGCAGTGGGCGATCGTGGAGCTCAAGCCGCTGCTGGACGAGGTGCAGCGCGATGCCGCCGTCGTCTCGGGGCGGCCGGACGCCGTCGTCACTGCCTTTGAAGCAGGTGCGCCGGGCTGGCTTGCCGGAGACCCGGGGATGGTGCGCGAGGTCGTCGACAACCTCGTGGGAAACGCCTTGAAGTACGGCGGCGACCGGACGGTGACGGTGACGGTCGCGGCTGCAGGCGATGCGGTCCGCATCGACGTTCACGACGACGGGCCGGGGATCGACCTCGCCGACCAGGCCGACCTGTTCGAGCGGTGGACCCGCACGCCCTCGACGAGGAAGGGGCAAGCCAAGGGGTTCGGTCTCGGCCTGTCCATCGTCAAGCGACTCGTGGCGGCACACGGCGGTGACGTCGGGGTCCGCTCGCAGCTCGGCTCCGGCGCGACCTTCTGGGTGACGTTCCCTGCTGAGCTGCCCGAGCGCGGCTGACCTAGCGGCCGGCGGGAAGCGCCAGCCGGCCGTCCGGCAACGGGTCGACCAGGCCGTCAGCCACCAGGCTGTCCAGAGCGCGAGCGCGTTGCACCGGCTCGTCCCAGGCCGCCGTCAGCAGCGCGGCGTCCACCGGCCCCGTGGCGTCCCGGAGGATCGCGAGCAGCCGCCCCCGGACCTGGCGGTCAGTGCCGGCATAGGACTGCGTCTTGCGCACCGGCGCGGCAAGCTGCGGCCGGCCGCGCGCGACCCACGCGCAGCCAGCTGAGACGGGGCACCGTTCGCAGGCCGGAGCCCGGGCCGTGCAGATCAGCGCACCGAGCTCCATCAGGGCCACGCTGGCGGTCGCGGCGGCCTCCGCGTCCGCCGGCAGCAGCCCGGCTACCAGGTCCAGGTCGCGCCGGGTGACGGCGGCGTCGGCCACGCCCTCGACCGCACGGGCGACGACGCGGCGCACGTTGGTGTCGACGACGGCGTGCCGCTGACGGTGGGCGAAGGCAGCCACCGCCCGGGCGGTGTAGTCGCCGACGCCGGGCAGCCTCAGCAGCTCACCGACGGTTGCCGGCAGCTCGCCGTCGTACCTCTGCACAACGGTGACTGCTGCGGCGTGCAGCCGCAGGGCACGTCGTGGGTAGCCGAGCCGGCCCCACATCCTGACCGCCTCACCGGGCTCGTCCGCCGCCAGCCCAGCCGGCGTCGGCCACCGGGAGATCCAGGCGTCGTACGCCGGCAGCACCCGGGCGACCGGTGTCTGCTGCAGCATGACCTCACTGACGAGCACGGCCCACGGCGAGGTCCCTGGCCGGCGCCACGGCAGGTCGCGGGCCGCCCCGGCGTACCACCGAGAGACGACGTCGGTGAGAGAGGGCGAAGGCATCCGCGGGATCGTCGCACGCGGCCCCTACGCTGGCCGCGATGGCACTGCAGCCGGTCGGCCCGCTGCCCGCGTCGACCTACTGGCGGCGCCGGGTGGTCCTGCTCGTCTGCGTCGTCCTGCTTCTCCTCGTCGGGGCCAAGGCGTGCGGCGGCAGCAGCAAGCAGCAGACCCTCTCCGGGCCGTCGCCCTCGCCGAGCCCGTCCCACGCCGCCACCGCGGCCCGACCGAGCGCGTCCCCCTCTGTGGCCGCGCCGAGCTCACCTGCGCCTCTGCAGACCTGCCGTGACTCTGTCCTGCAGGTCACCGCCGAGTCCGATGCAGCCGCCTACCCGAGCGGCGCAGCGCCTCGCTTCACCTTGACGGTCCGCAACATCGGCAGCGTCGCCTGCCGCCGGGCCCTCGGGCCGGGTGCCGTCGAGCTGCGGGTGTTCTCGGGTGAGGACCGGATCTGGTCCAGCGACGACTGCAACACGTCCAAGGACGAGGGCGTGCTGACGCTCCCGGCGGGCGTCGCCCGGGCGACGACGGTGCAGTGGGCCGGTAAGCGCACCAAGCCCGGCTGCGTCGCCGGGGAGACGGCACAACCCGGTACATATCGGGTCAGTGCCCGCGTCGGCGACCTGATCAGGCAGGGCAGCGTCTTCCGCATCACCGGCTGATACCTCAAGCCCCTCGGGAACCCGGTCGACAACTCGGCTGATAGCCAGGCGGGGGTCTACAGCGGTCAGGGGAAACAGCGCGGTGCCGACATCAGAAGGCACGTCTGAGCTGCCGGTGCAGCGTGTCGGCTCCCGGCTGCCCGCATCGGCCCTTGCCGGCCTGCGCGAGGCCTTCGCCGGAGAGGTCTCCGAGCGGCTCCCGCGGCTGCGGACGGCCGCCGCGACGCTCGATGCAGATCTGCTCGTCGATGCCCTGCGCGACGTGCACACCCTGGGCAGCAGCGCCTACGTCGTGGGCGAGGACGACGCTGCGCGGACCGCGCGAGCCGCCGAGGCGGTGCTCGTCGAGAAGGGCCGGCTGCAGGACTTCGTCGATCTGATCGCGACCCTCGACAGCCAGCTCTCCGAGTGGCTGACGTGACGGTCCCCCTCAGCGTCGTCGTCGTCGATGACTCGGCTGTCCAGCGACGCTTCCTGCGCGGAGCGATCGACGCAGCGCCCGAGTTCGACGTCGTCGGCGAGGCCCGCAACGGCAAGGAGGCGGTGGCCCTCGTCGAGCGGCTTCGCCCGCACGCCGTGGTGATGGACCTCGACCTGCCGGTCATGGGCGGTGTCGAGGCGATCGAGCGGATCATGGCCACCTGCGCGACGCCGATCCTCGTCTACAGCGCCTTCGTCGCCGGCGAGGACAGCGAGAACGCCCTGGAGGCGCTGGCGGCGGGCGCGGTCGATGTGCTGGCCAAGCCAGGGCCGCAGGACACCGGGACTCTCGATGAGTACGCCGAGACGCTGCGCACCCGGCTGCGCATGGTCTCGCGCATCCGCGTCATCACGCACCCGCGTGGCCGGCTGCGCGGCACTGTCGGGTTGACCGGAGAGGCGAAGAGCCTGGCCGGGGTCGGCGGGCGCCGCCCGCTCATGGCCGCGACGATCGACGACATCCCGGCCCGCGAGGGCGTCAAGCTGCTCGTCATCGGCGCCTCCACCGGCGGGCCGCACGCTGTGCTCACTGTGCTGCAGGCGCTGCCGGCCGGCCTGCCCCAGGCCGTACTGGTGATCCAGCACATGGCGGAGGGCTTCATCGCCGGGCTTGCCGCCTGGCTGGACCAGCTGGTGGCGTTGCCGGTCTCGGTCGGTGAGTCCGGGCGCCGTCTCGAGCCGGGCACCGTGACCATCGCGCCCAGTGGCGGCAACCTGCTCGTCCAGGACGACCGGCTGCGGACCCTCGTCGTGCCGCCGGACCCTGGGCAGTTCCACGTTCCGGGCATCGACTCCACCATGCGCAGCGTGGCCGATGCCCTCGGTCCGGACGCGGTCGGCGTGCTGCTCACCGGTATGGGTCGCGACGGCGCCGCGGGCCTGCTCGCGATGCGCGGGCGCGGTGCGTTCACGATCGGCCAGGACGAAGCCACCTGCGCGGTCTACGGCATGCCGGCAGCTGCCGCGGCCCTGGACGCCGTCGACAGGGTCCTGCCGATCGAGGCCATCGGACCGGCACTGTGCGAGGTGCTGAGCGGCAAGGCCAAGACCCGCCGATGAGGACGCGCAAGGTGGTCCTGTCGGACGAGGAGTTCGCGCAGCTGCGCAGCCTGCTCGCTCGCTCTGCCGGCCTTGTCTTCGACGAGGCCCGACGCGACTCGGTCGCCTACTGCATCGCTGAGCGGCTGCGTGCGACGGGCGCTGCCGACGTGCCGTCGTACCTCGCTCTCCTCGGCGACGCCCGCGAGCGCCAGCAGCTGCTGGACGAGGTCACCATCCAGGAGACGCACTTCTTCCGGAACCCGCCGCAGATCCGGGCGCTGCGCAAGTACGTCATCCCCGAGCTGCTCCGGCACGCCGACACCCGCGGCCGTCGCATCCGCATCTGGAGCGCCGGCTGCTCCACGGGCGAGGAGCCGTACACGATCGCGATGCTCCTGCGCGAGCTGCTGCCGACGATGGCGGGCTGGGACGTGAAGGTGGTGGCGACCGACGTGTCGGCGCGCGCGCTGGACGCTGCGCGCCGTGGCCGGTATGGCGAGCGGGCGGTGCAGATGGCCTCGCCCGAGGACCTGGCGCGGTTCTTCCTGCCGACCGGCGACGGCGGCTACGAGGTGCGGCCCGAGGTGCGTGAGCTCGTGCAGTTCCGCCACCACAACCTGGTGACCGAGCCGGTGCCGTTCGCAGCCGACGAGCGCATCGACCTCGTCCTGTGCCGCAACGTGACGATCTACTTCAGCCGCGAGACGACGCGCGCGCTCATGAGCCGGCTGCACACGAGTCTGCGCGACAACGGCTACCTGTTCCTCGGCCACTCCGAGACGCTGTGGCAGGTGAGCGAGGACTTCCGTCTCGTGCCGCTGGGCACCGGGGACTCGGCCGCCTTCGTGTACAAGCGGATCGACGACCTGCCCAGCGACCGCCGCGGCAGCGTGCTGCCGGACCGACGGACCGAGGACGACGGGCCGCCACCACCGAAGCCGGAGCGCCGCGTCGTCGCGCGACGTGTCCCCGCCGCCGCGCCGCTACCCGCACCGCGCACGGGCGCCACGCCCTCGCCGGCCGTCGTGCGTGGTGCGATGGCAGAGGGGCGGTACGACGAGGCAGTGCAGGCGGCCACCGATCTCGTGGCCGCGGAACCTCTGAACGCCCGCGGGCACTACCTGCGTGGGCTCGCTCTCGTCAACGCGGGCCGCGACGAGCTCGCCCTGGTCGACCTGCGCAAGGCCGTGTACCTCGACCCCGCTTCCGGCCTGGGGCACTTCCTGCTGGCGGGCACGCTGGCCCGGCTCGGGGACCCGGCGGCAGCCGCTCGGGAGTACCGCGCGGCCGCGGACACGCTCGGTGCCCAGCCCGAGGCCGCGACGGCGCCGGAGCTCGGAGGTCGTAGCGTCGAGGAGCTGGCGGCGCTGTGCTCCCAGCTGGAACGTCAGCTGAGCAAAGAGGTGTCCTGATGGAGCAGCTGGTCACCTTCACGCTGGGGTCGCGGGACTACGCCACTCCGCTGCAGTCGGTGCGCGAGGTGGTCCGGCTCGAAGGCCTTGCCGACCTGCCGGGGATGGCGCCACCGCTGGCCGGCGTGCTGGACCTTCGCGGTACGTCGCTGCCGGTGCTCGACCTCCGGGTCGGGGCGACCGCAGAGACCCGCGGTGACGTCCTGGTGCTGGAGCGAGGTCAGGCCGACAGCGAAGGCAGCGTCGGTGTCGCCGTCGACCGCGTCCGCGCGGTGGTGACCCGTGACGAGCTGCCCCAGGCGGGTGCCGGTGCCGAGGAAGGGGTGCTCCCGTCGTACGTCGTGGAGGTCCTTCGGGGGGCGCAGGGGCCGGTGTTCCTCGTCGACCTCGAGCAGATGATCGACGCCGCCCGCGTCTAGAGAGCGCTGTCGTTCTGTCGGTCCCCGGACCTACGGTGGTCGGGTGACCACACTCGAGAACCGCCCCAGGACAGCCCTCCTCGTCATCGACGTGCAGAACGCCGTGGTCGACGGCGCCCACGAGCGCGACGCGGTCGTTGCCAACGTCGCCAGCCTGGTCGAGCGGGCCCGCGAGCAGCAGGTGCCCGTCGTCTGGGTGCAGCACTCCGATGACGACATGCCCATTGGCACCGATGGCTGGCGCATCGTCCCTGAGCTGGTCCCGGTGGCCGCCGAGCCGATCGTCGAGAAGTGCTACGGCGACTCGTTCGAGGACACCGATCTCGAGTCCGTGCTGTCGGGCCTCGACGTCGGCCGGCTCCTCGTCGTCGGCGCCCAGACCGATGCCTGCATCCGCTCGACGCTGCACGGCGCGTTCACCCGCGGCTACGACGCGACGCTCGTGAGCGACGCCCACACGACGGAGGACCAGACGGCCTGGGGCGCGCCGCCACCGGACATGGTCATCGCGCACACCAACCTGTACTGGAAGTACCACAGCGCTCCGGGGCGCACGGCGGGCACCGTGGCGACGAAGGACGTCGACTTCGCCGGTGCGTCCCAGCCGGCCTAGACGTAGCGCTCGAGGATCGAGCTCTCCGCGAGTCGCGACAGCCCTTCCCGCACGGAGCGCGCGCGGGTCTCGCCGACGCCCTCGACCGTCTGCAGGTCGTCGATGCCGGCGGCGAGCAGCTTCTGCAGTCCGCCGAAGTGCTCGACCAGACGGTCGACGACGAGTCGCGGCAACCGCGGCACCTTCGCCAGCAGGCGGTAGCCCCGAGGGGACACCGCAGCTTCGAGGGCCTCGGCTCCGGCGGCGTAGCCGACCGCCCGCGCGATGACCTGCAGGTCGAGCAGGTCACTGCCGGTCAGGACATCGAGCTCCGCAAGTGCCTGCTCGACCGTGCGCTGCCGGCGGCCGCTGCCGGTCACGAGGTAGTCGCGGACGACGAGCTCGCGCTCGCCCTCGACCCCGGCCATCAGCTCGTCGAGCTGGAGGATGAGCAGCCGGCCGTCCGTGCCGAGCTCGACGACGTAGCCCTCGATCTCGGCTGCGATGCGCCGAACCATCTCGAGGCGCTGCAGCACGACCATGCCGTCGCGAACCGTGACCAGGTCCTCGATCTCCAGCGCCGACAGGGTTCCGGCCACCTCGTCGAGGCGCAGCTTGTACCGCTCGAGGGTCGCGAGTGCCTGGTTGGCGCGGGACAGGATCGCCGCTGAGTCGTCGAGGACGTAACGGCGACCGTCGACGTACAGCGCGATGATCTTCATCGACTGGCTGACGCTGATGACGGGGTACCCGGTCTGCTTCGCGACCCGCTCGGCGGTGCGGTGGCGGGTGCCGGTCTCCTCGGTCGGGATGTTCGAGTCGGGCACGAGCTGCACGCCGGCGCGCACGATCCTGCTCAGGTCGCTGGTGATGACGACAGCGCCGTCCATCTTCGACAGCTCACGCAGCCGGGTCGCCGAGAACTCCACGTCGAGGGTGAAGCCGCCGGTGCACAGCGCCTCGACCGCCCGGTCGTGGCCCAGGACGATCAGGCCGCCGGTGTTGCCGCGCAGGATCCGCTCGAGGCCGTCGCGCAGCGCGGTGCCGGGGGCGACGGCGACCAGCGTGGTGCGGAGCAGGTCCTCCGTCGTCGCCACGTGCGCCTCTCCCTTAACAGCTCGGTCGTCGAGCGAAGTGTAGGGAGATGGGGCCGTTGCACCCGGGTAGATCGGTTACGGGAGCGTCACGGGTGCGGCCAGGGTCAGGCCGACGGCATGGGGCGGCCGCGGTCGCCGGATGTTCTCCAGCGCGACCAGTGCCTGTCCCAGATCCGACACCGGCGTGAGCCGCATGTCGCCGGAGGACTCCGAGCCGAGGGGTACGACGGCATGACGGAAGCCGAGCCGGCTGGCCTCGGCAAGCCGCCGCTGCAGGTCGGGGACGGGCCGCAGCTCCCCGGACAGCCCGAGCTCGCCCAGGGCGATCAGGTCGCTGGGCAGCGGACGGTCGTCGACCGCGCTGGCCACCGCGAGGGCGAGAGCGAGGTCTGCCGCCGGCTCGGTCAGCCGCATGCCGCCGACGGTCGCGGTGTAGACGTCGTTGCTCGCCAGCAGCTTGCCGCCGCGCCGCTCGGTGACGGCGAGCACCATCGCGACCCGACCGGCGTCCAGCCCGGAGACGGCCCGCCGCGGGCTCGGCAGAGTGCTCTTCGCGACCAGCGCCTGCACCTCGGCGAGCAACGGCCGCCGCCCCTCGACGGTCACGGTGACACAGGTGCCGGGGACCGGTTGCGGGCGCCGCGACAGGAAGAGCCCCGACGGGTCCGCGAGCCCGACGATGCCGTCACCGGTGAGTGCGAAGCAGCCGACCTCGTCCGCGGGACCGAAGCGGTTCTTCACCGCCCGCACCATCCGGAGGGTGGAGTGCCGGTCGCCCTCGAAGTGCAGGACGACGTCGACCAGGTGCTCGAGCAGCCGAGGGCCGGCGATGGAGCCGTCCTTGGTGACATGACCCACGAGCACCGTCGCGATGCCGCGCTCCTTGGCCACGGCGACCAGGGCTGCTGTCACCGCGCGGATCTGCGTGACGCCACCTGCCGTGCCCTCGACCGAGCTGGCGCCGATGGTCTGCACGCTGTCAACGACGAGGAGCCCGGGCTTGACCGCGTCGACGTGGCCGAGCACTGCCGACAGGTCGGTCTCGGCGGCCAGCCACAGGTGCGGGTCGAGGCCGCCGGTGCGCTCGGCGCGCAGCCGCACCTGCGCGGCCGACTCCTCGCCGGTGACGTAGAGCGTCGGCGCACCGTCGCGCGCCGCCCGCGCCGCCATCTCCAGGCACAGGGTCGACTTCCCGGCACCGGGCTCGCCGGCGAGCAGGACCACGGCGCCGGCCA
>JAVXVI010000028.1:0-3896 GCA_032230005.1 Actinomycetota bacterium | reverse complement strand
TCGCGGGTGCACTTGTCGGCGCAGCCGGCGCGATCCTCACCTTGCTCATGGCCGAGGCGATGAACCGCTCGCTGCCCAGCATCATGCTCGGCGGCTTCGGCACCGGCGACGAGGTGGTGGCAACCGGGGCGGGAGGGGCGTCCGTCCGCGAGACAACGACGGACGACGCCGCCCTGCAGCTTGCCTACGCGTCGAAGGTCGTCATGGTGCCCGGATACGGCCTGGCGGCGGCCCAGGCCCAGCACGAGATGGTCGACCTGGCGACCGTGCTCGAGGCGCACGGCGTCGAGGTCAGCTACGGCATCCACCCCGTAGCGGGCCGGATGCCCGGACACATGAACGTGCTGCTTGCCGAGGCCGACGTGCCCTACACGCAGCTGCGCGACCTCGAAGAGATCAACGGCGAGTTCAGCCGCACCGACGTCGTCCTCGTGGTGGGCGCCAACGACGTGACCAACCCGGCCGCCCGCCGGCCTGGCAACGCCGTGTCCGGCATGCCGATCCTCGACGTCGACCACGCGCGCAGCGTCATCGTCATCAAGCGGTCCATGGGGCATGGGTACGCCGGGATCGAGAACGAGCTGTACACCGATCCCAAGACCGCGATGCTGTTCAGCGACGCCAAGGCCGGCCTGCGCGAGCTTCGGACCGCGCTGTCGGCCTACGTCAGGTAGTCAGCGGAAGCTCGCCTGGAGCTTCACCAGCGCGTCGGACCCTGGGCACAACCGGTCGTACGTGACCGACGCGAGAGCAGCAGCAGGCGTCTTGTTCAGGTCGTGCAGATCCGCGACCGTGTCGTCGGCGTACAGCAGGCCGGTGACGACCTCGCCGCGGGCGCGGTGGTCCTCGACGAAGCGGGCGACGGCCTGCCGATCCGTCGGGTCGTAGCCCTCGGGCACGGCGCGGAACCGCATCGCGGTCCCGTCGTGCATCGTCACGCTGATGGCGCCTTCGTCGGGAACGGCCGCCACGATCTCCTCGCGCGGCGGCACGAAGTCGGTGGCCGTCACCTCGTGCTGGCGGGTGAACAGGTAGCTCTTCGTCGATCCCTCGTGGTCGTTGAACTGGATGCACGGCGAGATGACGTCGATCAGCGCGAAGCCCTTGTGGGACAGGCCGGCCTGCAGGATCGGGATGAGCCGGTCCTTGTCGCCGGAGAACGCCCGGGCGACGAACGTCGCGCCGAGGCTGAGGGCCATGACGATCGGGTCGATGGGGGGCAGCAGGTTGGGCTCCCCCTTCTTCGACTTCGAGTTGATGTCGGCGGACGCGGAGAACTGTCCCTTGGTGAGGCCGTAGACGCCGTTGTTCTCGATGACGTAGAGCATGTTGATGTTGCGGCGGATGGCGTGCGCCAGGTGACCGAGGCCGATGGAGAGCGAGTCGCCGTCGCCGGAGATGCCGACGTACGTCAGCTCGCGGTTCGCGGCGTTGGCCCCGGTGGCGATGGTCGCCATCCGGCCGTGCACGGAGTTGAAGCCGTGCGCGCCGCGGACGAAGTACGCCGGCGTCTTGGACGAGCAGCCGATGCCTGACAGCTTGGCGATCTTGTGCGGAGGGATGCCGAGCTTGAACAGGGCCTCGATGAGCGCGGCGGTGACGGAGTCGTGGCCGCAGCCGCCGCAGAGGGTCGACGGGGCGCCCTCGTAGTCGCGCACGGTCAGCCCGAGGTCGTTGCGCTGGAGGTGCTGCAGCGGCACCAGGGGCTTGGCGATCGAGGGCATGTCAGCCTCCCAGCGAGTTGCGGATGCCATCTACGACGTGCTTCGCGCTGAGCGGGAAGCCGCCGTAGACGAGCACGGACTTCAGCTTGCTCTGGTCGACACCGGTCTCGAGGACGAGCAGCGACCTCAGCTGGGCGTCCCGGTTCTGCTCGATGACGAAGCAGGTCTCGTGCGCGGCCATGAAGTCACGGACCTCGGCCTGGAACGGGAACGACCGGATCCGCATGACGTCGACGGGCAGGCCCGACGTGTCGAGCAGCTCGGCCGCCTCCCGTACCGCCAGGTCGCAGCTGCCGACGGTGATGACGCCGATGCGGGCCCGGTCGCGGCGTTCGACGACCGGCCCCGGCATGTGGCCGGCCGCGGCTGCGTGCTTGAGGGCGAGGCGGTCGACGACTTCCTGGTACTTGTCCGGGATCTCGGTGTAGCCGCCGTACTTGTCGTGGCCTGACCCCCGCACGAAGTAGGCGCCTCTTGAGTCCTCGCCGGGGAAGGTGCGCGGCGTGACGAAGTCGGCGTCCTCGTCGGCGAAGCGGTGGAACTCCGCCATGACGTCGAGGTCGGCGCTGGTGAGAACCCGGCCGCGGTCGGGCAGGTACGCGTCGTCCCACTTGAGGCTCGGCACCACCCAGTCGTTCATGCCGATGTCGAGGTCGGTCAGGACGATGACCGGCGTCTGGAAGCGCTCGGCGAGGTCGAACGCCCTCACCGCGAAGTCGAAGCACTCGGCGGGGTTGGCCGGGAACAGCAGCAGGTGCTTGGTGTCACCGTGTGAGGCGTAGGCGCAGGCGAGGATGTCGCCCTGCTGGGTGCGCGTCGGCATGCCGGTTGAGGGCCCGGTGCGCTGCACGTCGATGAGCACGGCAGGGATCTCGGTGTAGTAGCCGAAGCCGAGCAGCTCGTTCATCAGGGAGATGCCGGGACCTGACGTCGCGGTGAACGCGCGGGCGCCGTTCCAGTTGGCACCGAGCACCATGCCGAGAGCGGCGAGCTCGTCCTCCGCCTGCACGATCAGGTAGTCGTTGCGGTAGTCGACCTCACCGTCGGGGCGGTGCACCGCCTGGCGCCGGTAGGTGCGGCACAGCGAGGTGAAGTTGTCCATCACAGAGGTCGACGGGGTGATGGGGTACCACGCGGCGACGGTCGCGCCGGCGTACAGGCATCCGAGCGCCGTCGCGGTGTTGCCGTCGATGAGGATGCTGTCCCGCGTTGCGTCCATCGCGCTCAGGTGGAACGGGAGCGGGCAGGACAGGTGCTCGCGCGCGTAGTCGTAGCCCATGCGCAGAGCACGCTGGTTGGACTCGCGCAGCCGCTCGTTCTTCGCGAACGTCTCGTCGAGCAGGGTCGCGACGACGTCGAGGTCGATGTCGAGCAGCGCGACCAGGACGCCCGCGTAGCAGATGTTCTTGAGCAGCAGCCGTTCCTTGGGTCGCTCGAACGCCTCCACGCACATCTGCGTGAGCGGTACGCCGAGGAACGTCACGTCGTCACGCGCCAGGGCGGCATCGAGTGGCCAGGTCGAGTCGTAGAGGACATAGCCGCCGCTGCGGACCTCGGCGACGTCGGCGGCGTAGGTCTGGGCGTTCATCGCGACCATCAGGTCGTAGTCGAGCGCGCGGGCCGTCCAGCCGCTGCCGTTGACGCGGATCTCGTACCAGGTGGGCAGGCCCTGGATGTTGGACGGGAACAGGTTCTTGCCCGAGACCGGGATCCCCATCCGGAAGATCGCCCGCATCAGCAGCCCGTTGGCGCTGGCCGACCCGGTGCCGTTGACGTTGGCGAGCTTGACGGCGAAGTCGTTGACCCGGACCTGGGTGGCGGCGAGGTCCTGCGGGGTGTCGAGAGTCGTCATGCGCCGTTGCCGTTCGAGCAGGGCTTTCCGGCGTACGGAAGAAGGATGTCGAAGCGCTGCATGTCCCAGGCCGCGGTCGGGCACCGCTCGGCGCACAGGCCGCAGTGGACGCAGAGGTTCTCGTCCTTGACCATCACCCGAGCGGTCTGGGGGAGGTCCTCGGAGACGAAGAGGCCCTGATCGAGGTTGAGTCGTGGCGCCTTCAGCCGGACTGACAGCTCGTCTTCCTCGCCGTTGGCGGTCATCGTCAGGCACACGACCGGGCAGATGTCGATGCACGCATCGCACTCGATGCACAGAGACGTGTTGAAGACCGTCTG
>JAVXVI010000027.1:0-3842 GCA_032230005.1 Actinomycetota bacterium | reverse complement strand
GGGAGCCGAACAGCGCGCCGTCCTGGAACAGGACCCCGAACAGCTTGCGGATCTCGTAGAGCTCCCGCTCGCGGATCTTGGTGATGTCCTTGCCCTCGATGACGATCGAGCCGTTCTCCGGCTTGAGCAGACCGATCAGGCACTTGAGGAAGACCGACTTGCCGGTGCCGGAGGGGCCGAGCAGGACGCTGATCTCGCCGGCCGGGAGGGTCAGGCTGACGTCCTCCCAGATCGTCTGCCGCCCGAAGCGCTTGGTGAGGTTCTCGACGCGTATCTCGACACCCACAGCGCGTCTCCACTCGAAGCTCGTCGGGCAGGTCGCGGCAACGCCGCGACCCGGTACAGCGGACCTTGGTGATGTCCTTGCCGTCGATCGTGATGGAGCCGTTCTCGGGCTTGAGCAGGCCGATCAGGGTCTTGAGGAAGACCGACTTGCCGGTGCCGGACGGGCCGAGCAGCACGCTGATCTCGCCGGCCGGGAGGGTGAGGGTGACGTCCTCCCAGATGGTCTGGCGACCAAAGCGCTTGGTGAGGTTCTCGACGCGGATCTCGACACCCACAGCAAGACTCCACTCGACGGCACTCTCGGCAGGCACGGCAGCGCCGTACCTGGTCACACCGACCTGCGGACTTCCCGAGAACGGCTAAGACCAAGATCGTTGTGACCGTACTCACAGGACGTACCCAGAAGGATAAGGGCGTACCGCCCACCTCGCTGACCCGGGTGGTTGCGGTCCTGCAACGCTCCCGATCCCGCCCGGCAACCCGCCCCGGAACCGCTCCGCAGCCCCTCGGCGGGGGCAGATGATCTTCTGACCTCGGAACCGCAGGGCCGACACCCCGGCGCGCCGTACCGGTCCCTCCGAGGTCAGATGATCACGACCCGGGAAGGGCAGCGGCCGGAGGCCGGTGAACGCCGAAGGGCGGCGCGCCTTGCGGCGGCCGCCCTTCGGGCACGTGCGCGGTGCTTGTGCCTCCTGGTCGTGGCCAGGAGCGCTGTTCTACTTGAGGGTGACGGTGGCGCCGGCGCTCTCGAGGGCAGCCTTCGCCTTCTCGGCCGCCTCCTTGGGGGCCTTCTCCAGGACCGGCTTGGGGGCGCCGTCCACGAGGTCCTTGGCCTCCTTCAGGCCGAGGCTCGTGATGGTGCGCACCTCCTTGATGACCTGGATCTTCTTGTCGCCGGCGCTCTCGAGGATGACGTCGAACTCGTCCTGGTCGGCGCTCTCCTCGGCAGCCGCGCCGCCGCCACCGGCGGCCGGGGCCGCCGCGACTGCGACGGGAGCCGCGGCGGTGACGCCGAAGGTCTCCTCGAACGACTTCACGAACTCGGAGAGCTCGATCAGCGTCATCTCCTTGAACTGGTCGAGCAGCTCGTCGGTGCTGAGCTTCGCCATGGTGTGGCTCCTTGTTGTCTGTGCCGGTCTCCGGCTTTACGGGTGGGGTGGTACGGCGGCCGGAGCCGGTTACGCGTCGGTGCTGGTCTCGGTGCTGTCGGTCTCGGTGCTGTCGGTCTCTGCGGGGGTGACGCCTTCTGCTGCCGTCGCCTCGGGAGCGGCTTCGGCGGCGGGCGCCTCGACGGTCTCGGCGGACACGGTCTCGTCGCCGGCGGCCACCTCGACGACCGGCGCCTCGGCCGGAGCCTCGGCGCCGGGGGCCTCGTCAACCGGCCCTGCTGCCTCGGCGGGGGCCTCCTCGGCGGCGGGGGCAGGCGCCGGCGTACCCGCACCGCCCTTGAGCACGGAGGGGTCCGCTTCGGCCTTCGCCTGGAGCGCACCCACGACGCGGGCGGCCTGGGCGAGCGGCGCGTTGAACAGGTAGACGGCCTGGGTGAGCGAGGCCTTCATCGCGCCGGCCAGCTTGGCCAGGAGCACCTCGCGGGACTCCAGGTCGGCCAGCTTGCGGATGTCGTCGGTCGTGAGGGTCTTGCCGTCGAGGACGCCGCCCTTGACGACGAGCGCCGGGTTGGCGCGGCCGAAGTCGCGCAGGCCCTTGGCGGCCTCGACCGGGTCGCCCTTGACGAACGCGACGGCGGTCGGCCCGGACAGCAGTGCGTCCAGGCCGGTCAGTCCGGCCGCCTGGGCAGCGAGCTTGGTCAGGGTGTTCTTGGTGACGGAGTACGTCGTGTCGGCGCCCATCGCGCGGCGCAGCTCCTGGAGCTGCTTGACGGTGAGCCCGCGGTACTCGGTCAGCACCGCAGCGGACGAGACGCGGAACGCCTCGGCCAGCTCGGCCACCGCCTCGGCCTTCTCCGGGTGGACGGTCGCCCGGGTGTGCGTCACGGCCTGATCGGTTGCCATGAGCCTCCTTCATGTCGGTGCGGGCCGGTCGGCCCCGACATGAGGAACGCCCCGGCGCAGATGCGCACGGGGCGTGGATGGCCATCAGAGGCCCGCCAGGATCAGCGGGATCTGTCCGTGTTCACCTGCGCGGGCCGCCCGCGGATGCGGGGCCTTCGACCGTCCCCGCGAGCGGGAACGGCGACCAGCGGTCTTTGGCTGGAAACGAGACTAGCAGCCCGCGGGCCCGGCCCCGGCTGGTGCAAAAACGATCACCGCCGGATCGCACGCTGAGGACGGACCCTGAGGCGGCGGTGATCGTTTCAGCGGGTGGGGCTAGGCCGAGGCGCCGGTGTCGGCGCCGTCCTCGAGCAGGTTGCGGGTGCGGTTGGGGTCGACAGCGATGCCGGGGCCCATCGTGGTGGTCACGGTGATCCGCTTGAGGTACTTGCCCTTGGAGGACGAGGGCTTGGCGCGGCTGACCTCGTCGAGGGCTGCGGCGTAGTTCTCGACCAGCTTCGTCTCGTCGAACGAGGACTTGCCGATCACCAGGTGCAGGTTGGCCTGCTTGTCGACGCGGAAGTTGACCTTGCCGCCCTTGATGTCGCTGACCGCCTTGCCGACGTCGGCCGTGACCGTGCCGGTCTTCGGGTTGGGCATCAGGCCACGCGGGCCGAGGATGCGGGCGATGCGGCCGACCTTGCCCATCTGGTCCGGCGTGGCGACCGCGGCGTCGAAGTCGAGGAAGCCGCCCTGGATCCGCTCGATGAGGTCGTCGCCCCCGACGATGTCGGCGCCGGCGGCCTCGGCCTCGGCGGCCTTGTCACCGGTGGCGAAGACGATGACGCGGGCGGTCTTGCCGGTGCCGTGCGGCAGGTTGACGGTGCCGCGGACCATCTGGTCGGCCTTGCGGGGGTCGACGCCGAGCACCATGGCGACCTCGACGGTCGCGTCGTACTTGGTGGTCGAGGTGTCCTTGGCCAGGCGGACGGCCTCGAGCGGGCTGTAGATCTTGTCGAAGTCGATCTTCGCCGCGGCGGCGCGGTAGGCCTTGCTGCGCTTCATGGTGGTGCCTCTCTGCAGCTGCGTGCTGCAGTCGTGGTGCAAGCGGACGCGGTCCTTCCGCGCCCTCCCACTGGTGTTGCGGGGTCCTGCCAGGTGTAACGCCTAGCCGGTGACGGTGATGCCCATGGAGCGGGCGGTGCCGGCGATGATCAGCTCGGCGGCGTCGAGGTCGTTGGCGTTGAGGTCGGCGAGCTTGGTCTGCGCGATCTCGCGGACCTGGGCCTGGGAGATGCTCGCGACCTTGGTCTTGTGGGGTACGGCGGAGCCCTTCTCGACGCCGGCCGCCTTCAGGATGAGGCGTGCTGCGGGGGGCGTCTTGGTGATGAACGAGAACGTGCGGTCCTCGTAGACCGTGATCTCGACCGGTACGACGTTGCCGCGCTGGGCCTCCGTCGCCGCGTTGTACTGCTTGACGAACTCCATGATGTTCACGCCGTGCTGACCCAGCGCCGGACCGACCGGCGGGGCGGGTGTGGCTGCACCGGCCTGGATCTGCAGCTT
>JAVXVI010000026.1:0-3421 GCA_032230005.1 Actinomycetota bacterium | reverse complement strand
TGCGGATGAGCACCCGGGCCGGCCGCGCGATCCTCGCCGCCCGGCGCCGCAAGGGCCGCACCGAGCTCTCGGCCTGACGCCGTTCTGCCGCCTGAGCACCGCCTGCGCCGCCGGTCCGAGTTCGCCGAGGTCGTCCGCCGCGGCCGGCGGGCGTCCGGTCCGCTGCTCACCGTCCACCTGCTCATCGCACCGGACCCCGTCCCGCCCCGGGCGGGGCTCGTCGTGAGCAAGGCCGTCGGCGGCTCCGTCGTGCGGTCCCGGGTCGCCCGCCGGCTCCGGCACCTGCTGCGGACTCTCGTCCCCGACCTGCCTCCGGGCACCCGGCTCGTCGTCCGGGCCGCCCCGGCCGCCGCGGGCGCTCTGAGCGTGGCGCTCGGGCAGGACCTGCGGGCTGCCGTCGACCGCCTGGTGCCGGCCCGATGAGCATCCCGGCCCGGCTCCTCGTCGCCCTGGTCCGCGGCTACCAGCGGCTGCTGTCGCCGCTGCTCGGGCCGCGCTGCCGGTTCGCGCCGACCTGCAGTGCCTACGCCGTCGAGGCGCTGACCCGGCACGGCGCCGCGCGCGGTGGCTGGCTCACCCTGCGCCGCCTCGCGCGCTGCCACCCGTTCCACCCCGGCGGGCACGACCCGGTGCCCCCCGCACGGTCGGCGTCGGCGACGATGGACCCACCGCCGCCCGTCGCCGAGGCCGTCGTCGTACCGCCTCGCGCCTTTGATGTACCCCTGGCCCGTCGTCTTGGAGCTGCACCGTGAACGGCCTCATCGCCGCCATCGCCACACCTGTCGCGACGGTGCTGCGTGCGATCCACGCGTTCCTGTCGACGTTCCTCGCGCCGAGCAGCGGGCCGGCCTGGGCGCTGTCCATCGTGCTGCTCACCATCTGCGTGCGGCTGCTGCTGTTCCCGCTGTTCGTCAAGCAGATCAAGTCGCAGCGCCGCATGCAGGAGCTCGCTCCGAAGATCAAGGAGCTGCAGACCCGGCACAAGGGCGACCGCGAGACCCTGAACACCGAGCTGATGAAGCTCTACAAGGACAACAACGCCAACCCGATCTCGGGCTGCCTGCCGCTCATCTTGCAGCTGCCGGTCTTCTTCGCGCTGTTCAGCGTCATCAACGAGTTCCGTCCCGGTAAGTCAGCGAAGTTCGGGCTGTCCGCGGAGCAGCTCGCCGAGGGCGGCCGGGCCAAGGTGTTCGGGGCGCCGATCGCGGCGTCGTTCAACAGCGGCCAGGGCCTGCTGACCAAGCTCGACGGCAACATCACGACGGTTCGGGTCGTCGCCGCGATCATGATCGTGCTGATGGGCGCCACGACGTTCTGGACGCAGCGGCAGATGATGGCCCGCGCCGGCACCGCCGTCGACAAGCAGCAGCAGCAGATCCAGAAGTTCATGCTCTACGTGCTGCCGTTGTCGTTCGCCGTCTTCGGCGTCAACTTCCCGATCGGCGTCCTGCTCTACTGGCTGACGACCAACATCTGGTCGATGGGCCAGCAGGCGTGGGTCATCAAGCGGATGCCGCCCGTCGTTCCTGGCAGCAGTGGTGGCGGCGGCAAGGGTGGCGGTCCGTCCGGTGACCGCAAGGGCCCGCCCGGCGGCGGCGGTCCCGGCAAGCCGGGCAAGGCCAGCAAGCCACCCGAGCAGCCCGAGCAGCCCGAGGGCACCGAGGCGTCCACCGTGGGCGAGGTGCTGGCGACGACCACCGCCGGTTCCGTGCGTCCACCGGCCAACCGCCCGGGCGACAAGCGCTCGGCTGGCAGTCGCAAGAACAAGAAGCGCGGGAAGCGCTAACCCACAGACCCCGCGTCGTACGACGCGCACCACCCCCACGAAGGACACGAAGACCCGTGAGCGAGACCGACACCGAAACCGAATCGGCGACCAGTACTGCCGACCTGCTCGTCCGCGAGGGCGACATCGCCGGCGACTACCTCGAGCGCCTGCTCGACATCGCCGACGTCGACGGCGACATCGACATGGACGTCGAGGGCGACCGTGCCGTCGTCGCCATCGTGGGCGACGGGCTCGATGCGCTCGTGGGCACCAACGGCGCCACCCTGGACGCGCTGCAGGAGCTGACCCGGCTTGCCGTCGTACAGCAGACCGGGGTACGCAGCCGGCTGATGCTCGACATCGGCGGGTGGCGCGCCCAGCGCAAGACCGAGCTGACCGAGGTCGGCACCCGCGCGGCCCAGCGCGTCCTCGAGTCCGGGGAGCCCGTCTCGCTGGCGCCGATGACCCCGTTCGAGCGCAAGATCGTGCATGACGCCATCGCCGCTGTCGACGGTGTCGAGAGCGAGTCCGAGGGTGTCGAGCCCGAGCGCCGCGTGGTGGTTCTGCCCACCGGCAGCTGATGGCGAGCACCGTCCTGGAGCTGCCGGCGGCGCCGCCAGAGGCTGCCGCTGTGTTCGGCGACCGGCTCGAGCTGGCCGAGCGCTACGGCGCGCTGCTCGCCGGCGCCGGGGTGGAGCGCGGCCTGGTCGGGCCGCGGGAAGCACCGCGGCTCTGGGAGCGGCACCTGCTCAACTGCGCCGGCCTGACCGAGCTGCTCGAGCCTGGTGAGACCGTCGCCGACATCGGATCCGGTGCCGGCCTGCCCGGCATCGTTCTCGCCGTCCGTCGCGATGACGTCGAGGTCGTTCTCGTCGAGCCGCTGCTGCGCCGCGCGACCTTCCTGTCCGAGGTGGTCGCCGAGCTGGGGTTGTCCCACGTGTCGGTCCGCCGGGCCCGTGCTGAGGAGCTGGTCGGCAAGCTCACCGCCGATGTCGTGACGGCACGCGCGGTCGCGCCGCTGGATCGCCTGCTGCGCTGGGGGCTGCCCCTCCTGCACACCGGCGGCCGGCTGCTGGCGATGAAGGGCGAGCAGGCCGAGGCCGAGCTCGCGGCCGCCCGGCCCGGGTTGCGTGCTGCCGGTGGTGCCAGTCTCGAGCTCGTGGAGGTCGGTACCGACGCG
This sequence comes from Actinomycetota bacterium, assembly GCA_032230005.1. Taxonomy (GTDB): domain Bacteria; phylum Actinomycetota; class Actinomycetes; order Mycobacteriales; family SCTD01; genus RYN-124. Next base: position 473 of record JAVXVI010000026.1, on the reverse strand, counting down.
GAGCTGACGCGCAGCCGCGTGATCGTCGCCGTCCGCGGCTCGGGGGCCGTCGACCGCAGAGCGGTGGCGCGCCGATGACCGACGTGGGCTGGCCGGAAGGCCCTACCGACGCACCTGCCGAGACGCCGCTCGGCTGGCCGGACGGCAACGGCGTCGGTCCCGTCGTCAACCTCGACCCGTCCTCGCCCGTGCAGGAGTCGCCGGCGGACGTGCCCGACGTGCCCGACTACCGGCCGGTGGACCTGGCGACCGATCCCATCCCGGCCGTGACCGGCACCGCGCCGATCGACCGGATCCGGGCGGTGCTCCGCGACGACACGGAGTCCCTCGCGCACACGTCGGTGACCGGGCTCGGTGAGGACACCCCGATCGGAGTGGCCGCGGCCGCCGCCGTACGCGTCCTCAACCCCGGAGGGCGCGACGACTTCCCCAAGCCGGCGCACCGGCGGATCCTGACGATCGCCAACCAGAAG
>JAVXVI010000025.1:0-2811 GCA_032230005.1 Actinomycetota bacterium | reverse complement strand
AGCAGCCGAACCCCATGGCTGCTCTCCACGCCGAGGTCGAACGCCTGATCGCGGCTGCCGGGCTCGCGTCGACGATCCTCCGTCCGGGGATGTTCGCGTCGAACACGCGGCTCTGGTGGGGGTCCATGATCCGGGACGGCGACGTCGTCCGGTGGCCCTACGGCGCGGCCGAGACGGCACCGGTCGACGAGCGCGACGTCGCGGCAGTGGCGGCACGGGCCCTCTGCGAGGACGGGCATGCGGGCGGCGACTACGTCCTCACCGGCCCTGAGGCACTGAGTCAGGCCGAGCAGGTGAGCATCATCGGCGACGCCATCGGCCGCCGGCTCCGGTTCGAGGAGCTGTCTCCAGACGAGTTCCGGCACGAGACCGAGCTGACGTGGCCGCGCCCCGTGGTGGACATGCTGCTCAACGCATGCGGCGCGACCATCGGGTACCCGGCGTTCATGACGTCCACCGGCCTCGTCGTCGTCGGATCGCCACCGCGGACGTTTCGGCAGTGGGCCGACGAGCATGCCGCCGCGTTCGGGCCGAGCTCATCGGACCAGGCCCTCGAGGATCAGTAGCGCGCCGAAGACGACGAACAAGGCTGCCGCGCCGATGCGTACCGACTTCTCGGGCAACCGTTTGCCGAGCACCGCGCCTACGCCGATGGCGAGGGCGTCTGCCGCGACCATGCCGAGCGTCGAGCCGAGCCAGGTACCGAACCAGCCCTCGGTCGTCGCGAGGGTGATGGTGGCCAGCATCGTCTTGTCACCCAGCTCGGCGAGGAAGAACGCGACAGCCACTGCGAGGAACGCCGACCGCTTGACGCGTTGCGCCTTGTCAGCCTCCTCGTTGCTGAGCTCATCACCTCGGAGGGTCCAGCCGGCAAAGGCCAGGAAGGCCACTCCTGCCACGATGTTGATGAGCGAGGTCGGCAGACGTACGCCAACAGCGCGCCCGATGCCTACCGACGCGAGATGCACCAGCGCAGTCGAGACTGTGATGCCAGCCAGAACGGTCCAGAACTTGTAGCGGACAGCGAAGGTCATCGCCATCAACTGCGACTTGTCGCCCAGCTCGGCGACAAAGATGACTCCGAAGCTCAGCAGTAGTGCCTGCATGCGTTGGCGTTCCTTTCCGGGTCTCAGGGACTCCGGTCGGAACGAGGGGCGCGGGCGCCGACGCTTCGACCGGCTCCCCACAGGGAAACGGTCGAAGGTCTCGCCCACCGCACTTGCGTGCGGTCCGTGAACCGGGCGCAACTCTCGCGCCAGCATGTCGACTCAGCGGTTGGGGGCTACTCCCCTTCTGGCGCCACGATACCTGGCTCTGCTGGGCGACGACGACAACGGCGCACCTCGAGCGTCGCGGCGCGCAAGGACGGTGGCGCGAGAAAAGTAACCCCCGCGTCACAGAGCAGACCCCGTCCGGCAACGCGGGCCGCCCAGAGTCCACCGTGACCTGCTCAGGTGGCAGGGCGCGTCTAGGGTTCCGCCTCCGGCAACGGGGGGCCTGGTCCGAGAGACGCAGGCGGGTGGCGCCTCGGCGCTTCCCGTTCCACGGCGGGAGAAAAGCCCGGGAGGCCGAAACACGGCCCCGGCCTGCGCCGAGCACCCCGGGGCCTCCGCACCAGGAGGTCTGCCATCACCGCGACGATCATCAGCGGGGCTGCACCCCGCGAGGACGCTGAGGACCTCCGGTCCTTCGGCTACCAGCAGCAGCTGCACCGCAACATCGGGAGCTACGGCTCGTTCGCCGCCGGGTTCTCCTTCGTCTCGATCCTCACGACCGTGTTCCAGCTCTTCGCTTTCGGCTTCGCCTTCGGAGGACCGTCCTTCTTCTGGACCTGGCCGATCGTCTTCGCCGGTCAGCTCCTGGTCGCCCTGTGCTTCTCCGAGCTCGCCGCGCGCTACCCGATCTCGGGCTGCATCTACCAGTGGGCCACGCGGCTCGGCGGGAAGGTCTGGGGCTGGACCGCCGGTTGGCTGATGCTCGTCGCACAGATCGTCACCGTGGCCGCCGCCGCGATCGCGCTGGAGCTCGTGCTGCCTGCTGTCTGGAGCGGCTTCCAGGTCTTGAGCAGCTTCGGCGGCAACGCCGTCTTCCTGGGCAGCTGTCTGCTCGTCGTGACCACCGCGATCAACGCGGTCGGTGTCAAGGTCATGAACGTCATCAACAGCGTCGGGGTCACCTGCGAACTCATCGGGGTGACGCTGCTGTGCGTTGCGTTGTTCGCCAAGAGCGAGCGCGGACCCGGCGTCGTGCTGCACACCGGTGCGGGCGTCGGGCACGGCAGCGGCTATCTCTGGTCGTTCATCATCTCGGGCCTCATGGCGGCCTACGTCATGGTCGGCTTCGACAGCGCCGGCGAGCTGTCGGAAGAGACCAAGAACCCGCGGCGTACGGCGCCGCGCACGATCCTGCGGGCGCTGGTCGTCTCCGGCATCGGGGGCGCGCTGATGCTGCTCGCCACCTTGATGGCCGCCCCTTCGGTCATCGACGGCAGCCTGGGCGATCCGACCAAGGGCCTGCCCTATGTCCTCACGAGCCGTCTCGGTGACACCCTGGGCCGAGTCTTCCTCGTCGACGTGGCCCTCGCCGTCAGCGTCTGCACTCTTGCGATCCAGACCGCCACCACTCGCATGATCTTCTCCATGGCGCGGGACAAGGCGCTGCCGTTCTCGGCAGCTCTGGCCAAGGTGAACCCGCGGACGGGCACGCCCATCCGTCCCGCCATCGTGGTCGGCGTTCTGACGGTCGGGCTGCTGGTGGTCAACATCGGCAACCCGCAGGTCTTCCTCGCCCTGTCGAGCGTTTGCATCATGC
>JAVXVI010000024.1:0-8884 GCA_032230005.1 Actinomycetota bacterium | reverse complement strand
TTGGCAGTCGGGCTGGTGGTGCAGCGACGACCCCGCGACAGCAACCCGGAGGCCGACGGCCTGCGGTCGTTGCAGCAGCCGGCGCAGCTCGTCGACATCGGGCAGCTCGGCAGCGCGACGGGCGGCCAGGGCGCGACGTCCCTGCAGCAGCCAGCGGGTGTTTGCCAGTCCGCTGGCGACGAGGCAGAGCACGGCGACGTCGAGCCAGGTGATGCTGCGGGACAGGCTCACCGTGCCGCTGATCCCCCACCAGGCGACCGCCAGGCCGAGCAGCGAAAGGGCCAGGACGGCGTACCAGCGAAGCAGGTCCTCGACCCGCCAGGGGTACGGCTGCCGGGAGGGTGCCGTCACTCCGCGCTGCCTGCTGCGCGCACCTCGGTCAGGACCTCGGTGAGCTCGTCGAGCTTGCGCCACTCGTCGCGCAGGTCCGCCGAGATCCACACCGTTGCGCCGAGCCCGAGCAGGAACAGCCCGAGCATCCCCGCCGAGACGAGGTAGGGCAGCTGCTCGGCGAGGTACGGCGTCCCGCTGACGCCGAGCCAGCCGACGAGCAGGACCACCAGACCGACGGCGACCAGCAGCCACGCCAGCAGGCGGTCCCACTGCGCACGTGCCCACGTCGTCAGCTCCATGCCAACCTCACCGCCAGGACTCGGAACAGCTGGGCGGCACCGGCCATGACGACCGCGCCGAGGGCGACGACGGCGTAGAGGCTCGCCGACGAGGGACCGGTCGACAGCCCGACCCCGCGAAACGCGCTGGCGTCGACCGGAGCGGTGGCCGGGGCCGGCGCTGCTGCGGGCGCCGGCGCGACGGGCGACACGTCGGTGGCCGGCAACGTGCCCGTGGCCGGCGGCACCACGCCGCCGCCCGCGGCGGGCTGCAGGGGCAGCTGCGGGCGAGCCGCCGTGCCGATCGCCGGCAGCAGATCGCCGGTGACCGCGAGAGCACCGGGCCGCGCGGTCGCCGAAGCCTGTCCGACCGTGTAGGTGACCGTCGTCCGCCCGGCGCCGGGCACGTCCTGCACGACGGACACCGCAACGCCCGGTGCGACCGCAGTCGGGCCGGCGGAGTAGGCCGCGAGGTAGTGCACGGTGATCCCCGCCGCAGCGAGCGCGGCGTTGGCGGTGCTGTCGGCCGGCAGCGGCACGGTCGTGCCGGCGAGGACCAGGCCTTTGTCCGTCAGCGCCACCTGCTGGCCGGCCACCGTCACGTCGGCGACCTGGGTGTCGGACGTGCGCACCGGCTTGGCACCCGGCCTGCCCACGACCCGCACCCGCGAGTGCACCCGGCCGAACCGAAGCACCCCGGCGAACGACAGCCCCTCGACCGTGCTCTCGCTCTCCGAGGTCACGGTGCCCGACACGGGGTCGTGGACGGTCGACGCCGTGGACCGCGTGTGTCCGGCGACGACCGGACCGCCCTCCGCGCTGGCCGTCGCGACCGCTGTCGAGGCCTCATCTCGACTCGTGGCCTTGAGGTCGTAAGGGCCTTGGCTCACCTCGCCGGTCGGTCGCGTCGGGTTGCTGCTCTGGGCGATCAGCGGGTACTCCGGCGCAGCGCCCTGCGACAGCCCGTGCGCTGTCAGGACGATCTCTCCGGGATAGGGGTAGGCGGCGTAGGCCGTCGAGTCCCCGAACCCGTTGACGAGAGCCTGCGCCGCCGGACCACCGACGTCGACGACGTTGGACACGACGAGGAAGTGCTCGACGACGACGCCGACGCGGACGCCGTCCGCAGCCGCGACGCCGAGGTAGCCGGGCGACCCCGCGGTTGCAGCGGGACCGCCGCCGAGCAGGACCGCCATCGCGGCGACCCCGACGGCGAGGGCTCCGGACAGGATCCGGCGCCTCATCGGCACACCGTCTTCAGACCGAACGGCGCGGCGATCTTGCCGTTCTTGACCTGCATCGCGAACGAGCACTTCGCGTCCGGCGCGGGGCGGTTGCGCGCGAACGTCAGCGGCGGCGCGAGGCCGCCCACCGTCTCGCCGCGCATCGACCACAGGCCCTCGAGGATCTGCGCGCTGGTCGGCGTCGATCCGATTCCCGCAGCCGCCTTCTGGAACACCTTGGCCGAGGCCCAGCCCTGGCTGGCGTTGGGCGTCAGCGGGTCGTCAGGGGCATAGGCCTGGTACGCCGCGCGGAACTCGTCCACCAGCGCGTTGCCCGACACCGTCCACGGGAAGTCGTTGAGCTGCACCAGGGCATCGGCCATCCCCGGCAGCGTCGCGAGGTGCGCGTCCATCGTCCCGGAGCCCTGGACGTACTGCGGGTGGAAGCCCTGCCGGTCGCACGAGTTGACGACGCGGCCGACCGTGCCGACGTCCGCGACGATCGACATGATCTGCACACCCGCCCGCTGCGCGTCGAGGCACTCGGCGGTGAAGTCGGGCTGTCCGATCGAGACGTCGGCCTCGTAGACCGGGTCGACCCCGGCGTTCTTGGCGAGCCCGTGGTCGAACCACTCGGTCTTCGTGCTCGTGCAGGCGGCGGCCTCGGAGCAGATGATGGCGCCGAACTTCTTGCCCTTGCCGTAGACAGCGCCGACGTGGGCGATCCCCCAGATCGAGCTGACGTACGCCGGGCACTGCGGGAACAGCATCGTGCTCTGGTTCCAGACGTACTCCGCGCAGTCGCCGCCGACCACCGGGACGTGCTTGCTCTCGAGGTACTTCACGCCCGCCTGGATCGTGAACGGGGCGAAGTTGTCGACGAAGGCGATGACGTGCTTGTTCTCGACCAGGTCCTTGACCGCCGCCTGGTAGCGCTGCGGGTCCATGCCGTCGTCGACGACGTAGGCCTTGACCGGGTGCCCCTTGATGCCGCCGTGGTCGTTGACCCAGGAGGCCCACACCTGCAGCGCCTTGGGGCCGTCCTTCTCCGACGCACCCGCGATGCCGGAGTAGTCGCCGACGCTCGCCACGACGACCGGCGCACCGGTGAGCTTTGCGCCGCCCGCGCTCTTGCCCCCGGGGGTGGTGCTGCTGGCGCCGGTGCTGCCGCCGCTGTTGCTGACCACGACGGTCTCGCCGCCCTGTGGCGCGCCGGTCGTGCTCGCCGACCGGCCACCCTGGTTGGTCGCCGTCGTACCCGCCGAAGCGACCGGACCGGCCGCATCGGGTGCGCTGGTGGCCGCTGCGCCGGGGGCTGCCACGGCGTCGGCGGCACGGGCACCCTGGCCGGCGTTGGCCGCGACGACGGCCGCGTGGTCGATGCGCGTGCCGCAGCCGGCGCACAGCGCGGTCACGACCGCGACGAGGCCCGACAGGACGACGCGGCGCCGATGCACCGTCCTGCGACTCACGCACGCCTCCTCAGCCCGCGATGGGCGACTTGTCTATCTTTGAGAGGATGGGTGGGGATGTCAACGCAGGTGAAACCGGCCGTCAGGGCGCGGCGCTGCCGCCCTCGACCGGCGCCGAGGCGCCCGGCTGCTGGATGTAGATCCGGACCGTCGTGATGAGCCCGCTGGCGTCGAAGCCGAAGAAGATGGCCTCCGGGAACTCCTGGCTGACGCCGTCGACGTCAAGCTGCTCGCGGAGCTCGACGACCGCCTCGCCGCTCGGCAGCTCCGAGACGCGGTCGACGGTCAGCCGGTAGTTCTGCAGGGTCGGCATGAGGCCGGACAGGAAGGCGACGTAGGCGTCCTTGCCCTCGACGACGTCGAGGAACGGCCCGACCCGGCGCAGGCTCTCGTCCGACAGGGTGTCGGCGAGCGCCGCCCAGTCGTGCTCCTGCAGCGCCTTGACGTAGGTGTCGAGAACCTCCATGGCAGTCCTTCCTCAGCGGCCGACGTCGCGGGGCAGCCCGAGCATCCGCTCGGCGATGACGTTGCGCTGCACCTCGCTGGTGCCCCCCGCGATCGTGAGGCAGCGGCCGCCGAGGAAGCCGCCGACCCAGGTCGCGCTGTCCGGGGTGCCGAGGTGCGTGCCGCCACCGGCCAGCAGGTCCATGCCGAGCTCGAGCACGCGCTGCTCGTTCTCCGCACCGACCAGCTTGCGTACGGCGGCTTCTGCACCGAGGCTCCCCGACAGAGCGCGGCTGGTGCTGCGCAGCCCGAGCAGGGCAACGCTCTGCGCCTCCGCGATGAGAGCGCCGAGTCGGGCGTCGATGACCTCGCCGCGCGGCTGCGCCGCGACGACCCGGACCAGTTCCTCGAGACCACCACCGAACGACGTCCCTGCACTGATGGACACCCGCTCGGCGTCGAGCGTCGAGCGCGTGACGGCCCAGCCCTCGTGCAGCTCACCGATGAGGCAGTCGGCCGGCACGAAGACGTCGCTGAGGAACACCTCGCTGAACATCGCCTCGCCGGTCAGCTCGCGCAGCGGCCGCACCTCGACGCCTGGCGCGTGCATGTCGAGGACGAAGTAGCTGATGCCCCGGTGCCTCGGTCGCTCCGGATCCGTGCGGGCCAGCAGGATGCCGAGGTCGGCGATGGCCCCGTTGGTCGTCCAGACCTTCTGCCCGGACACGACGAAGCCGCCGTCGACCGGGCGGGCCGTCGTGCTGAGCGATGCCAGGTCCGAGCCTGCACCGGGCTCGGAGAACAGCTGGCACCACACGACCTCGCCGAGCAGGGTCGGCTGGACCCACCGCTCGCGCTGCTCGGCAGTCCCGTGCTCGAGAAGCGTCGGCAGCGCCCACGCACCGACCTCGAGGTGCGGCCGCTCGATACCCGCGGCGGCGAGCTCCTCGGCGATGACGAGCTGCTCCAGCGGAGTCGCCGCCCGACCCGCGGGTGGGGCCAGGTGCGGCTCGAGCCAGCCCCCGAGAGCGAGCCCCTTGCGCAGGTCGCCGGCGCCCAGATCGGCGAGCAGCCCGACCTCCTCGCGGATGCCGGCCCGGATCGCCTCGGCCTCGGCAGGCAGCTCGAGCGAGTGACGCCGTCGTACGCCGGCTTGGCTCTGCTTCGCCACCCGCACCCGCCAGGTGTCCTCACCGCCCACGAGAGCGCGGACCGCGGTCGCGCGGCGCAGGTAGAGCTGCGCGTCGTGCTCCCAGGTGAAGCCGATGCCGCCGAGCAGCTGGATGCACCGCTTGGCGTTGTCGAAGGCGGCGTCCGCGCAGATCGCGAGGGCGACCTCGGCGGCCAGCAGCACCTCGTCGAGGTCGTCGCAGCCATCGGCCGCGATCGCCGCGTCCCATGCCGCCGCAGCCGCCTGCTCGGTGGCGACGAGCATGTTGGCGCAGGCGTGCTTGACCGCCTGGAAGTGACCGATCGGGTGGCCGAACTGCACCCGCACCCGCGCATGCGCCGTGGCCGTCTCCAGGCACCAGCCGGCGATCCCCGCGGCTTCCGCAGCGAGCAGCAGCGCGGCCGCGGCGTCGACAGCACGGTCGTCGACAGAGACCCGACGAGCAGGCGGGAGTACGACGGCGGCCACCGTCAGACCACCGACCCGCCGCGTCAGGTCGAGGCTGTCGAGCTGCACGGTCTCGACCTGCTCGCGGGCGAGCAGGAACCAGTCGCGGTGGTCGCCGATGCGCACCGGCGCGAGCAGCCAATCCGAGGATGCCGGGCACAGGACCGGCTCGAGGCGGCCGGCGACCTGCACACCATCCGGCGTCTCCGTGCCCGTCAGCTCGCCGGCCCGCCAGGCGACCGTGCCGGTAGCCGAGCCGTCGGCGAGGGTCGCGAGCAGCTCCGGATCCGCCTCGCCGCGGGCCAGCACCGTCGACAGGAGCGCGGTCGGCAGCAGCTGCCCGGGCAGCATCGCGCGGCCGGTCTGCTCGAGGACGACGCACAGCTCCAGCAGGCCGTAGCCGGCGCCGTACGGCTCCGGCAGGTGCAGTCCGAGCCAACCCAGCCCGGCCAGCTCGGACCAGGCAGGAGTGCGCGGCTCGTCGGCATCCTCGAGCCCGGCGCGCACGACGGCGCTCGGACAGCGGTCGGTCAGCCAGCCGGCCACGGACTGGCGCAGGGCCTCGTGCTCGTCGCGAAGCCCGATCGCCACTACGGGACCGCCCTTGCCGTCATGCGCTATCACTACAATGATAGATAACTCAGGGTCAAGGCGCCGGCCTGAGCCGCGACAGCGAGGAGCGCGCGATGCCAGATCCCGACCTGGTCGCCATCCCGGACATCCCGCCGATCATCTCGGTCGACGACCACGTCGTCGAGCCGCCGGACCTGTTCGTGCGGCGGCTGCCGGTCCGCTACCGCGACCAGGCGCCGCACATCGTGCGACTGCCGTGGGAGTTCTCGCCCGAGGGGCGGCACTGGCCGTTCCGGCCGGCCCCCGACGGGCCGATCACCGACTTCTGGGCCTACGAGGACCTGCGCGTCGTCATCTGCGGAGCGACTGCCTGCGCCGGCGTGCCGATCGCGGAGCGCTCGCGCAACCCGGTGTCCTTCGACGAGATGCGACCGGGCTACTACTCCGTGCCGGAGCGACTCGCCGACATGGACGTCAACCACATCGAGCGGTCACTGTGCTTCCCGACGTTCCCGCGCTTCTGCGGGCAGACGTTCCTCGAGGCCCATGACAAGGACCTCGCGATGCAGTGCGTCCTGGCCTACAACGACTGGATGGTCGAGGAGTGGGCCGGCGAGAGCGGCGGGCGGCTGATCCCGCTGTGCCTCATCCCGCTCTGGGACCCGACGGCAGCGGCCGCCGAGATCCGGCGCAACGCCGCCCGTGGGGTCCGTGCCGTGACGTTCTCCGAGATGCCGTCCAACCTGGGGCTGCCGAGCATCCACGACGCCGGTCGCTACTGGGATCCGGTCTTCGAGGCGTGCGACGAGACCGGCACGGTGGTCTGCATGCACATCGGGTCGTCGTCAGGCTTCAACACCACGTCAGCGGACGCACCGGCCAGCGTGATGATCGCGCTCACCAACATGAACAGCCAGATGGCGATGGCCGACTGGCTGCTCTCGGGTGTCCTCGCCCGCTTCCCGCAGCTGAAGATCGCCTTCTCGGAGAGCCAGATCGGCTGGATGCCGTTCATGTTCGAGCGCGTCGACAACATCTTCACGAAGGGCTCCGGCACGGCCATGCTCGACCCGGTCATCACCAAGCCGCCGAGCCACTACGTCCCCGGCCGCGTCTACGGGTGCTTCTTCGAGGACGACTTCGGCATCCAGGCGCGGGACGCGATCGGCATCGACCAGATCACCTTCGAGACCGACTACCCGCACCAGGACACGACCTGGCCGGACACCCTCGCCTATGCACAGCGCGCGATGGCCGGCCTCACGACCGAGGAGATCTACAAGATCGTGCGCGGCAACGCCATCACGATGCTGGACCTCCCGCCCACCCTGCCCATGGACACCGCCGCCGCCCGCGAACCCGTAGGAGCAAGCCGATGACCGCAACGACATCCGAGCGCCCGCAGGTCGATGTCACGGCGGGCGGTCGCGAGCTCGGCCCGGCACTGCCCGACCTCACTCCTGCGCAGGAGCTGGCGCTGCTGGCCCGGATGCTGTTCCGCGAGGGCTACGACGACCACCTGTCGGGGCACATCACCTACAAGCAGCCCGACGGCACGTTCCTGTGCAACCCGTTCGGGATGACGTGGGATGAGCTGCGGGCCTCCGACGTCATGCACATGGACGCCGAAGGCAACCTGCTCGACGGCCGCTGGACGATCACGCCGGCCATCACGCTGCACGTCGAGCTGCACCGCGCGCGGCACGACGTCGGCGTCGCGGTGCACAACCACCCGCGCTGGAGCACGATCTGGTCCGACCTGCACCGGGTGCCGCCGTTCTACGACCAGACCGGCGCGATGTACTCCGGCGAGGTCGCCCTCTTCGACGACTACGAGGGCTCCGTCGACCAGGTCGACAACGCCCGCACCGCAGTCGCCGCCGTGGGCTCGGCAGATGTCGCGCTGCTGGCCAACCACGGCGTCCTCGTTCTTGGCCAGACGCCGGCGATGGCCTACCTGCGCGCCTCGTCGTTCGAGTGGCGGTGCCGGCAGGCGTGGCACGTCGAGGCGGTCGGGGGCGGCAAGCCGATGCGCCCGGAGGTCGTGACCGACTTCGGCGCGTACTTCACCGCCAACCCGTTCCCGGGGTTGTTCGAGGCGATGGCGCGGCGTGAGCTGCGCGCCGACCCGTCGGTCCTGGACTAGGCGCCGTCGCCCGTGTCAGGTCCCAGCGCGCCGGCCTCGCGCAGGCGCTTGCGCTCGACATCGTCGAGCCCCCAGCCGGCCAGCGCGTCGTCGTACCCGTCCCACGGCGGGAGCTCGCCCGGCGTCCGGGAGAAGCGCGGCGCCGGCGCGGGGCGGTTGACCCCGGCGTCCTGCACGACGACCCCGCGATCGCGGATGTGCGGGTGATCCGGCACCTCCCCCATCACCAGGATGGGCGTCACGCACGCAGGTCGGCCGGCGAAGACCTCCGCCCAGTCGTCGCGGGTCCGCTCGAGGAACTTCGCCGCCAGCCGGGCCCGCAGCTCCGGCCAGCGCGTCACGTCACCGCGGTCCGGCGCGTCGTGCAGCTCGAGGACGTCCACCACCTCGCGCCAGAACTGCTCCTCGATGGCGCCGACAGCGACGTACTGCCCGTCGGAGCAGGCGTAGGTGTCGTAGAAGGGCGCGCCGCCGTCGAGCAGGTTGCTGCCGCGCACGTCGTGCCAGCCGCCGCCGGCGCGCATCGACCAGAACATCGTCATGAGCGCCGAGACGCCGTCGACCATCGCGACGTCGACGACCTGCCCCTGACCGCTGCTGCCGCGCTCGACGAGGGCTGCCAGCACGCCCGCGACGCAGAAGAGCGCGCCGCCGCCGAAGTCGGCGACCAGGTTGAGGGGTACGACGGGCTTGCCGCCGTTCTCGCCGATCGCACCGATCGCACCGGCGAGCCCGGCGTAGTTGATGTCGTGGCCGACCTGGTCCGCCAACGGGCCGTTCTGCCCCCACCCGGTCAT
>JAVXVI010000023.1:0-4474 GCA_032230005.1 Actinomycetota bacterium | reverse complement strand
GCCATGTTGCTGAAGAAGTTCGAGGTGCCGGTGCAGCCCACGATCCTGGACAGGATCGGGTGGCGTACGACGAAGGACAGCCCTTCCCGGATGTCGTCGCGCAACCGCCGCCCGGCCTCCCTCGGCGCCGGCTGCCGCTCGTTGTCCCGCACAGCCGCCGTTGCCACGCCGGACACCAGGAAGCTGGCCGCGTCGACGATGACGGCGTACGGCGCACCGACGGCCGCGACGAGGGCGCCGCCGACGCCGGGCCCGGCGAACTGCGCGACCGCCGAGGAGCCGGCGATCTTCGAGTTGCCCTCGACGAGCTGGTCGCGGGTGACGAGCACCGGCAGGTACGACTGGTAGGCGACGTCGAAGAACACCGTCAGGACGCTCGCCGCGAGCGCGACGACATACATCTGCCAGATCGTCAGGACCCCGAACAGCTGCGCGACCGGGATGGTGGCGATCAGGACGGCGCGGGCAAAATCGGAACGAACCAGGACAGGCTTCTTGCGCAGCCGGTCCACCAGCGCGCCGGCCTGCAGGGCGACGAGCAGGAACGCAGCGCTGCTGAACACCGAGAGCAGCGCGACCTCGAACGTGGACGCGTGCAACGTGATGGTCGCCAGCAGCGGCAGCGCGAGCATCGTGACCTGCGAGCCGAGCTCGCTGACCGACTGACCGGCCCAGAGGAGGGCGAAGTTGCGGTCCCGCCACAGCGAGCCGTCCCGCCGGGCATCCTGTCGCACGGGGGGAGAGACTGCCACTCCCCCGGTCGGGTCACGACGCGGCCGCCCATCGTGATCAGACTGGAACATCACAGGATGGCGTCAGTTCTGCGTTTCGGCGTCACGACCTGCTTCACTCCGGGGCGTACATGACCATCGCCTGCCCGCGCCGGCAGTCACACACAAACATGGAGCGCGCCCGTGAGCGCACGTCGTACAGCTGTGAAAGCCCTGCCCATCGTGCTGGTCCTAGCGTTCGCCGCCGCCTGCGGCGGCTCGAGCTCCCCGGCAGCTTCCAAGAACACCCCGACCGTGACGGCCAAGGACGGCGGCACGATCACGTACGGCGCCGACCAGGAGCCGACCGGGTTCAACGGCCTCACCTCGAAGGACAGCGGCACCTCTGTCGTCAACGTCGTCGAGGGCATCCTGCCCAGCGCGTTCTACGCACACCCTGACTTCACCGTCCAGATGAACAAGGACATGCTCACCTCGGCCGACCTGACGTCGAGCTCCCCGGAGACGATCGTCTACAAGATCAAGCCGGAGGCCAAGTGGTCCGACGGCACCGCGATCAGCGCTGACGACTTCACGCTCCTCTGGAAGGCCGAGAACGGCACCAACCCGAAGTTCGACGTCGCCAGCACGACCGGCTACGAGGACATCCAGTCGGTCACCGGCTCCGACGGCGGCAAGACCGTCACCGTCGTGTTCAAGAAGACGTTCCCGGACTGGAAGTCCCTGTTCAGCTACCTGCTCCCGGCGCACATCGTCAACGCCAACCCGAAGGGCGTCGTCGAGGCCTGGAACAACGGCTTCAACAAGAGCCTGCCGGTCTCCGGTGGCCCCTTCAAGTTCGGCACCTACAAGCCGACGGACAGCCTGACCATCGTCCGCAACGACGCCTACTACGGCCCGAAGGCGCACCTCGACTCGGTCGTGTTCCGCTTCCTGCCCGAGTCGACGACGCAGCCGGACGCGCTGAAGAACGGCGAAGTGCAGATGATCTACCCGCAGCCGCAGCTCGACCTCGTTGCGCAGGTCAAGGGCATCCCCGGCATCGTCAGCCAGACCAACTTCGGCCTCTCCTTCGAGCACCTCGACTTCAACGTCAAGACGCCGGGTCTCGGTGACATCGCCGTCCGCAAGGCGATCCTGACGGGCCTCGACCGCACCTCGATGCTCAAGCGCACCGTCGGCCAGTTCAGCGACAAGGCCGAGGTCCTGGGCAACCACATCTACGTCAACAACCAGAAGGAGTACGTCGACAACTCCGGCGGCCTCGGCAAGGGTGACGTGGCTGGTGCGACCAAGCTGCTCGACGGCGCCGGCTACACCAAGGGCGCTGACGGCATCTACGCCAAGGGCGGCAAGAAGCTCTCCTTCCGCTTCTCCACCACCTCCGGCAACGCCCTCCGCGAGACGCAGGGCGAGCTGTTCAAGACGCAGATGAAGGCCATCGGCATCGACATCAAGATCGACAACTCGAAGTCGTCGGTCCTGTTCGGCGAGCGCCTGCCGAAGCACAACTTCGACATCGCCGACTTCGCCTGGGTCGCGACCCCGTTCGCGTCCTCCAACAAGGGCATCTACTCCACCGGCGGCGGCCAGAACTACGGCCAGTACAGCAACCCGGCAGTGGACAAGGCCTTCAAGGACGCCAACGACATCCTGGACGCGAAGAAGTCGACCGACGCCTACAACGCGATCGACAAGCAGATCTGGGACGACGTGGCCACCATCCCGCTGTACCAGAAGCCGACGTTCATCGCCTACAGCGACAAGTACGTCAACATCGGCGACAATGCGTCGTCCGAGGGCCCGTTCTGGAACGTCGGGACGTGGGGTCTGAAGTAAGCACTTCTTGAGCACGGGAGGCCCCTCAGTCAGACTGGGGGGCCTCCCTTGCTCTTTGCTCGTAGCCTCGACATCCGTCCCGTTCGCCGTACAGCAGCCGGAAGGACCCGCACGTGTACGCCTACGCGCTGAGACGCCTGCTGATCTCCATCCCGCTGCTGCTCCTGTCGTCGATGATCGTCTACGCGCTGGTCCACCTCGCCGGTGACCCGCTGGCCGACCTGAAGGGCCGCAACCCACCGGTGCCCGAGGCGGTGCTCCAGCAGCGCCGGCACAACCTCTACCTCGATCACTCGCTGCCCGCGCAGTACTGGCACTGGCTGACCGGGATCGTGCACGGCAACTTCGGGCCCTCGGTCAAGGGCTACGACATCGGGGCAGACCTCACCCACCGCCTCGGCGTCACGCTGCGCATGGTGATCCTGGCCATGCTGATCGCGGTGATCCTCGCCATGGTGGTCGGCGTGCTGTCGGCCGTGAAGCAGTACTCCGGGATCGACTACACCGCGACGCTGCTCGGCTTCGTCGCCCTGTCCATGCCGGTGTTCTGGCTGGCCGCGCTCCTCAAGGAGTTCCTGGCGATCGACATCAACAAGTGGGCCGGCAAGACGCTCGTCTACACGATCGGCGACTCGACGCCCAACCTCACCGGCAGCTTCCTGTCCAGGCTGGGCAACCAGGTCGGCCACCTGATCCTGCCCACGGTCGCTCTGGCCGCCATCAGCTACGCCGCCTGGAGCCGCTACCAGCGCTCGTCGATGCTCGACGTCCTCAACAGCGACTACATCCGCCTCGCCCGCGCGAAGGGGCTGTCGAAGCGGCGGGTGCTCGTCCGGCACGCGCTGCGGTGCGCCCTCATCCCCATCACCACGGTGGTCGCGCTCGACGTCGGCGCCATCCTCGGCGGGGCGGTCATCACCGAGCGGGTGTTCGCCTGGCACGGCATGGGCGAGATGCTGCTGACCTCGGTCACCGACCAGGACATCAACCGGCTGCTCGCCTGGCTGATGGTGTCGGCCGTCATCGTCGTCGCGTTCAACCTGATCGCCGACTTGCTCTACGCCCTGCTCGACCCGAGGATCCGGTATGCCTGATCTGACCATCCCGGCCCCCGACATGGTCGGGACGGCCCTGCCAGGCCCCGCCGTCGAGCGCGAGTTCACCGCCGAGCGGCGCTCGCAGACCTCGCTCATCGTGCGCCGGTTCCTGCAGCACCGGCTGGCCGTGTTCAGCCTGGGCCTGTTCCTGCTGCTGGTGCTGACGTCCCTGTTCGGCGACGTCATCTGGCACTACAAGAACACCACCATCACCGACGACCTGTCGCTCAGTCCCAGCCTCAAGCACCCCATGGGCACCGACTCGGTCGGGCACGACCTGCTGGCGCAGGTGCTTGCCGGCACCCGGATCTCGGTCCTGGTCGCCCTGCTGGTCGCGTTGATCTCGACGGCTTTCGGCACGGTGTTCGGCGCGCTGTCCGGGTTCTACGGTGGCCGGACCGACACGCTCATGATGCGGTTCGTGGACCTGCTGCTGACGATCCCGTCGTTCGCCATCCTGGTCTGCCTGAGCACCCTGCTGGCCGGCGGCGGCGGGTCCCCCATCGCGATCGCGCTGATCCTGGCCTCGTTGTCGTGGCTGTCGATCGCGCGCGTCATCCGCGGGCTGTTCCTGTCACTGCGCGAGAAGGAGTACGTCGAGGCGGCCCGCTGCCTCGGTGCCACCAACCGGCGGATCATCTTCCGCCACCTGCTGCCCAACGCCGTCGGGCCGATCATCGTCAACGCGACGATCACGGTGGCCTTCGCGATCCTGTCCGAGACGGCGCTGTCCTACCTCGGCTTCGGCATCAAGTACCCCAGCACGTCGCTCGGCCTGCTGATCAGCGTCGGCCAGTCGGCGGCCTC
>JAVXVI010000022.1:0-5881 GCA_032230005.1 Actinomycetota bacterium | reverse complement strand
GCGAGCCGGCTACCTCGGGCGGAGCACCGAGACTCAGGCGCTCTGTCTCATCGGGCTCGCCGGGATCTGGTCGACGCTGCTGCGCGGCGAGGGCACGATGACGGGTCGCCGTCGCCAGGTCATCAGTGGTCGCTCGACGAAGCGGTAGCTCGCCCACGCAAGAGGAATGGTCAGGCACCAGGCCAAGGCGAAGATCTCCAGCCAGCTGCCGGTGAACAACGGCCGGTGCCTCAGGCGCAGCAGCCCTTCGAGGACCGCCAGGTGCCACAGGAAGATGCCGTAGGAGATCTCGCCGAGCCACTGCATCGGCGCCGAGCTGAGCAGCTGTCGGGCGAGCCCTTCGTGTTGCGGGCCGAGGACGAGCGGGAGCACGACGAGGACGGCGACCAGCAGGTAGAGCACGTTCTTCAGCAGCACACTGCTCGCGGTCGGCGCGTCGACCACGGCGCGGATCGTCGTCGGGCCGGCGACTGCTGACGTCGCGATCGCGAACACCCCGACAGCCGCAGCCCAGCAGGAGCCGGGTGAGCGGGCGAGGTCCTCGAGCCGGCGAAGCCGCGAGCCGGCTGCCACGACCCCGTGCGCCAGGTGGACCTGTGCGAGGGCGAGGGCCATGCCCGCAACGAACCAGTCGAGGAAGCTCGGGAGCCAGTAACCGGCGATGCGCACGTCGATCACGTCGGTCGCCGTGAGGTAGGGGTTCCACGCCGCGCTGGCCACGCCCAAGAAGGCCAGCAGCAACCACGCTGTGCGGGCGCTGCCGCGGATCAGGACCAAGCGAGCGAGGAGCGGGAGCGCGAGATAGAAGGACACCTCGACGCACAGGCTCCAGGCCTGCGTCAGTCCCGTGTGCTGGATGCCCAGCCCGTAGATCTGGGTCAGCGTCAGGTGGTGCGCGATGTCCGACAGCTGCCCACTCGCGCCCAGCGGCGGAAGCAGCACCATGCACACCACAACCACGAGCCAGTACGCCGGCAGGATGCGCAGCGCCCGGTGCTGGAGGTAACGGCCGGTGGACGGCGCGGCCCGACCCGTCACGCTGGTCAGAACATAGGGCCGGAACAGCAGGAAGCCGGTCAGCACGAAGAACAGCGCGACTCCTACGTCCAGTCGTCCGAGGGTCCCGGCGAAGGGGCCGTAGGCCGTTCGGCCGGTGTAGAAGCCGACGTGCGTCCCGAGGACGCAGGTGGCGCCGAGGGCGCGAACAGCCGCGAGCCCCGGGAACCAGTCGCGGCGTGTCTCGGTCACGGGGCGTTCCGCAGGGTGTCGCGCAGGCTGACTGCAGTCGCGGCGGCAATCGCCAGGCAGGCCAGGGTCACCAGGCCGACGAGGCCGGGGCGGACGACGAGCACGACGACGACCTCGACGGCAATGGCGCACCAGGCATAGCGCCCCACGGAGCTGCCGCCTTGGGCGATCCCGGTCTGCAGCATCAGCTGCAGCAGCGCGAGGAGGGCGCCGGCCACGGCGTAGAGCGCCAGGACGTGCGTCAGCGACCGGTAGTCGTCGCCGAAGACCAGCGCGACGAGCGCCGACGGGGCTGCGAGGGCAAGCCCGACCTCGAGCAGCCCCAGTCCCGTGACCACCAGCAGCGCCCTGCGCAGCACCTGCGCCTGCCCGGACGTGACCCGCGGCACGACGAGGACGGCGACGAACTGCGGACCCCAGAAGCAGCCGCGCGCAACAAGTCCGCCGGCGGCGTAGCGGCCGGACTCGGTGCCCGGCAGGACGTGGCGCGCCAGGAGCAGGTCGATGCCACCGAGAGCAAGCAGGGCCAGCACACCCGACGCCGCCCGCCGGAGCTCGCGCGAGAAGCCCTCGGGCTCGGTGCCGTACGACGACGGCGCGCGCTCCCGTCGTACTGCACCGACTCCGACGACCGCAGCGAGGACGGCGCCGGCTGCGGTGCCGAGAAGACCGGCGTCGACAGTGGGGGAGACCGCCAGGGCGATCACGCCGCCGGCGACGCGGACACCGGACACGGCCAGGAACAGCAGTGCCAGTGCCGCGAAGCGCTCCCGTCCCTGAAGCACGCCCTGGGCGAGACCGGCGACGGCCAGCGGCCCGAGTGAGAGGGCAAGGCACGCAGCGGAGAGCACCGACACGTGCAGGAACGCCGCGACCAGTGGTGCGACGAGAAGTGCAGCCAGGCTGATCCCCGCACCGATCCGCAGTGACGCCCGGAGCAGCCGCGAGACCTCTGCGGCGCGGGCGGTCGGATCGGCGCGCAGCAGAGCGACGTGCCGGGCGGCGACGGTCTGCAGGGCGAGCATCGGAACCGCGCCGACGACGCCGAGCGCGAGCAGGGCGCCGAACGCGCCGAAGCCCTCCGGTGCGAGCCGCCGGCTGCCGGTGAGCTGCAGGGCATACTGAAGCAGGTTGGCGACGGCCATCGCCGGCGCGACCAGTGCCCCGGCCCGCGCGAGCGCATAGGGCCTGATCGCGGGAGCGGCCGCCACGATCGGCGGTTCCTCCCGCGTCAGTGTCACCCCGGTCACGCTACGGTCCCGGCGGCCGTACCGCCGACGAACCGCCGAGGAGGTCCCGTGCCGTCGCGCGCGGTGCTGTCCCGGCAGGCCGGACCCCTGGTCGGCCTGGTGCTCGCCGTCCTGGCGCTGTTCCCCGTCCTGGTGCACCGGGGCTACGTGCTGGTCGGCGACATGGTCTTCCTGCCCCGGCCGCCGTGGTCCCGGGGGCTGCTGGGGCTGTCCGCAGGCGTGCCCCGGGCTGTGCCGAGTGACCTGCTCGCAACGTTGTCCGCGCACCTGCTCCCCGGCGACATCGCCCAGAAGCTCCTGCTGGTCTCGATCTTCGTCATCGCCGCTGCCGGCGGAGCGCGCCTGCTGGCCGGCTGCCCGCTGGTCGCCCGCGTCACCGCGGCGGCCGTGATGGCGTGGAATCCCTACGTCGCAGAGCGGCTGGCCCTGGGCCAGTGGGCGGTGCTGCTCGGATACGCCGCTCTGCCCTGGGTCCTGGTCGCCGCCGGCCGTGTCCGAGGTGGTGAGACGCGGGCATGGCCGTCGCTCTTGCTCGCACTGGCATTGGCGGCACTCACGCCGACCGGGGGACTGGTGGCGGTCGCTTCCGCGCTGCTCGTCCTGCTCTGCGGCCGCGCGCCTGCCTGGCGGGCTGCGGCACTGCTGCTACCGGCGGCTGCCGTGCTCGACGCCCCGTGGCTGCTGCCGGCCCTGCTTCGCCCGGGCGGTCTACCCGCAGCGCCGGAGGGTGTCGCCGCCTTCGCAGCGCGGGCGGATACGCCCCTCGGCATCCCTGGCAGCCTGGCCACCCTCGGCGGGATCTGGAGCGGCGATGCGGTGCCGTCCGGTCGGGACACCGCAGGGCTGGTGCTCGTCCTCTTGCTGGTGCTGGTCGGGGTGGTTGTCGGCACTGTCCTGCTGCTGCGTGGCGCCGCGCCGGCCTGGCCCAGGCCGGCCGCGAGCGGACTGGTCGTCGCGGCAGCGCTCTCCCTGGTGGTGGCAGCGGCCGGTGCGACGCCCGGGCTGCGTGACCTGTTGCGGCTGCTGATCGAGCACGTCCCCGCCGCCGGCCTGCTCCGTGACGGGCCGCGCCACCTCGGTCCGCTCGCCGTGCTCGAAGCCGCAGCACTGGGGCTGTCGGCCGAAGCGCTGGCCCGGCAGCTGCCTGGGCTGCGCCGCACGTTTGCGGTCCTCGTCGCCCTCGTGCCCGTGCTGCTGCTGCCCGGACTCGCGGCCGGCATCTCCGGCCGTCTCGTCGCGGTCGACTACCCCAGCGCGTGGGCGCAGGCTCGCAGCGCCGTCGCTGCCGATCCGGTGCCCGGCGCCGTGCTCGCGCTGCCCTGGTCGGCGTACCGAGCCCCGCAGTGGAACCGGCGTCGTACCGTCCTTGACCCTGCCGTCAAGGCATTCGGGCGCCGCGTCGTCGCGGACGACCGGTTACGGGTCGGCCGTCGGATCGTCCCGGGGGAGGACGCGCTGGCAGCCCGGCTGACGTCGCTCGCGACGGGGACCGGTCCGCTGGTCGCCGACGCGCGAGCTGCCGGGATCCGCTGGGTGCTCGTCGAGCGCGACGCGGAGCAGGCGCGGCTCATCGACCTGCGACTCGACGGCGCGGCGCTGGTCGTCGACAGCCCGGAGCTGGCTCTCTGGCGACTGCCGGCACCGGCCCCACTCGCGGAGACGACGCCGCCCGCCGTCCCCGTCGTGGCGGGCGACGTGGCTGCCCTGGCGCTCCTGCTGGCGGCCGCGGCCGCTCGGGTGCGGTCAGCCCACGCTGAGTGAGCCGGCCGGCAACTGCTCCTCGTGCACCCGCGGCGCGGGGATCACGAGCGGCTGGGTGCCGGTGACCTCTGCGAGGACCCGGCCGAAGGAGGCGGTCGTGGCTGCCCAGGTGAACCGCTCGGCGTGGGCGCATGCGGCCCGGCCGGTCCGCGTGCGCAGCAGCTCGTCGGTCAGCAGGCGGCGCAGCTCCGCGACGAAAGCCGGCTCGTTGTCGTCCGCGAGCAGGCCGGTGCGACCGTCGAGGATCGACTCGGCCAGCCCGCCTGCGCTGCGGTAGGCCACCGAGGGGGTCCCGTGCACCGCAGCTTCGACGACGCAGAGCCCCCAGCCCTCCTTCACCGATGGCGTCGCGAGGACCCAGGCGCGGCTGAGCAGCCGGTGCTTGGTCGCGTCGTCGACGAAGCCCTCGACCTCCACCCGGTGGCCGAGGCCGAGCCGGTCGATCTCGGCGCGGATCTCCGGCTCCCACCAGCCGTGGCCGACGATGGTCAGCCGCAGGTCCGGGATCTCCGAGCGGAGGGCGTCGACGGCGCGCACGGCGTGCTCGACCCGCTTGTGCGGCACGAGCCGGCCGAGCACGAGGATCTCGGGCGACGGGCTGCGCTCCCCGGACACCGCGGCCGGCGGAGTGCCGTTGTGCACGACCGTGACATCCGAGGCGCGTACGCCGAGGGCGACCAGGTCGGTCTTGCTGATCTCGCTGACCGTGACGTAGCGGCAGCCCCGGTAGACCAGCGGCGCGAGCCGCGACTCGACCCACCAGCCGAAGCGGGCCGCGAACCGGCCCGCCCGGTTGTCCCCGAAGGCGATGCTCCACTGCTCGCGGTGCACGTGGTGGCAGAGCACGACGACGGGCAGTCGGGTGAAGGGGCGCGACAGGAACGGCATGCCGTTCTGGACGTCGACCACGACGTCGAATCGCCCGGCCCGGCGCAGCAGCAGCCGCAGCACGGAGCGCAGGTAGACGGTGAAGCGCCCGCCTGCACGAAGGATGCGCACACCGTTGCGAACCTCTGCAGGGGGAGCGCCGTCGTACTGCGCCGTGAAGAGCGTGACCTCGTGCCCGTCGGCAACCAGACCGGCGGCGACGCTCTCGACGTAGAGCTCGGAGCCGCCGCCCTCAGGATGGCCGCTGTCGCGCCAGTTCAGCATCGCCACACGGAGCGGGCGGCGTACGGCGGATGCGGGCGGTGCAGACAACGCGCGAGGGCCTTTCAGGAAACAGGTCGGAAACCTCAACGTAGGTCTCCGGCGCCGCCGGCGCTGCCGAACGCGCGCAACACTCCGAGCCCGGCTGTCCTAGCGTGCCGGGATGCCCGCCGTCGCTCGTCGTTCTGCGACGCTTGCCCGATCCGTGCGGTTGCTCAAGGCGTTTCGAGTCGAGCAGACAGACCCGGACCGCTTCTACGGTGAGCTGGCCGCGGACTCCGTGCAGCAGCTGAGCGACTACGTGGACCTGGACGGGGCGACGGTCCTCGACGTGGGCGGCGGGCCCGGGTACTTCGCCGCGGCGTTCCGGGCTGCCGGGGCGCGGTACGTCTCGGTGGAAGCAGACCTCGGCGAGCTGTCGGCACGGTCGCAACCGGGACCCGGGAGCGTCCTCGGGTCAGCCCTCGCTCTGC
>JAVXVI010000021.1:0-8685 GCA_032230005.1 Actinomycetota bacterium | reverse complement strand
TGGTGCTCGAGCACGTCACGCCGGCGCGCTTCCGGCGGGATCGCGCCGGCTGGGCGCGGACCTTCGCGGCGCTGGCGGATGGACGGCGCCACCTCGGCGATCCGGCCGGGCTCGTCGTGAAGCCGGCGGGTCCCCTCCAGCCGGTCCACGGCCGCCGCCGTAGATCACCGAGCGCCTGATGGGCAATTGGCTCCCGACAACCCCATCTCGATCTCGGTGATCAACCAAAGAGCGGCGGTACGGCGGGGGCGGGGGCTCAGTCGGGGGCGAGCTCCTCGCCCAGGGCGGCGTCGACCGCAGCGGACATCGCCAGCCGGAAGGTCGCGAGCATCGCCTGGGAAGCCACCGGCTGGACCCGCTCCACGGCCTGCTGCACGCGCGGCCACTCGCTCTCCGGCTGGCCTGCATCGGCAAAAGCCCGCCAGACGGTGTCCCGGAACAGCTCCACGTAGATGCGCGCAGCGGCCGCCGCGTGCTCCGCCACCCGCTGCTGCGCCGCGACGACGGCGGCCGGCGGGATCCCGAGCGCCACCACCTGCAGCCCGGCTCGCAGCAGGCTGGGGCTGCGGACCTCGAGGGCCCCGTCGGGCAGCGGTACGACGACACCGAGCTCGGCCAGCAGCATCAGCAGCTCGTCGTCGAGCGGCACCCCGGCCCGCGCCTCCAGACCCGCGCGGTCGACGACCTCAGGGTCCTCCGGCAGCCACGGCGTGAGCAGCGCCTTGTGCAGCGCGAGGCCGGCCCCGGTCACGCCCTCGGGCACGTGCGCGAGCAGCCGCTCGACGGCCGCGAGCGTGTAGCCCTCGGCCAGCATCTCCTGGATCAGCCGCAGCCGGGACAGGTGCTCTTCGTCGTACAGCCCGGTCCGGCCGCGCAGCCGCGGGGCCGGTAGGAGGCCGCGGGAGGCGTAGGCCCGGACGTTGCGCACGGTCATCCCGACGCGAGCGGCCAGCTGGTCGATCGTCATCGCCTGTTCAGTGGCGGCCGGTTCAGTGGCGCTCGTCACGGGGTACTCCTCTTGCACACGTAACAGATTCAATGTTACATCATTTATGTCACATACGGCAGCACCCTGAAGGGACCGCCATGTCGAGTCTTTCCCGTCTGGCCGCCGACACCGCACCCGCCGCGGGCGCCGAGCTCTCGCAGGTGATCGAGGCCAGCGTCGTCTTCGCGGTGGTCCTCGGCGGGCTCGCGTGGTTCGTCCGCCGGCACCGCGGCGGCGGTGAGCTGTCGCTGTCCCGGATCGCGCAGAAGATGGCCGACACGACGCAGTTCCCGGTGTGGGCCGCGCTCCCGCTTCAGCTGCTGCGCGGTGCGCTGCTCGTCGCGCTGTTCGGCATGTACTGGGACATCAGCATCCACATCGACAAGGGCCGTGACCCGGGACCGCTGGCCAACCCCGCGCACTGGTTCATCCTGTTCGGCCTCGCCGGCGTCTTCGCCGCAGGCGCGATCTCGATGGCGCTCGCCCGCGACCCGCTGCCGGGCGGCACCCTCAAGCTGACCCGCTACTGGCGCACGCCCATCGGCGCCGCGCTGCTCATCGGCTGCGGCACGTTCTCGCTGCTCGGCTTCCCTCTCGACGACGTGTGGCACCGCCTGTTCGGCCAGGACGTCACGCTGTTCGGCCCGACGCACCTGATGCTCATCGGCGGGGCGTCGCTCTCCACCTTCGGCGGCTGGCTGCTGATGATGGAGGGCATCCAGGTCACCGCCGTCCGCAGTGCCTGGGTGAAGTTCGGTGAGTACGCCGTCGCCGGTGGCTTCCTGGTCGGGCTGTCGACCTTCCAGGCGGAGTTCGACTTCGGCGTCCCGCAGTTCCGGTTCGTGCTCGAGCCCGTCATGATCATGGCCGCGGCATCCATCGCACTCGTCACCGCGCGGGTCCGCCTCGGCCGCGGCGGCGCGCTGATCGCCTTCCTGTCCTTCCTCCTCATCCGCGGCGTCATCACCTTCCTCGTCGCGGTTCCCCTCGGCCGGACCGTTCCGCACTTCCCGCTGTACCTCGCCGAGGCGCTGCTGGTCGAGCTCGTCGCGCTAGGGATCGGCACCCGCCGTTCCTGGCGCTTCGGGGCCGTGGCGGGCCTCGCCGTCGGCACCGTCGGCCTGGCCGCCGAGTGGGGCTGGTCGCACGTATGGGCCGTGCTTCCCTGGCCGGCCGCGCTCTGGCCGGAGGCGGGCATCCTGGGCCTGGTCACCGCGATCGGCGGCGGCATCGTCGGCGCGTGGTTCGGCAACAGCCTCAACCGCACCGCCGGTGAGCCGCTGCCGGCGGCACCCGCAGCGACCAGGTGGCTGCCCGTCGCGGCCTTCGCCGCTGTGGTCGCGTGCATCGCCATCAGCCTGCCGATCACCACCGGACAGAAGGTCACTGCCGAGGTGGCGCTGCGCGAGGTCACGCCGGCGCCGAACCGCACCGTTCAGGCGACCATCCATCTCACCCCCGCCGCCGCTGCCGACGACGCCGCCTGGTTCACGGCCACCGCGTGGCAGGGCGGCGCCGAGGTCGTCGACCGGCTGCGCAAGACCGGCCCCGGCACCTGGGAGACGACCAAGCCGCTCCCGGTCCACGACTCGTGGAAGACGACCCTGCGGCTGCACCGCGGCTCGGACATCCTCGGCCTGCCGGTCTACATGCCGCAGGACAACGCGATCCCGGCCAAGGAGATCGCAGCGACGCCGACGTTCACCCGCTCTTTCATCCTCGACAAGAAGCTGCTGCAGCGCGAGCAGAAGTCCGGCGTCCCGTCGTACCTCTGGACCTTGGCCTACCTCGTCGTCGGGGCACTCGCCCTGCTGGCGATCGTCTGCATCGCGGCCGGCGCGTCATGGGCGGCGCGCAAGGCACGGGTCCCCGACGTGCCGGCTGTCGCGACGGACTCCCGGCCGAAGCAGCGCGTCTAGAAGATGGGGTAGGCGGTCACGAACATCGTGCCGAGCACCGCCATCGAGCCCGCCGACACGGCGACGACCACGTCACGGGCGCGCCACCGCGCCTCGAAAGCTGCCAGCGCCCAGACGATCGGGAACACCACGACGTGGTACCGCGGCAGCGAGATGAACGGCCGCCCCGGCCACATCAGGAACATCGGGAACAGCAGGCTGATCCACACGTAGACCGCGTAGGTCGCGCGCAGCCGGAAGGTGGCCCACACCCCGACCGCGAGCAGCAGCAGCACGGCCAGCAGGTCGACCGTGAAGTAGGCGCCGGGGAACGTCCCGATGTACTGGTGTCCGATGCTCACGCCGCTCTTGAAGGTGTCCCAGGGCCAGGCGTTCTCCTTGCCCCAGCTCTCCTTCTGCAGGTTGGTCGGCCGCCGCCAGTCGCCGCCGTAGCGACCCCAGTAGACGAAGTAGCCGATCGTCCCGAGGGGCACGACGGCCGCCGCCGCGAGCCCGCGCAGCAGTCCCGTGATCCGCTGCCGGCCGGGGGCACCGGCGCGGAACTGCAGCAGCGCCTCGACGGCCAGGACCGGCGCGAGCAGCAGGCCTGGGCTGCGGGTGAGTGCCGCGAGGATGCCGAGCACCGCGACCAGCAGCCAGCGGCCCCGCCGCGCGAAGTAGAAGGCCCCCACCGACAGGGCGAGGAACAGCGACTCGGTGTACGGCGCAAACAGGAAGAACGACGTCGGGAAGATGCAGATGAGTACGACGGCGCGGCGCGCCCGCGCGCTGCTGTGCTCGAGCTCGGTCAGCCGGTAGAGCAGCACCATCCCGGCGAGCAGCGACAGGTTGGCGACGAGGTAGGCACCGAGCAACCAGTGGCCGCCGGTCAGCACGCCGAGCAGCCGCGTCGCCATCGGGAAGAGCGGGAAGAACGCCGCGCTGCCGTCGTCACCGCGGTAGCCCGAGGAGGCGATCCGCAGGTACCAAAGGGCATCGGCGCGCTCCCACGCCGTGATGGCGTTGGACCAACCGGCAACCGGTTTCGGGCCGTTCCACCCTGGCACCGCGCCCTGGGCGTACAGCGGGACCAGCCCCATCGCCAGCAGGCCGAGCGCGAACACCGCGGCCCGCACGACCAGGTAGACCCGCAGGCAGTACAGGAACGGCTCGCGCCAGCCGGACGCCTCGCGCTGCGTTGCGACCGGCTCCGCCGTCAGCACCTCGGCGGTCATCCGTTGCCCAGGTCGTAGACGAACACGCTGCCGATCTGGCGGACGGTGATGCCGAGGCCGTCGATCGGCCGCGCGGCCGCATCCGCCCACGGGGTGCCGCCGGCACGATCGGTGTGGAGCAGCACGCTGCGGTAGCCCTTCGCTCGCAAGAACTGCACGGACGCGGCGTCCGGGAACGCCGTCAGGTCGCGGATCGCGGCCAGCCCCGGCGGCAGGTAGGACCCGTTGCCGTTGGCCATCAGCGGGTACCCGGCCGTCGACCACAGCATGTACACGTCGTCATCGAACGCCGACGCGGGGAAGTTGACCTGCGGCCCGGCGACGGCGGACAACCCGGGCGGCAGGGCCGGCACCGGAGCGAGCGGGAGCCGCGGCGAGCCCTCCCAGAGCACGACCGCCGCGCACGCCAGTGCGACCGAGGTGCCGACGGCGCGCAGCGACGCGCGGCCGGGGACCAGCTCGGACAGGTGCTGCGCACCGAGGGCACCGAGCAGCGCCAGCGCCAGGCTCCAGAAGACGCTCAGCCGGCCCGGCGTCCGCAGCCCCTTCCAGCCCGGCAGCGTGTCGTAGAGCGGACCGTAGGTGAAGTCGCCGTTGTGCAGGCTGAGCCCGAGTGACAGCAGCGCGCCGAGCACGACGCACACGGCCAGCGCCACCCGCAGCCGCACTGTGCTGCGCCGTCGCAGCAGGCCGACGAGGGCGAGCACGCAGACGGCGAGACCCGGGAACAGCGCCTGCTCCGGCGCCCACGGGAGAGTCTTGCGGGACGCCGCTGTCGCCGCACCCCATACCCGGCTCTGCGCGTCCGCGGCCAGGAAGCCCTTGAGCGGCGGGGAGAAGAAGGCCACCTCTGCCCGGCTGCGTGGCGCGTCCGGGTAGCGGTGCAGAACGTCGAGGTAGGGCGCGACGCATGCGATCACGATGACGGCGAAGGCCAGGCCACCGACGACGGTGCCGATGAGCACCGGTCGCGACGGACGCGGCCGACCGCGCCGCAGCCACTCGCCAGCCGCGAAGGCCGCCAGCAGCGCGATGAGGTAGCAGAAGTAGATGCCGAGCCCGAAGCCGAGACTCACCTGCCAGGCCGCCACGAGCCAGCCGCAGATGATCTGCCAGGTCCGGCGACGGCGGTAGCCCGACAGCAGCAGGAACAGCGCGAGCGGGATGCCGCCCGTCGACAGGATGTTGAGGTGGCCGTTGTGGCTCATCCGCCACGGCGCCCACGCGAACGCGGCGCCGGCCACCGCCGCTGCCGCCGGCCGCGCACCGATCTCTCGCGCCAGCAGAGCAGCGCCGGCAAAGGCGAGTGCGTAGGCGAACAGGAACAGCAGGTTGTAGCGGACCAGCGCGGCGACCGGTCCCGACCCGACAAGCCCCGCGGGGATGTAGCCGAGCAGCGCGTCGGAGAACGCGAGGCTCGGGTGCTCCGGCCAGTAGGCGTTGGCGATGAACAGCGACAGCGGCTGGTGCAGCAGCGCGTGGCCGCCCCAGGACGCGACCCAGGCCTCGGCGAGCGGATCGGCCGCGTCGTTGGGGACCCGCGTCGACAGGTGCGTGGCCAGCGGCCAGGTCAGCAGGACGGCGGAGGCGATACCCGCCAGCAGCCAGTACCAGCCCTCCTCCGGGTTGCGTCGCTCCCGAGCCGGTGCCGCCTCCGAGCTCACGCCGGGACGAGCTCGGCCGGCCGGTGGGCAGCCGGCTCTTCCGCGCCGTCGAGCGGCCCCCCGGCCGGGTCGTCATCGCCCTCGGCGCGCACCACGTCGTACTCCGGTCGGAGCACGTCACGCACGACCAGCGCGGCGTAGCCGACCAAGGCCAGGTCACGCACGATCACCGCAGTCAGGAACCACCACGTCCCGATGCCCTGGCCCGGCTTGTCGTTGCCGACGAAGAAGTAGAACCGGGTGAACAGCACCAGGATCTCGGTCGCCTGCCAGGCGAGGAACGGCTTCCAGCGCGGACGGGCGAGGACGGCGAGTGGCAGCAGCCAGATGGAGTACTGCGGGCTGAACACCTTGTTGGTCAGCAGGAACGCGACCAGCGTCAGGAACAGGACCTGCGGCAGCCGCGGCCTTCGCGGTGCCTTGTAGACGAGGACGGCGATGCCCACCAGCAGCAGGAGGAACGTGACCGCGACGCCCTTGTTCAGCTTGTGCGGCGCCTCGCCCGGTTTGAGGTTCTGGTCGAGCGGATGGCCGCGCTCGGTCTGCAGGACGAACCAGAGCGAGTCCCAGTCGGCCGGTCGGGTCTGGTTGAGGTCGAAGAACCGGTAGACGGAGTTGACCCCCTTGACGGTCCGGCCGTCGGACAGGGTCGCGTTGACGTGCGGCGACAGGGCCGCGAGGCCCTGGTCACCGAGGCGGTCCAGCGGACTCGTCGCGACCTGCACCTGCGCGTTGTCGACGTCGGCGAAGTAGGGGCTGGCGAGGTAGACCGGCACGGTGACGACCGCAGTGGTGAGCAGCGTCGCTGCCGCCGTGATGAGCAGCGGTCGCAGCCGCCGCGCCCGCAGGCACAGCAGCGCGAGGGGGACGAGGAACAGGATCGGGTAGAGCTTCGCCGCCGTCGCCAACCCGAGGAAGATGCCCGCCGCCGCGGGCTTTCGTCTTGCCCAGAACACCAACCCGACGCCGGCGAAGGCCATGGCGATCAGGTCCCAGTTGGTCGTGCCGTGCAGGGCCAGCCCCGGTGCGAGGGCGAACAGCGCGGCGTCCCACGGCCGTCGCCCGGCCAGCTTCGCCGTCGTCACCGCGACGACGACGGCGCACGCGGTGAGCAGCGCCCAGGTCACGTCGTAGAACCGCTTCGGCCGGTCGTTCGGAGCGAACGGCTGCACGACCTTGGCCGCGATCTCCATTGCCGCGCCCATGACGACGGGGTACTCCACCGGATGGTCGAGGTAGGGCCGCTTCCCGTCGCCCAGCCCCTCGGCGAAGTAGAGCGCGAAGACGTCCGTGTAGCACATGTGCGTGTACTGGTACTCGTGCGCCCACGGGTGCGTCCGGCACCCTTCCTTCTGCAGGAAACCCAGCGTGCAGGTCAGCAGGGTCAGCGCGACGATCACCCGCAGCGGCGTCCAGAGCCGGCGGCCGGACACCCGCGCGTGCCGCCCGGGCGGTCCGCCGACGGCCGTCACGGCGCCCGCGACGAACGGGTCGTCGCCGGACGGTAGGACGACCTCGGGGGGAGCGGCGGCTGGCCGGGAGACGACGGCGGTCACGGCCTGATCGTTCCCTATGCGGGCCGGACCGCGCCAGCCGCTACGACGGTGCCGGGCTCGGAGCCGGCGGCGACGGCGGTGGCTGCGAGGGCGGCGGCGCGTCCGAGGGCGGCGGCGGCGAGGGTGGTGCGTCGGACGGCGGGGGCGCCTGCGTCGGCGGCGGCGCGAAGGTGGGCGCCTGCGTGGGCGGCAAGCTGGGCTGAGGGGTCGGAGAGAACGTGGTCGTCGGTGCCGGCGCGAACGAGGATCCGCCGACCACGGCGTTACGGCCGACATTCGCGCGCGGCGGGAAGTCCTTGACCGGCGCACCCTGGAGGGTCGCGTCCATGTAGGACTTCCAGATGCCGGCGGGAACCGTCCCGCCGTAGACACCACCGGTGCTCCCGAGGACGCCCTTGAGGGCGCTGCCATCCGCGCGGCCGACCCAGACGGCAGAGGCCAGATCCGGCGTGAAGCCGCAGAACCAGGCGTTCTTGTTCTCCGACGTCGTGCCGGTCTTGCCGGCGGCCGGGCGCCCGTTGAGCTGGGCGCGCGTGCCGGTCCCGCTCTGAACGACCTGCTGCATGGCGTACGTCGCGTCCGCAGCGACGTCCGAGCTGAAGGCCCGGCTGTTCACCTGCTTCCCCGTGTAGACCACGTTGCCGTCGCGGTCCCGGACCGACTTGACGAAGAACGGCTTGGCAGCCGCACCGCCGTTGGCGAAGGTCGCGTAGGCGTTGGCCTGGTCGATGACGTGGACCGGGTAGACGCCGAGGGTGATGCCCAACGCGGGCTGGCCGTTGCTCTCAGCCAGCACGTCGCCCTGCGGGATACCCGCGCGGTGGGCGAGCTCGGCGATGCTGCTCGGCCCCACCTTCTTGGCGAGGTTGTAGAAGGCCGTGTTGACCGAGAGCTTGGTAGCCGTGACGAGGTCGACCTGGCCCAGCGGTGGATCGCCCTGGTCGTTGTGGACCAGCTGCCCGCCGATGGTCTGCGGGCTGGATCCGTCGACCTGCGTACCGAGGCCGATTCCCTGGTCGAGTGCGGTGGCCAGCGTGAACGGCTTGAACGACGAGCCGGGCTGGACGCCCTTGCCGCTCGAGGCGTAGTCGAAGCTCCTGTTGCCGGTGCGACCGCCGTAGTACGCGTAGATCTCGCCCGTGCCCGGCTTGATGGAGACCAGCGCCCCGACGACGGCTGACTTGTCGTTCGGCTTCGGCTCCGGGATCGCCTTCATCGCGGCGATCGCGGCGTCCTGGGCCTTCCTGCGGATGGTCGTCTCCACGACATAACCGCCCTCGGCAAGGCGGTCCTCGGTGAAGCCGTGCTTGGCGAGCTCCTCCTCGACCTGGTCGAGGACGAAGC
>JAVXVI010000020.1:0-5337 GCA_032230005.1 Actinomycetota bacterium | reverse complement strand
AACCGCTAGAACGTGTTCCATACTGCGGCTGCAGCCAACACCTCAACGAGGAGGATCTCCGGGTGGAGACGCGCGAGCACTTCTACATCGACGGCGGCTATGTCGCCCCGGCCGGCACGGCGACGATCGACGTCGTCAGCCCGCACACCGAGCAGGTGATCGGCCGGGTGCCCGACGGCACGACCGCCGACATCGACCGCGCTGTCGCGGCCGCTCGGCGAGCCTTCGACGACGGAGCATGGACGCGTACGACGCCGGCCGACCGGGCCGCGAAGCTGGCCGCCCTGTCCGCCGCGATCAACACGCGCATGGACGAGGCCGCCAAGCTGATCAGCAGCGAGAACGGCTCGCCGTACTCCTTCTCCATCATGGGTCAGGTCCTGTCGGCCACGATGGTGCTCGACTTCTACAGCGGGCTCGCCTCCACGTTCGCGTTCGAGGAGCTGCGTCCCGGGCTGATGGGGCCGACGCTGGTGCGCAAGGAGCCGGTCGGCGTCGTCGCCGCGGTCGTCCCGTGGAACGTCCCGCTGTTCACCGCGATGCTCAAGATCGCGCCCGCGCTGGCGGCGGGTTGCACCGTCGTACTCAAGCCCGCTCCTGAGACCCCCCTCAACGGCTACCTGCTCGCCGAGTGCATCGAGGAGGCCGGCATCCCGGCCGGCGTCGTCAACATCGTGACCGCCGGTCGCGAGGTCGGCGAGCACCTGGTGACGCACCCGGACATCGACAAGATCGCCTTCACCGGCTCGACAGCGGCCGGCAAGCGGATCGGGGCGCTGGCCGGCGAGCGGCTGCGCCGCGTCACCCTCGAGCTCGGCGGCAAGTCGGCGGGGATCATCCTCGACGACGCCGACCTCACCACCGCGATCCCCGCGCTGCTCGGTTCGAGCTTCATGAACAACGGCCAGGCCTGCGTCGCGCAGACCCGCATCCTGGCTTCCCGCGACCGCTACACCGAGATCGTCGACGCGATCAGCGAGTTCGCCTCGAAGCAGATCGTCGGCGACCCGCTCGACCCGGAGACGCAGATCGGGCCGCTGGTCGCCGAGCGGCAGCGGGACCGGGTCGAGGGCTACATCGCGACCGCCCAGAAGGAGGGCGGCAAGATCACCACCGGTGGCGGCCGGCCGGCCGGCCAGAAGACCGGCTGGTACGTCGAGCCGACCGTGTTCACCAATGTGGACGCCGACTCCACCCTCGCGCAGGAGGAGGTGTTCGGCCCGGTCGTCGCGGTGATCCCGTACGACTCCCCGGACGAGGCGGTGAAGATCGCCAACAACAGCGACTACGGGCTGTCCGGGACGGTCTGGACCAGCGACATCGCCGCCGGCCTGGACATCGCCAAGCGGGTCCGCACCGGGACGTTCACCATCAACGGGTTCTCGATCGAGTTCAACGCGCCGTTCGGCGGCTACAAGAACAGCGGCATCGGCCGTGAGCTCGGCCCGGAGGGGCTGGCCGCCTACCTCGAGTCGAAGTCCATCTGCCTGCCCGCCGGCACCGAGCTCCCCGGCGTCCCCACCGCCCCCTAGCGCCCTTGCCCACACCCCCGTAAACGATCACTGCCGGATCGCACGCTCAGCCCGGACGCTGAGCCGGCAGTGATCGTTCTCGGAACGGCCGTGGAGCGGCGCGTCAGACCATCTTGTTCATGATGGTGGGCAGGTCGAAGTAGTCGCGCCACAGCGTGATCCGGCCGTCGCGGACCTCGAAGACGCCCGCGACGGGCAGGTCGACCCACTCCCCCTTGAGCAGGAACCGGTCGGTCCGCTCGTTCATCACCAGCCCGCCGTCGCTGAGCTCGCGGTGCACGACCCACTCCGAGTCGGTGCACATCCCGAGCAGCGCCTCCAGCGTGTCCCGGACGGCCGCCCGGCCGTGCACCGGCGGGAGCGGCATGTTCTGGTACTCCACGTCCTCGGCCAGCAGCTCGACTGCGGCGTCGTAGTCACGCACCGCGGCCGCCGCCATGAAGGCGCGTACGACGTCGAGGGCGGGAATCAGTCCACGTCCGGGTTCGGGGGCAGGGCGGCGATGCGGGGGGTGTCGGCTTCAACGTTGCCGATACGCATCGACCCGCCGGGCGAGCCGAGGGGGGCGTCACGGCCGGGCAGGACGAGCTCGAAGAAGGCACGGTTGTCGGCCTTGTCCTCGACCTTGTCCTCGGGAACGCCGCGGTCGGGGTAGATCGCATCGACCGGGCAGACCGGTTCGCAGGCGCCGCAGTCGATGCACTCCTTCGGCTGGATGTAGAGCTTGCGCTCGCCCTCGTAGATGCAGTCGACCGGGCACTCCTCGATGCAGGACATGTCCTTGAGGTCCAGGCACGTACTGGTGATCACGTAGGTAATGCGGCCGGGCCCACCACCTGCTGCTCCGTCGAGTGGCCAGGGAACACCGTGGCCTCCGGGTCTATGACGGTAGCCGCGTTGCAGACCGCCGTCGCCACCTCCCCGAACCCGACGCTGATCAGACGCACCTTGCCGGGGTACTCCGTGATGTCCCCGGCGGCGAACACCCGCGGCAGGTTGGTCGCCATGGTCGAGTCGACGACGATGTGCCGCTCCTGCACGTCCAGGCCCCAGGCCTCGAGCGGGGTGATGTCTGCCGTGAAGCCGAGCGCGGCGACCACCTCCTGCGCGGGCAGCTCGGTGATCTCCTTCGTGTCCGTGTTGCGGACCCGGACCCCTTCCACCCGCTCGCTGCCGGACAGGCCGACGACTTGCGCCGGAATGCACAGCGAGACCGTCGAGTCGCGCAGCAGCTTGACCGAGTGCGCGTGCGCCCGGAAAGCGTCCCGCCGGTGCACCAGCGTGACCGAGCGGGCCACCGACTCCAGCCCGAGCGCCCAGTCCAGCGCGCTGTCGCCGCCGCCGACGACGACGACGTCCCTGTCCTCGTACGGCGCGTAGCTCGGGACGATGTAGGACAGGCCACGCCCCTCCCACTCGGCACCGCCGGGCAGCGGTCGCGGGTTGAAGGTGCCGATGCCGCCGGTGACGACAACGGCCTTGGCGCGTACGACGGTGCCGGACGCCGTCGTGATGAGCACCGCGTCCCCGGTGTGCTCATAGGAGACCGCCTGCTCGCCGAGCAGGTAGGTCGGCGTGAAGGGAGCGGCCTGCGCCACCAGGTTGCCGACCAGGTCCTTGCCGCGCACCGACGGGAAGCCGGCGATGTCGAAGATCATCTTCTCCGGGTAGAGGGCCGTGACCTGCCCACCGGCCTCCGGCAGGGCGTCGACGACCGCGCAGGTGAGGCCGCGGAAACCCGCGTAGTACGCGCCGTACAGCCCAGAAGGTCCCGCGCCCACGATCAGCACGTCGACGTCGAGCTCCTGTACCTGCGCCACTGCACCGTCCCCTCGCGCCGCTGTGAGAACCAGGTTACCAAAAAACAGAGGAAGCGTTCGCACCCGTGTCCCGGCAGGCGGGACCGGCCCCGCGCGAGCAGGAGATCGGGCAGCACTGCCGAAACCCGTGCGAGACAGACCTGCCATCCCCTGGAGGCGTCGTGCCGCATGTCAACCGCCGCATCGTGCTGATCGGAGCTGCGGCCCTCGTCGCGGCCGGCCTGGTTCCGGTCGCCCGCGCGGCCGCTCCCGTCTCGGCAGCGGACCTGTCGATCGAGGTCCTCTCCGGCCGGGCCGACCTGATCAGCGGCGACGACGCGCTCGTGCGGATCAACGTGCCGGCGGGCATCCGCGCGCAGGACGTGCGCATCTCGCTCCCGCGGCCGGACGACGAGAGCACCGGGCCGGACGTGACCCGGCAGTTCCACCGCACCGCCGACGGCAACCTCGTCGGCCTCGTCACCGGCTTGAAGCAGGGCGCGGACAGCATCTTCGCCGCCGCGCCGGGCGGCCGCGCCGCCGTTCTCGCCACCCGCGCGCACCCGACCGGCGGGCCGGTGTTCTCGGGGCCGCAGATCCAGCCGTGGACTTGCGGCAACGGCTCGAAGAGCCCCACCTGCGACCAGAAGCCGACGTACTCCTACCTCTACAAGTCCGTGGCCGGCGGCAGCCTGCAGGCCTACAACCCGGACAGCCCGCCGGGCGACGTGGCCAACACCACCACGCAGAACGGCACGACCGTTCCGTTCATCGTCCGCAAGGAGGTCGGCTACTCCGACCGCGACCAGTACGCCATCGCGGTGCTCTGGCAGCCCGGCAAGCCCTGGCAGCCATGGGCCCCGCAGAAGCAGTGGAACAGCAAGCTGGTGCTGACCCACGGGGCGAGCTGCGACACGTCGTACGCATCCGGCTCGGCGCCCGACGACCTGCTCGAGAACGCGCTGTCGCGCGGCTTCGCGGTCGCATCGCACGCACTCGACAACGCCGGCCACAACTGCAACATCATCACGCAGGCCGAGTCGCTCATCATGGTCAAGGAGCGCGTCATCGAGGAGCTCGGCCCGCTGCGCTGGACGATCGGCAGCGGCTGCTCCGGCGGGTCGCTCGTCCAGCAGCAGGTCGCCAACGCCTACCCCGGCGTCTACCAGGGGATCAGCCCGCAGTGCAGCTTCACCGACGCGTGGTCGTCGGCGCAGCAGTACGAGGACTACACGATGCTGCTGCGCTACTTCCAGGACCCGTCGCGATGGGATCCGGGTACGACGTGGGACCCCGTCTCCATCGGCCAGGTGCTCGGGCACCCCAACGTCGGCAACCCCGTCACGTTCACGACGGTCATCCCCAACAGCGGTGACCCCAGCCGCAGCTGCCCCGGGGTCGACGCCGCGAAGGTCTACGACCCGAAGACCAACCCCAAGGGCGTGAAGTGCACGCTCCAGGACTACATGGTCAACGTGTTCGGCAAGCGCAAGGACGGCTTCGCCAACCGCGCGTTCGGCAACACCGGCATCCAGTACGGCCTGGTCGGGCTGCGCAAGGGCCTGATCACGCCGGGGCAGTTCGTGGACCTCAACACGAACCTCGGCGGCCTGGACATCTACGGCGAGGTCTCGCCGAACCGCAACGTGCCTGACCTGCCGGCGCTGAAGAGCGTCTACACGACCGGTGCGGCGAACTCCGCCAACAACCTCGACAAGGTCGCGATCATCGACCTGCGCGGCCCGGACCCGGGTGCGTTCCACGACGTCTACCGCACCTACGCGATGCGGGCACGACTGCTGCGCAACTTCGGTACGGCGGCCAACCAGGTCTTGTGGCGCGGGCAGGTGCCGCTGCTCGGCGACAGCAACTACGTCGACCAGTCGATCGTGGCGCTGGACAAGTGGCTGGCCCGGGTGGACGCAGACGAGCGTTCGGTGTCACTGGCGAAGAAGGTCATCCAGGACAAGCCGGGTGACGTCGCCGACCGCTGCACCAACGGCTCC
>JAVXVI010000019.1:0-9679 GCA_032230005.1 Actinomycetota bacterium | reverse complement strand
CGTCGCCGACACACAAAGTGCCGGGGGCCTGGCGCGGGCGGGAAGGCGGGCGGGCTCAGCCGGGTCAGCCGACGACGGGGGCGTCGAGGCGGAGGTTGCCGTCGCCGCCGGCCAGGTAGGGGTGCTGCGGCCCGTAGGGCTGCTGGTCCTTCGTGATCTGCGCCGCCCGCGGCGCGCCCCAGCGGTAGGCCTCCTGGACGGTGACGTGGCCGTCGCCGTTGAGGTCGGCGCCCTTCTTGCGCAGCCCCTGGTCCATCAGGAGCCCGACCCACACCGAGGTCCCCCAGTCGGGGTACTCGTAGGACTTCTCGTCCGCCGCGCTCGATCCCGTGACCAGCCGGGTCTTCGACGACAGGCCCTCGTCGAAGCCGGCCGCCTCGCAGCCCGCGACGCTCGTCCAGCTCACGCCGCGGACGTTCTTCATCGCCGTCGCGAGCGACGTGTCCGGGTAGAAGGCGTTGTCCACCGGCCAGAGGTACTCGTGCCCGCTCCGCTGCTTCACGTGCCCCGAGTAGTGGAACAGCGAGAACGTCCCGCTCCCGCTGTGCTGCCCCAGCCAGGTCAGCCCGTCGGCCAGCGCCTGACCGGTCGCCGCCCCGTCGGTGAGCAGCCGGATGTGATCTGACCGCCAGCCCGACTTCAGCAGCAGGTCACGCACGACCACGGCGTCCTGCGCGCCCGCCGCCGTGTGGTGCACCGGCGCCCGGTAGTTGGTGATCCCGACGAGCAGTGCCCAGCGGTCCTGCGGGCCGGCGATCTTCGGCGCGGCCGGCTTCGGCTTCGGCTTCGGCGCCGGGGCCGGCGAGGGCCCGATCGGCGGCGGCAGCGTGGGAACCGGGCCGGGAACAGGCCCTGCCTGCGGTCCGCCGTGCGAAGAAGTGGCGTACGACGCGGCGATGCCGACCACGGCGACGTTGCCCAGCAGCAGGACGGCGAGCAGTGCCCGCCGTACCGCCCCCGCGCCCATAGGTCTCCTGTTCGCCGTCGCCCGACCCGTCTCCTTCCCCGAAGCAGGACATCCTGACCCAGCGGCGAAGGAGGATGAACCGCCTCATATCGGAAGGTGCTCACGATGCGCCGTACGCCGCTCGTAGCTCTGCCCCTCGTCGTCCTCGCGCTGGCCGCCGCCGCGCTCGCCCCGTCGGCCAGCGGCGCCACCGCGGCCTCGTCCGGCCCGACCTTCGGGGTGCCGCGGATCGTCGACCCGATCCACGTCTACGGCGAGCCCAACCTCGAGGTGAACCCGAAGAGCGGCGCAGTGCACGCGACCGGGCCGCAGGGCACCGGCACCCAGCGCTCGATCTGGAACGTCTCGGTCGACCACGGCGACTCCTACCGGATAGTGCAGAACCTGCCGGCGAACACCGACCGGGCAGCGGTCACCGCCGCGCTGCCGACCAAGAGCGCCCTGGGTCCCGGCGGCGGCGACACCGAGATCAAGATCAGCCACGACGGCCGGGCGTGGTTCAACGACCTGGCTGCGCTCAGCAGCTTCACGTCCGTGACGACGACGGATGACGGCTCGACGACCAGCGTCGCCAACCCGCTCGCGATCCCGAAGCCGCTCGGTGACCGGCAGTGGATGGCGCTGTTCGACCCGCAGCCCAGCGACCACACGATCTCGCCGTACAAGGGCAAGGTCCCGCTCAACTACATGGAGTACGCCGACCAGGTCAACGGCGACGACGTGGGCATGAGCACCGACGGCGTCGACTACTCCAAGAGCGCCGGGATCTACGCCAACGACGGCACGCACAACGCCAACCACGGCGTGCCGCTCGTCGACCAGCACACCGGCAAGTTCCTCGGCATGACCAGCGACAAGGGCGGCAACAGCCTGGCCCTGGTCGTCGGCGTCCCCGCTGCCGACGGCACGCTCACCTACCACTACAACACCATCGCCGCGAGCCTCATCGGCAACCCGGAGACGCTGTTCCCGGTGCTCGCTCAGGACGGCGCGCGCAACCTCTACGCCGTGTGGATCGAGGACAAGACCTTCAACGCCTGGTACTCCTGGGCCCCGCCCGGCGCCGACAACGACTGGAAGAACTGGTCGGAGCCACGGCAGATCAGCAAGCCGCCGGCGGCCGTCAACGTCTTCCCGTGGGTCGCTGCCGGCAAGGCGACCGGGATCATCGACGTGGCCTGGTACGGCACCAACCAGACGCTCAAGCAGCTCGGCCCGAACGGCCCCAGCGAGAAGAAGAACCAGAAGTGGGACCTGTTCTTCGCCCAGGTCGACCACGCCAACAGCAGCGCGCCCCACGTCGTGCAGGTCAAGGCGGCGCCGCACCCGATGCACTACAACGACATCTGCATGCTCGGCACGTTGTGCATCAGCGGCCAGGGCAACCGCAACCAGGCCGACTTCTTCAAGCTCATCGTCGACCCGCAGAGCGGCCGGGCCCGGATCATCTACACCGACTCCTCCAACCGGCTCTCCCAGGCCGGCGGCACGGACACTGCCGCTGACCACCAGGGCGCGGCGCTGGACACCGTCGTCACGCAGAACACCGGGCTCAGCGCGCTCACCGGCTTGCCCCTGACCCCGACCGAGTCGACCTCGCCCGTGACCTCGCTGACCGACCCGGCCGGCGACGCGCTGTTCAAGCCGCTCGGCGGGACGAAGGTGCCCGGCGCCGACATCCGGAGCCTCGGCCTCAAGCTGGTCGGCAGCGACGTGGTCGCGACCCTCAAGATGGGCGGCCCGCTCGGCACGGCAGCCCAGGCGGCCGGCACGCCGACCGCGCAGGCAGTCGTGCGCTGGCAGATGGGCGACACGCTGTACTTCATGGCCGCGGAGGCGACCCCGGCCGGTCCGCTGACCTACTACGGCGGCAAGACCGACAGCGTCGACCTCTGCTCGGTCTCGGGCTGCAAGCCCAACTACCTGACCTACAACGGCCCCAACGGCGGCAGCGTCAGCACGGGCTCCGGCTCGGAGGACGGCGGCGTCCTCACGATCCACGTGCCGGCTGCCGCGCTCGGCAACCCGACGTCGGCGAGCCTGCTGGAGGAGGTCATGGGCTTCGTCGTCGCGTCACCCGACACCGGCGTGGTGCCGGAGAACAACGGCACCAACTTCGCCGACATCGCCCCGCTGCAGCTGGAGGGCACGAAGACGATCAACGTGCGGTTCGGGGCGGCCGCAGCTGTTCCGCCGACCGTCGTGACACCGGACAACCCGAGCTCGCCGAGCAGCCCGTCCTCGCCCTCGAACGGCGGCACCCTGGCAGCGACCGGTCTCAGCACCGCCGTGCCTGCCCTGGCGGTCCTCCTGGTCCTGGTCGGTCTGCTGATCGCACGACGCCGTCGTACGACGCCCTAGGTCGTCACCGCCCGCACTAGTTTTGTGCGGGTGGCACTCACCAGTCTCGGCTCCGCCGCCGAGATCCTCGTGGCGACCGGGCACGACCCCTACGCGCGGAGCTCGCTGCGGCGGCCGGCTGCGCGCGGCTGGCTGGCCGGTCGGGCCGTCGCCTGGATGGGCGTCGATGCAGAGGAGCGGGTCAGCTACCTCAACACCCTCGGGCCGCCGGCAGAGGTGGGGGCGCTGCTCGCGGACCTGCTGCCCGAGCTGCCACCCGGGCAGCGTCTGACGGTGCCGCGGGGCACCCCGGCGCACCTGCCGGCGTGGGTCTCGGTGGACGGCACCGACTGGGACTTCCGCTGGCTCGGAGCGCCTCCCCCGCTGCAGCCCGGCGAGCAGGACGTCGAGCCTGTGAAGGACGACGCCGAGATCGCGGCGCTGCTCACCGCGAGCAGCCCCACGGCGAGCGCGCTGCCGGGTGACCCCGCAGTGCGGCGCTGGGTGGGCATCCGGGAAGGCGAGCGGCTGATCGCCTGCGCCGCCGACACGAGCGCCGCGACCCGTGTCGGCCACCTGTCCTCCATCGCCGTCCACCCGGCCGCCCGCGGCCGCCGCCTCGGGTCCGTGGTGACCGCAGCGCTGAGCCGTCAGCTCTTCGAGGAGGGCTGTGACGTCGTGGCCTTGGGGATGTACGCCGACAACGGCTTCGGCCGCCGGATGTACGACGAGCTCGGCTTCGCCGACACCCACCCCTTCACCAGCGGCCCGCTACTTGTCCGCGGCAGGTGGTGAGTCGATCCCGGCTTCCTTGCGCTGCTCGGGAGTGATCGGTGTCGGGGCGCCCGTTAGCGGGTCGTAGCCCGCCCCCGTCTTCGGGAAGGCGATCACGTCACGCAGCGAGTCCGCACCGGCCAGGAGCATGCAGACGCGGTCCCAGCCGAGTGCGATGCCGCCGTGCGGCGGCGGCCCGTAGTTGAAGGCGTCCAGCAGGAAGCCGAACTTCTCCTGCGCCTCCGCCTCACCGATCCCCATCATCGCGAAGACGCGCTGCTGCACGTCG
Source organism: Actinomycetota bacterium (assembly GCA_032230005.1). Taxonomy (GTDB): domain Bacteria; phylum Actinomycetota; class Actinomycetes; order Mycobacteriales; family SCTD01; genus RYN-124. The sequence continues at coordinate 5,309 of JAVXVI010000019.1, read as the reverse complement.
CGGCGGTGGATACGGATCGACCCGCCGCCCAGCTCGTTGCCGTTGCAGACGATGTCGTAGGCGTAGGCCAGGGCGGCCCCTGGGTCTTCCTCGAACCGGTCGATCCACTCCGGCTTCGGCGACGTGAACGCGTGGTGCACCGCCGTCCACGCGCCCTTGCCGACGGCGACGTCGCCGCCGGCGGTCGCGTCGCCGGCCGGCTCGAACAGCGGGGCGTCGACGACCCAGACGAACTCCCACCGGGATTCGTCGATGAGCCCGCAGCGACGCCCGATCTCCAGCCGTACGGCGGCGAGCAGCCCCCGGGACGACGACGCGTCACCGGCGGCGAAGAACACGGCGTCACCCTTTGCCGCACCGACGTGGTCCATGAGGCCGGCCTGCTCGGACTCGGACAGGTTCTTCGCGACCGGACCGCCCAGCGTGCCGTCCTCGTTGAAGAGGACGTAGGCGAGACCACGGGCGCCGCGCTGCTTCGCGAACTCCTGCCACGCGTCGAGCTGCTTACGGGGCTGGCTCGCCCCGCCAGGCATGACCACTGCCCCGACGTACGGCGCCTGGAAGACCCGGAAGGCGGTCTCGGAGAAGTAGTCGGCGCACTCGACGAGGTCGAGGTCGAAGCGCAGGTCGGGCTTGTCGTTGCCGTAGCGGCGCATCGACTCGGCATAGCTGATCCGCGGGATCGGCAGGGGCACCTCGACGCCGATGAGCGCCCACAGCGCCGCGACGACCTTCTCCCCCAGGGCCATCACGTCGTCCTGGTCGACGAAGCTCATCTCGATGTCGAGCTGGGTGAACTCCGGCTGCCGGTCGGCGCGGAAGTCCTCGTCGCGATAGCAGCGCGCGATCTGGTAGTAGCGCTCGAGCCCGCCGACCATGAGCAGCTGCTTGAACAGCTGGGGGGACTGCGGCAGCGCGTACCAGCTGCCGGGCTGGAGCCGCACCGGCACGAGGAAGTCGCGAGCGCCTTCCGGCGTCGACCTGGTCAGCGTCGGCGTCTCGATCTCGAGGAAGCCCTCCGCGTGCAGGACCTCCCGGGCGGCCCGGTTGACCTCGGACCGCAGGCGCATCGCGGCGGCCGGCCCGGACCGGCGCAGGTCGAGGTAGCGGTGCCGCAGACGGGCTTCCTCCCCCACCTCGACGTGGTCGTCGATGGGGAACGGCAAGGGGGCCGACTCGGAGAGCACGTCGACGTTGGCGGCCACGACCTCGACGGCTCCGGACGGAAGAGCGTCGTTGCGGTTGCCCTCCGGCCGCAGCGACACCTCGCCGGTGATGGCGACGCAGTACTCACTGCGCAGCCCTGCAGCCACGGCCTCGTCACGGATCACGACCTGCGCGATGCCACTGCGGTCGCGCAGGTCGATGAAGGCCACGCCACCGTGATCCCGCCGGCGCGCCACCCACCCGGCGAGCACGACGGTGGACCCCGCGTGCTCCTCGCGCAACGAGCCGGCCTCGACGGTGCGGATCACAGCAGCTTCCCCTTCAGGGTGTCGACGAGGTCGTCGAGAGGTACGGCGGCCTGCTCGCCGGTGCGCAGGTCCTTGAGCTGGGCATCGGAGCCGGCCTCGAGGTCGCGATCGCCGAGGATCACGACGAACGCCGCTCCGGAGCGGTCGGCGCCCTTCATCGCGCCCTTCAGGCCGCGGTCGCCGTAGGCGAGGTTGACGCGCACGCCCGACGCGCGCAGCTGACCCGAGAGCGCGACCAGCCGGTCCTTGGCAGCTGCCCCGAGCGGGACGAGGAACACGTCGCAGCGGCTTGGGTCACCGACCGGCAGCCCCTCTGCCTGGCAGGCCAGGAAGGTCCGGTCGGTGCCGAGGCCGAAGCCGATCCCCGTCAGCGGCTGACCGCCGAGCAGGCCCATCAGCCCGTCGTACCGGCCGCCGCCGCCGATCCCGCTCTGGGCCCCGAGCCCGTCGTGCACGAACTCGAAGGTCGTCCGGGTGTAGTAGTCGAGGCCGCGGACCAGCCGCGGCGCCTCTTCCCAGGTCACGCCGAGCGAGGACAGGTGCCGGCGTACGTCGTCGTAGTGCTCTTTGCAGGCCGGGCACAGGTGGTCGACGACCAGCGGAGCGTCGACCAGCTGCGCCTGCACCTCGGGGCGCTTGTCGTCGAGGACCCGCAGCGGGTTCAGCTCCGCGCGGGCCCGGGTGTCGGCGTCGAGGTCGAGGCCGCGCAGGAAGTCCTGCAGAAGCTCGCGGTAGGGCGTCCGGCAGGTCGCATCGCCGAGGCTCGTGAGGAGGAGGCGGTACGACGACAGACCGAGCGACCGGTAGGCCTCGTCGGCAAGGGCGACGACCTCGGCGTCCAGGGCCGGGTCCTCGACGCCGATCGCCTCGATGCCGACCTGCTGGAGCTGGCGGTAACGGCCGTGCTGAGGGCGTTCAGCGCGGAAGAACGGCCCGGCGTACCAGAGCTTGACCGGCAGCTGCCCGCGGTCGAGGCCGTGCTCGATCACGGCCCGTACGACGCCGGCCGTGCCCTCCGGTCGCAGCGTCAGCGAGCGGCCGCCTCGGTCGTCGAAGGTGTACATCTCCTTGCGCACGACGTCGGTGCTCTCGCCGACGCCGCGGACGAACAGGCCAGTCTCCTCGAACACCGGCAGCTCGATGTAGCCGTAGCCGGCCCGGCGGGCCGGGGCCGCCAGCGCCTCCCGGACGGCAAGGAAGGCGGCGCTGTCCGGCGGGTAGTACTCCGGAACTCCCTTGGGAGCGCTGAAAGCAGCCATCACAGCCCGCGCGAGGGCGGGGCGGCTGCCAGCTCCTGCAGGAAGGGATTGGCGACGCGCTCACGGCCGATGGTCGTGCTCTGGCCGTGCCCGCAGTAGACGACCGTCTCGTCGGGTGCGGTCAGGACGACGCGCGACAGGGACTCCTGCATCTGCGCCCAGGAGCCGCCGGGAAGGTCGGTGCGGCCGATCGAGCCGGCGAACAGCAGGTCCCCCGAGAACATCACCGGCGGGTCAGCCTCCCCCTCGAGGCCGACGCCGGGGGTGCGGAAGGCCACCGACCCCGGCGTGTGGCCGGGAGCGAAGTCCACGGCGATCCGCAGACCGGCCAGCTCGAGCGGGGTCTCCGGGTCGAGCAGCGCGACGTCGTCCGGCTCGGTCCACTCCAGGCGGCCGCCGAACATGGTCCGGGTCTCCGAGGAGAGCCCCTTCATCGGGTCGGCGAGCAGCTCACGGTCGCCGGGGTGGATCCAGGCCGGGATCCCCTTCGCTCCGCAGACGGGGGTCACGGAGAACGTGTGGTCGAGGTGGCCGTGGGTCAGGAGCACCGCGACCGGGTGCAGGTTCTCGGCGCGCAGGACCTCGTCCAGCATCGGCTCGATCCCGATGCCGGGGTCGATGACGACGCACTCCTCACCGGCCGCTGGCGCCACCACCCAGCAGTTGGTGTCGAACGCCGCCGCCGGGAACCCGCGGACCAGCACGGTCGTCCTTCCATCACGCTCGGGGGCAGTCCGTTTCGACCCTACCGGCGGGCCGCAACCGGGCGCGATCGGTATTCCCTAGACTCCGAGCAACTGCGTCGATGTTCGGCGCCTGGACTCAGCAGGAGGAACGCCCGGTGGCGAGCAGCAAGCGCGAGAAGGAGCTCGCCCGGATGCGGGCGGAGCGGCAGGCGGCCCGGCGGGCCGCTGCAGCCGCCCGCCGCCGGCAGCGCAACCTGATCATCGCCAGCGTCGTGGCCGTCGCGCTCGTGGCCGTCGGTGCGATCCTGCTGGCCACGAAGATCGGCGGTGGGTCGGCCGGCACGGTGGCCTCGTCGACCAAGAGCCCGTCAGTCAAGGCGGCCGCGACTCTGCCCCCCGGCACGTGTGAGTACACAGCGGGCAAGCAGGCCGCGGCCAAGAAGGTGCCGCTGCCTCCGACGACGGGCGTCGAGACCAAGCAGGCGTTCACGGTCCACCTGAAGACCAACCTCGGCCTCATCGACATCCAGCTCGACAGCGCCAAGGCCCCGTGCACGTCCAACAACTTCCGGTCGCTGGTGCACTTCGGCTACTTCAACAACACCCCGTGCCACCGCCTCACCACCCAGGGCATCTACGTCCTGCAGTGCGGCGACCCGACGGGCAAGGGCACCGGCGGCCCGGGCTACACGTTCGCCGACGAGAACCTCAAGGGCGCGACGTACCCCAAGGGCACGGTCGCCATGGCCAACTCCGGCCCCGGCACCAACGGCAGCCAGTTCTTCCTGGTCTACAAGGACACCCAGCTGGACGCCAACTACACGCCGTTCGGGACCATCACCGCCGGCCTGGACATCATCGACAAGGTCGCCGCCGCCGGTGCGGTGCCCGCGGGCGACGGCAAGCCCAAGCTGTCGATCAACATCGTGAGCGCCCGCTTCGAGCCCACCAAGGCCTAGCCGGCGCCGTACTCCACCCCCCGCCACCCCCCGCCGGGCCAGCGCCTCCCCCGCGATCAGGTTGGAGAAGCATCGGCCGCCTCCGCCGCACGCGCCTTCTCCAACCTGATCACCCACAAATCCAGGCTCCCGGCCGCGTTCAGGTTGGAGAAGCATCGGCCGCGTCCGCCGCACGCGCCTTCTCCAACCTGATCACCCGCTTGGGGAGAGGGCGCCGCCGCGGGCGGTGGGGCCGGCGCGGCGCCCACGGGAGGGCACCCGCGAGCGGCGCGGAGCACCCGCGGAGCGCCCGCGGAGCGGTAGGGCGGGTACGACGGGGCGCGGGCTGGTCAGCTGGTGACGCGGTAGGCGTCGTACACGCCTTCGACCGTGCGGACCTGGGCGAGCAGATGACCCAGGTGCTTGGGGTCGGCCATCTCGAAGGAGAACCGCGACACGGCCACCCGGTCGCGGGTCGTCGTGACCGTCGCCGACAGGATCGACACGTGCGCGTCGGACAGGACGCGCGTGACGTCCGACAGCAGCCGGGTCCGGTCGAGCGCCTCGACCTGGATGTTGACCAGGAACAGCGACCCGGCCGTCGGCGCCCACTCGACCTCGACGACGCGGTCCTCCTCCGCCATCAGCGGCCCCGCGTTGACGCAGTCGGCCCGGTGCACCGAGACACCTCGGCCGCGGGTCACGAAGCCAACGACGTCGTCCCCGGGCACCGGGGTGCAGCAGCGGGCCAGCTTCACCCAGACATCGGAGACGCCCTTGACGACGATGCCCGGATCGGTGGCGGGGCGGGGCCGGCGAACGGGCCGGGTCGGTACGGCGGTCTCCGCGAGGTCCTCAACGGCTCCCTCCGATCCGCCCATCGCCTGCATGACGCGCTGGACGATCGTCTGCGCCGAGATGCGACCCTCACCGACCTCGGCGTACAAGGCG
>JAVXVI010000018.1:0-3939 GCA_032230005.1 Actinomycetota bacterium | reverse complement strand
ACCGGCCGGCGAAGTAGAGGAAGCCGGCCTCGTCGCGGTAGCCGAGGTCACCGCTCCAGTAGCGACCGTCGCGGGACCGGTGCGCATCGTCGTCAGCGGCTTCCCAGTAGCCCTCGAAGCCACCCAGCCCGTCCATCTTGACCAGCTCACCGACTGCGTGATCGGCGTTGGTGAGCCGGCCGTGCTCGTCGAACACCGCGGCGGCGCACTCCGTCCCCGTCTCCGGGTCGAGCACCCGCACGTCACCGACCCCGACGCCCAACGCGCCCGCCGGCGTATCCGGTGTCTTCGTGATGCTGATGCCGCCCTCGGTGGACCCGAAGCCGTCGAGCACCTCGCAGGCGAACCGCTCGCGGAAGCGTGCGATGTCCGCAGGAGCCGCCTCGTTGCCGAACACCCGCACCAGCGGGTTGTCCGCGTCGTCGCGAGCGGCCGGCTGCGCGAGGACGTAGGACAGGGGGGTGCCGACGTAGTTGGCGTAGGTCGCGCCGAACCGGCGTGCATCAGCAAGGAACTGCGAGGCCGAGAACCGCCGCCGTAGCGCGACCGTCGCACCGACGGCGAGGCTCGGCGTCCAGCCGGCGATGACGGCGTTGGAGTGGAAGAGCGGCATGCTCACGTAGGACACGTCATCAGCTGTCAGCCCGACGCGCTCGACCATCGCGTAGCCGAAGGTCGCGATCTTGCCCTGCGAGCAGCGCACCGCCTTGGGTGTGCCCATCGTGCCGCTCGTGAAGATGAGCATGAACAGGTCGTCGACGGAGGCCTCGTCTGACGGCAGCGGAGCAGGCGGGTACGACGTCCGCTCGGCGTCGACGACGCGAACGCTGCCCAGGTCGAGGTCGCGCAGGATCGATACGCCCGCCTCGTCGGTCAGCACCAGGTCGCAGGCCGTCGCCCGGATGTCATCGGCCATCGACTGGCCGCGACGGGTCGCGTTGAGACCCACGATCACGAAGCGTCCGAGAGCAGCTGCGGCCAGCCAGAAGCTGAACTCCGGCACGTTCTCCAGCAGCACTCCCACATGTGGTGACCGTCCCGGTGTGCGGTGCGCAGCGAACCAGGCAGCTCGCGCACTCGCCTCCGCAGTGTGCTGGGCCCACGTCCAGGACCGGTCCTCGAACAGCAGACCCGGTCGCGGGTCGTCGGCGCGCGCCCGGACCAGCGCCGAGACGGTCGTGAACCAGCCCGGGCCCGTCAGGCCGGCGCCCCGGCAGCCGCCTCGGTCAGCACCTTCGTCGCCCAGCCGTAGTCAGGCTTGCCGCTCGGCGACCGCTGCATCGTCTCGACTGCGTGCAGGAACCGCGGCACCTTGTAGCGAGCGATCCGCGACGCGAGGTGCTGCTCGATCTCCTCCTGCGTGGGTACGGCGGCGCCTGGTCGCGTCTGCAGGACGGCCGCGACCCGCTGACCCCAACGCTCGTCCGGGATCCCCGCGACCACGGCGTCCACGAGGTCGGGATGCGACTTCAGAGCGCCCTCGACCTCCTCCGGGTAGATCTTCTCGCCGCCCGAGTTGATGCAGATCGACCCTCGGCCGAGGAAGCGCATGCTGCCGTCGGCCTCGACCGTCGCCATGTCGCCCAGCAGCACCCACCGCTCACCGTCGATCTCAACGAACGTCTCCGCCGTCTTGACCGGGTCGCCGTAGTAGCCGACCGGGATGTGACCGCGCTGCGCCACCCGGCCGACGACGCCGCTGCCCGGCTGCACCGGCTTGCGGTCGTCGTCGAAGACGCTGGTCCGCTCGTTGACCGCGAACTTCAGTCCCTCGGAAGGCTGTGAGCCGGCGGCTGCGGTGCCGTTGAAGCCGGTCTCCGTGGAGCCGAAGCTGTCGATGACGAACACGTTGGGCAGCCGCTTCGCGATCAGGTCGCGGAGCGGCTGCGACAGGATCGCCCCTGCGGACGCGAGAGCGACCAGCGAGCTGACGTCGTACTCCTTCTCCGCGAGCGCATCGACCAGCGGCAGCGCCATCGCGTCGCCGACGATGGTCAGGGTGTTGACCTTCTCCTGCTCGATCAGTGCGAGTGCGCTGTGCCCGGTGTAGCGCCGGACCAGGACGACCTTGCCGCCCCCCATGAAGTTGATGAAGCTGCCGAGCTCCGCTGCGCCGTGCATCAGCGGCGGGGCCGGGAACGACACCATCGGCGAGTTGGCCGCCGCTCTCGGCCCGGCGTCCGACGGCTTGGCGAGCGGCTCCCCCATCGGGTAGCCGCCCCCGATGCCGGCGAAGAAGATGTCCTCGTGGCGCCACATGACGCCCTTCGGCATGCCCGTGGTCCCACCCGTGTAGATGACGAACAGGTCGCCGGCGGACCGCACCGGGAAGCCGTCCCGATCGTCGGACTGGCCGGCGAGCGCGTCGTCGTACGCCACTGATCCCTCGGGCAGTGCATACCCGTCCGCCGGCCCGACCGCGACGAGGTGCCGGACCGCGTCCACGCGTGGCAGGACAGCCGACACCCGGTCGGCGAACTCCGTGTCGAAGACCACGCCCTTGAGGTCGGCGTCCTTGTAGAGGTAGAGCAGCTCGTCCTCGACGTAGCGGAAGTTCACGTTGACCGGCACGGCGCGGATCTTGAACAGCGCGAGCATCGTCTCGAGGTACTCGGTGCCGTTCATCATGTGGCAGCCGATGTGGTCGCCTGGAGCGACGCCGACGGACAGGAAGTAGTGCGCCAGCCGGTTGGCTCGGGCATCGAGCTGGCGGAAGGTCAGGCGCCGGCCTTCGGCGTACAGCGCGTCCCGGTCCGGCACGGCGTCGACGACGCCCTCGAAGAGGTCGGCCAGGTTGAACTCCATCTCAGTGCTTGAACCCTGACCCGGCCGTAGCACCGCCATCCACGGCCAGCTCCGCACCCGTGATGTAAGACGCTGCGTCCGACGCCAGCCAGGCCACCGCCTCGGCGACCTCCTCGGCCGTGCCGGTGCGGTGCAGCGGGACCTGCTTGCCGACGAAGGAGACCGAGTTGTCGTCCGGTGCGAACTCCCGGACCATCGGGGTGTCGATGCCGCCCGGGTGCACGCTGTTGACGCGGATGCCGTCGCGAGCCAGCTCCAGCGCAGCCGCCTTCGTCATGCCGCGCACGGCGAACTTGCTTGCGGTGTAGGCGATGACGTACTTGTTGCCGCCCAGTCCCTCCACGCTCGACAGGTTGACGATGGCGCCGCCGCCGGCCCGCGTGATGGCCGGCGCGGCCGCCTTCGTGCCCAGGAAGACGCCGACGACGTTGACGTCCATCACCTTGCGGAAGTCGGCCTCGGTGGTGTCCTGGATCCCCTTGATCATCAGGATGCCGGCGTTGTTGACGAGCACGTCGAGCTTGCCGAACCGCGACTCGGTCTCCGCTATCGCGGCGTGCCAGGACGACTCGTCCGTGACGTCCAGGATCACCGCGTGCGCGGCGTCGCCGATCGACGCTGCGGTCTCCTTGACCTCCGGCAGGATGTCGCCGATCACGACCTGCGCGCCCTCAGCGACCATCAGCCGAGCCGTCGCCGCACCCATCCCGCGAGCACCGCCGCTGATCAGCGCGACCTTTCCCTCCAGGCGACCGCTCACGGCTTGTCCTTTCCGACGACCCACATGGCGAAGAACTGCGATCCGCCGCCGTACGCATGACCGAGCGCCCGGCGGGCGTCGGGAACCTGTGCTTCCCCTGCTGTCCCGCGAACCTGGTTGGCGACCTCGAGGAAGCGCAGCATCCCCGAGGCACCGATCGGGTTCGACGACAGGACGCCGCCCGACATGTTGATCGGCAGGTCGCCGCCGAGCTCGGTGACACCGTCCTGCACGAGCTTCCAGCCGGTGCCCTCCTCGGCGAAGCCGAGGTTCTCCAGCCACATCGGCTCGAACCAGCTGAACGGCACGTAGATCTCGGCGCAGTCGATCTCGCGGAACGGGTCGGTGATGCCGGCCTCGGCGTAGACCGCCTT
>JAVXVI010000017.1:0-6657 GCA_032230005.1 Actinomycetota bacterium | reverse complement strand
AGGCGTAGGCGGACTGCGGCTTGAGGACGAAGCCGACCGAGTCGACGGCGAGGGCGCTGCCGACGACGCCCGCTCGGACGAGGAAGCCACGGCGTGAGGTACGACGGGACAGCCAGCCGGCAACCGCGTCGGACGCCCGCTGTGTGATCGACTCACCCGGCGCTCGGCCGAGTGCGTGCAGTGCCTCCGTCGTCGCCGTCATGCGTCCGGCCCCACCGTCAAGCCGTGCAGCAGCGCGGCGACCTTCGTCGCACCCGGCGCTCGCCGGGCATGACTGCCCAGCACGGCGTGCAACGAGAACGCGCGACCGGACAACGCGAAGAACCACTGCGCGCCGGTGCCGCCGCGAATGGTCCGCTGGAGCACGGCGGGGGAGAAGTCCGACGGCTTCGGCGTCGGCAGCCGATGCGATTGGAACAGGACCTTGTTCGCGTCCTTGGCGTCGTACTCGAACATCGCGACGAACGCATCGTCCGGCCCGAGCCGTTCGACCACCCCACTGCCGAAGTCACCACGCTGCTCGGGCAAGGCGATGGTCGCGGCATGCAGCAGGACGTTGCCCCTGTGCCCTGGCTGCGACGGCGCCTGCCGGCGCACCCGCGCCTCCCAGCCGGCCGGCAGCGCGAGGGTGAGCCCGCCGGTGACAAGGCTCATGCGAGCACCGCAGCAACCGTCAGCGCTGCGGCCGACGCCGACAGCGTCGCCGTCGTCGCCCGACCGGCACCGCGCGAGAGCTGCTCGAGGCGAGCACCTATCGCACGCAACCGCTCCGGTGTCTCGGCCGAGCGCAGCCGCAGGATCGGCAACGCGCGCACCAGGCCGAAGCACGCACCGATCGCTGCCCCCGCAACCACGCTGCCGCTGAGCAGGCACAGTCCCAGGGCGGCGTACGTCGCTGCGCTCGTCACGATCGTCACGACGCCGAGCCCGAGCTGGTAGCCGAAGCCCACGGCGTAGACCCAGCCGCGGTAACGGACGAGCCAGTCCTCGTCGACCTGCCGCCGTCCGGTCGGCACCCGACGGACAGCATCGAGCAGCGCGGCCAGACCGCAGAGCAGCGCGCCCGCGACGAGCACCCCGCGAGATGCGTCCAGCGCAGATCCCACCAGTCCGAGCAGCGCACCGATGGTCACCCCGCCCAGCAGCGAGCCGGCGACGTAGACCGTCACCGTCACTGCCCACCGGTTGCCCCGTCCCCGCTCGCCGAGCGGGCTGATGCTGGTCAGCATCGACTCACCTCAAGGTGACCAGGTCGCGCGGAGCGCAGCGACCGTGGCGACAAGGAGGCCGACAACGACGATCACGAGGCTTCGTAGAGGCTGGGGTGTCCCGGCTCGATACCAGCGTTGCGCAGCGCGGTGTCGTCGCGCGCCTCGCGGGCCGCGCCGTTGCCACGTGCGGCGCGCAGCGCGTCGTCGGCGTCGGCCTGGCCGAGCAGGTTGACGATCTGCGGCCAGCTGCTGCCGGAGCCCTCGCCGACCACGCGGCCGTCGCGCACGAGGATGAAGTACGGCGACCCCGGCACGTCGAAGGCGCCCCAGCCCGCGGTCGAGGCGACGACGGGCACCGTGGCCGGCCGCCGCTCCAGCAGCTCGCTCTCGCTCTCCTCGTCGAGGTCGCGTACGACGGCGATCAGCCGTGCCGCGGCCGGCACGTCCGGGCTGCCCGTGCGGAACGCCGACCAGAAGGCCTGGCAGGTCGTGCAACCGGACGACAGGAAGGCCAGCAGGGTCGCGCCGCCGCGCAGCGAGTAGGCAACGGCCTCGCCGTCGAGTGTCGTACCGCTCAAGGTCTCGGGCGCCGCAGCCCCGGTCGGGCGCGGCGGCACGATCCCGTCGATCGTCACCGGCACCGGCCCCTCGGCCTGCCGGTCCAGCTCGAGCCCGGCACCCAGCTCGTGCAGCGCCTTGAGGATCTCGGCATGACTGCGCAGCAACCCGGCGACCAGCACGCCGAGCACCGAAACGACGAGGGCGAGACCGACGACGAGGGCTGTCGTCATCTCAGCGCCCGCCGGCTGACCAGTGGCAGGACGGCGAGGGCGACGTAGCTGACGTAGGCCAGGACCGCGGCGACCAAGATCAGCGCCGGGTCGACGGGCACCGACGGGTCGACGGCCACCAGTCCGGCGGCGACCGCCAGCAGGGCGGTGACGCCCGCGTGTCCCGGTGTCGGGGGCGTGTCGGTCTTGCCGAAGCAGCCGCACGACGCGAGCGGGCTCCCGCTGCGCAGCGCCCGCAGGACGAAGGCCGTGAAGCCCAGGTAGGACAGCGCGACCAGCGTCGCCACGAGCCGGCCTGGATACACCACAGCAACCAGGCCCACCAGGGCCTCGGTGGCTGCCAGCGCCCGCACCCACCTGGCCAGCAGCGGCGCCCTGACCCGCAGCCCGGCGGCCCGGAGCGCGCGCACCAGGGAGAGCGGCTCGAGGGTCTTGGCCACCCCCGCTGCGACGAGCAGCAGCCCAGCAGCGAGGTACGGCGCCGTTGCGGCGTCCATCATCTGGACGGTAGTGCAGGAACCTGGGAATCCGAGGGCAATACGCCGGTCAGCTCTCGGTGGCGAGCCGCACGCCGAAGCCGATCAGCACGACCCCCGACACGCGCTCGATCCGGCGCCGGATCCGCTCGTTGCGCAGCCAGGCCGTGAGCTTCTCCACGGCGAGCAGCAGCACGGCGAAGTAGGTCACGGACAGGGCGAGGAAGACTGCCCCGAACAGGGCGGACGTGCTCGCCACCGACGCGCCGGCCGGGACGAAGCCCGGCAGGAAGGTCACGAAGAAGACGCCCACCTTGGGGTTGAACAGGTTGCAGGCCAGGCCGGCGGCGTAGCCGGTGCCGAGCAGGCCGCGCCGGTCCGGGGCGCCGTTGCCGCGCAGGGCCTGGACGCCCAGGATCACCAGGTAGATCGCACCGGCGATGCGCAGGACGGTGAAGCCGACCTCGCTGGCCCGAAGCAGCGCTGCCAGGCCGATGCAGGCGGAGGCGATCCAGACGGCCAGCCCGGTCAGGATCCCGGCTGCGGTCCGGAGCCCGCCCGGCCGGCCCGAGACCGCGATCGCGCGCAGCAGGATCATCGTGTCCGGCCCTGGCAGCAGGATCAGCACCGTCGCGGCGAGCGCGAAGGCGATCAGGGCGGTGACCATGCCCCGACGTTAGCCCTGGGGCGGGTCCTGCGACTGCTCAGCGAGGAACCTCTCGAGCTCGGCACCGAGCTCGTCGGCGCTCGGCAGGTCGGCGTGCTCGAGGAGCAGCCCCGACTCGCGGCCGGCGACGAAGGCGTCGTACTGGTTCTCCAGGGCCTGGACGATCTCGGCGATCTCCGGGGCGCCGGCCACCTGCTCGTCGATCGCGCTCCGGGTCGTGGCGGCCGCCTCGTTGAGCGCGTCGAGCGGCAGCGCGAGGCCGGAGGCCTTGCCGACCTCCGCCAGCAGCGCCGCCGAGGCAGCGGGGTACTCCGCCTGGGAGACGTAGTGCGGCACGTGGACGGCGAAGCCCATCGCGTCGTAGCCGGCCTGGCCCAGCCGGTGCTCGATCAGGTGCCCCGCCGTACCAGGCACCTGCACGGCGTTGACCCAAGGCTCGTAACCGGCGACCAGCTCCTTGCGGCTGCCGTGCGCGATCACCCCGGTCGGGCGGGTGTGCGGCACGCCCATCGGGATGGCGTTGAGGCCGATGGTCAGGCGCACGCCGAGCCGGTCGACGACCATGCGCACGGCCTCGGTGAACCGCTCCCACTGGACATCAGGCTCCGGTCCGGCGAGCAGCAGGAACGGCGTCCCGACGGCGTCGTGCAGCAGGTGCATCGCCAGCTGGGGGTCGTCGTAGGACTCCCAGTGGTCCTCGACGAACAGCATCGCCGGGCGGCGGGCGCGGTAGTCGAGCAGCTGGTCGACATCGAAGGTCGCCACGACCTGCGACTCGTACGTCGACAGCAGGTGCTCGCGGGCGATGCGCTTGGCCGCCCCCGCGTCGATGAACCCGTCGAGGGCCTGCACGAGCACCGGACGCCCCATCTCGGGGCGGTCCGGATCGAGCTCGAACAGCTCACTCGGGTCCAGCTTGCGCATGCGTTCCTCCTGTCTTGGAGCAACGTACGGCGGCCCCTGCGCGATTCCGGCGCGCCCCTCCGGTCAGAGGACGGCCGTCTCGTTCCTGGCCCGCTCGAGCTGCACCTCGGCGTTGGCCTCCTCGCGGGCAGCTTCGATGCCGCCCTGCGTGCGCAGCGGCACCTCCTTGATGAACCACGACAGCACGAACGCCGGGATCAGCAGGACGAGCACCATCAGGAAGACGCTGTGCATGGAGTCGGCGAACCCCTCGAGCACCACCCGACGAACGGCTGGCGGCAGGGTCGCGATGACGGATGTGTCGTTCAGTGCCGTGGCGTGCTTGAACTTCGCGATGACCTCCGGCGGCAGGTGCGCCGCGACGGCGCGGTCCCGGATGTTGCCCGCGAGCGAGCCGAACAGGATCGCGAAGGCCGCCGCGACGCCGACGGTGCCGCCGATGGAACGGAAGAACGTCACGCTGCTGGTGGCCACGCCCATGTCGCTCGGCGGCAGCGCGTTCTGCACCGAGATGACCAGCGTCTGCATCGTCAGGCCAAGGCCGATGCCCATGACCAGCATGAAGGCCATCGTCCGGAGGATGGGGGTGTCGACGGTGAGCGTCGTGAACAGGATCATCGCTACTGCCATCACCGCGGTCCCGACGATCGGGAAGACCTTGTAGCGCCCGGTGTGCATCATGATCCGCCCGGTCGACCACGAGGCGGCCATGATCCCGATCATGAACGGGATGAGCTGCAACCCGGCGCGGGTCGGGGACTCGCCCCGGACGATCTGGAGGTAGAGCGGCAGGGACATCAGGCCGCCGAACATCGCGATGCCGACGAGGAAGGCCACGGTGCTCGACACCGAGAAGACCCGGTTGTGGAAGATGCGCAGTGGCAGGATCGCCTCCTCGCCCATGGCCCGCTGGCGCGGGATGAACAGCAGGAGTGCGACGACGGCGAGCGCGAGCAGGCCCAGCGACGTGACCGAGGTCCAGCCCCAGTCGCGGCCCTTCTCGGCGATGAGCAGCAGAGGGACGACGGTGACGGTCAGCAGGGCTGCGCCGAGGTAGTCGACGCGGTGCTCGGAGAGCTTGCGCGGCAGGTTGAGCGCCTTGCTCACGACGATGAGGGCGAGGATGCCGATCGGGACGTTGATGTAGAAGATCCAGCGCCACCCGTCGATGCCGAAGATCGTGGTCTGCCCGGCGAGGAACCCGCCGAGCACGGGGCCGAGGACGCTCGACGTCGCGAAGACCGTCATGAAGTAGCCCTGGTAGCGACCGCGCTGGCGCGGCGGGACGATGTCGCCCACGATCGCGAAGGCCAGCGACAGCAGCCCGCCGGCGCCGATGCCCTGCAGGGCGCGGTAGCCGGCCAGCTCGTAGATCGAGTGGGCGAAGCCGCACAGGACCGAGCCGACGACGAAGATGCTGATCGCGAAGATGTAGAACGGCTTGCGGCCGTAGAGGTCGGAGAGCTTGCCGTACAGCGGTGTCGAGACGGTCGACGTGACGAGGTAGGCCGTCGTCACCCATGCCTGCGCCGTCTGCCCGTTGAGCTTGTCGGCGATGGTCCGCATCGCCGTCGACACGATCGTCTGGTCGAGCGAGGCCAGGAACATGCCGAGGAGGAGGCCGGAAAGCACGGTGAGGATCTGCCGGTGTGTCAGCCCGCCCGCCGGGGTCATGGTTGCGGGTGGTGCGGTGGTGGTCATCGTGGGTCCGATCCGGTTGCAGCCAGGACGATCGCCTGGCGGTTGTTGGTGACGTCGTTGTTGAAGCGGTGGAGCTGCGCGGCGAACCCCTCGAGCTCGTCGTCGGTCCAGTCGGGGAGCAGGCGGGTGAGGACCTCGGCCCGCGATCGGCGCACGCCGTCGAGCACCGCCCGACCGGCGTCGGTCAGCTGGAGCAGCTGCGCCCGCTGGTCGTCCGGGTCACGCTCCCGGGTCACCCAGCCCTGCCGCTCGAGGACCGGCACCTGGCGGCTGACCGTGGAGATGTCCAGGCACAGCGCAGCGGCCAGCGTGGACAGCCGCAGCGGCCCCAGCTCGGCCAGCCGGGAGAGGACGGCAGCACTCGAGGTGTCGACGGCGTGCGGTGCAGCTGCCGTCACCGCGCTGTGCAGCTCGCGCAGCCCGCGCACGAGCTGCACCAGCTCACGCGAGACGGTCTCGATCGAGGACACGGGTGCCTTCCATTTGATTGCTTGCTACAAGCACAAGACAGTACGCCGGTACGTTGTTCCCGCCCAGCGGATTTACCGGACATCCCTGGTGGTCTTCGCCACACCGACCGGCCTGGCACTTCAAAGCGGCCCCTAACTCGCCGATAAGGTGAAGACTTCAGCAACACGCGTCAGCCGGATCGCCGAGTCCCGCCCCCGGCTGCCAGACGCGCCATCCGACCCGGGCGGGAGCGGGGGACCCACGGTTCCTCGGACCATCGCCAGCTCGGTTCCACGGCGTGCGTCCTCGGGGTGAAGCACGTTCCGACGTGCCGGGCTACTTCTCGTGCCCGAACCCGACAGCTGACCTCGTAGGCGTACGAGAGGCTCCGTCCCCGCATGCCCGGTTTCATCCTGCGCCGTCCTGCCCTCCTCGCC
>JAVXVI010000016.1:0-5765 GCA_032230005.1 Actinomycetota bacterium | reverse complement strand
TCGACGATCCTGCTGACGATGTACGACGCACGCACTCGCCTCGCCGACCAGGTCGCGGCCGAGGTCCGGGGGCACTTCGGCGACATCGTGCTCGAGGCCACCATCCCCCGCAGCGTTCGGGTCTCCGAGGCGCCCGGCTACGGCCAGTCCGTCGTCACCTACGACCCGGGTTCGCGCGGTTCGATCGCCTACCTGGAAGCGGCCCGCGAGATCGCCGGCCGTGGAGCAGAAGAGAGGACGTCCTCGTGACCGCGCCCCGACACGGAGGTCTCGGCCGGGGCCTTGGCGCCCTCATCCCGTCCGCACCGGATGGTGCCCAGCCGGTGGCCGGCGCGCGCTTCTCCGAGATCCCCGTCGAGCGCATCACGCCCAACCCCGCCCAGCCGCGGCAGCACTTCGAGGAGGAGGCGCTCACCGAGCTGGTGACGTCGATCCGCGAGGTGGGGTTGCTGCAGCCGATCGTCGTTCGGCAGACCGGGCCGGAGACGTACGAGCTGGTCATGGGCGAGCGCCGGCTGCGCGCGTCCAAGGAGGCCGGGCTCGAGCGGATCCCGGCGATCGTGCGGGAGACCGGCGACGACGTGATGCTGCGCGACGCGCTGCTGGAGAACCTCCACCGCCAGCAGCTCAACCCGCTCGAGGAGGCCGCGGCGTACTCCCAGCTCCTGCAGGACTTCGGGGCGACGCACGAGGAGCTCGCGCTGCGCATCGGCCGGTCGCGGCCCCAGATCAGCAACACGATCCGGCTGCTGCAGCTGCCGCCCTCTGTGCAGCGACGGGTCGCAGCGGGGATCCTGTCGGCGGGGCACGCGCGTGCGATCCTCGGCCTGACCACGCCGGAGGCGCAGGAGCGGATGGCCGAGCGGGTCATCGCGGAGGGCCTTTCCGTGCGCGGGGTCGAGGAGGCCGTCTCGCTCTCGACCGGGCAGGAGGAGGCGCCCGCCCGCAAGCCGCGTCGCAGCAAGCAGGTGCCGGCGGAGTTCGCGGTCGTCGCGGACCGGCTGGCCGAGCGCTTCGAGACCCGGGTGAAGGTCGACAGCAGCGGCAAGGGCCGCGGCCGGGTCGTCATCGAGTTCGCCGGGCTGGAGGACCTGCAGCGCATCCTCGACGTTCTCGACGCCCCACCCGCCACCTCCTGAGCCCCTCCACCCCCGCCCCGTCCCTGGGCGGGTGTCAGGGAGACGCGTGCGGGTCGGCCGCGTGCGCGTTCTGACAGTCGCGAGGGCGACGGCGCGTACGCGGGGGCTGGGTCGCGAGGGCGACGGCGCGTACGGCGGGGGTGCTGCGCGGGGCTAGCGGGTGGCGGCGCGCTCGAGGAGCTGGGCGAGGACGGTGCCGAGGTCGAGCCCGGCCGCGTCGACCGCCATCGGCAGCAGGGAGGTCTCGGTCATCCCCGGCGCGACGTTGACCTCGAGCAGGTGGACGACGCCGTCCGCGTCGACGATGAGGTCGGCGCGTGACAGGTCGCGCAGCCCGAGCGCGACGTGCGCGGCAACGGCGACCCGGGCCACCTCGGCGGCGAGGTCGTCGGACAGCCGGGCCGGTGCGAAGAAGTCGGTCTGCCCAGCCGTGTAGCGCGACGTGTAGTCGTAGACACCGGACAGGGCGTGGATCTCGACGGCCGGCAGCGCGCGCGGCCCGCCTTCGTCCTCGAGCACGGTGACCGCAACCTCGGTGCCGACGACGAGCTGCTCGATGAGGGCTGCCTCGCCGTACGAGAAGCACTGCACCATCGCGGCCGGGAGCTCGTCCGGCTTGTCGACCGCCGTGCACCCCAGCGCGGATCCGCCGCGGGCCGGCTTGACCATCAGCGGCAGCTCGAGGTGGGACACGATGCTGTCGAGCACGGCCGTCGCGCCCAGCTCGCGGAAGGTCGCGTGCGGCAACGTCACCGACCGCGGCGTCGTCAGTCCTGCCGCCAGGGCAACGGCCTTGGCGGTCGGCTTGTCCCACGCCGACCGGCACGCGTCCGGCGTCGATCCGACGTAGGGCACCTCGGCCAGCTCGAGCACCTGGCGCAGCGCACCGTCCTCGCCGGCGCCGCCATGAAGTGCGATCAGCACCGCGCGGTACGACGTGTCCGAAAGCCTTGCCAGCAAAGAGGAATCCGCATCGCGGACCTCGACCTCGTGACCGGCCGAGCGCAGCGCATCAGCCACCCGGCGACCGGAGCGGAGCGACACGTCGCGCTCGTGCGACAGCCCACCGGCCAGCACCAGCCAGGTCATGCCATGTCCGGGGAGGGGGTCTCGGCCTGCGCGTGCCCGACGCGCAGCGGTTGGGTCGTCGGACCGAACGTCTCCAGCAGCTCCAGCTCCTGCTCGAGCACTCCTGCCAGTCGGCGCACGCCTTCGCGGATCCGCTCCGGCTCGGGGAAGCAGTACGACAGCCGCATGTCCCGCCCGCCCTGGCCGTCGGCATAGAAGCCGACGCCGGGCACGTAGGCGATCCGCGCGTTCAGGGCGCGCGGCTGCATCACCTTGCTGTCCAGGCCCTCGGGCAGGGTGAGCCATACGTAGAAGCCCCCGGTCGGCTTCGTCCATGTCGTGCCGGCCGGCATCAGCTGGGTCAGGGAGTCGAGCATCGCGTCCCGCCGCTCCCGGTAGATCTCCTTGAACACCTCGACCTGGCCGCGCCAGTCCTGCGTCGTGAGGTAGTCCACGACGACGAGCTGGTTGAGCTGCGGCGGGCACAGCACTGTCGCCTCGCTGGCGAGGACGAGCTTCTCCCGCACCGCGTGCGGCGCGTGCACCCAGCCGACCCGCAACCCGGGCGCGAACGTCTTCGAGAACGACCCGAGGTAGACGACGTCGTCGTCACCCGAGCGGGCGCGCAGCGCCGGCACCGGCGGGCCATCGAAGCCGAGCAGGCCGTACGGGTTGTCCTCGAGGACGAGCAGCCCGGCCTGCTGGCAGATGGTCAGGATCTCGTCGCGCCGCGCCTCGGCCAGCGAGACGCCGGCCGGGTTGTGGAAGTTGGGGATCGTGTAGAGGAACTTCGCCGTCTTGCCGCTGGCCTGCACGTGCGCGATCGCGTCGCGCAGCGCCTCGGGCACCAGCCCGTCGTCGTCCATCGCGACGTGCACCACCTCGGCCTGGTAGGCCGCGAAGGTGCCCAGGGCGCCGACGTACGACGGCGCTTCGGCGAGCACGACGTCACCCGGGTCGCAGAACACCCGGGTCACGAGGTCGAGGGCCTGTTGCGACCCGACCGTGACGACGACGTCGTCGGGAGAGGCGAGGATCCCCTCCAGCGACATGACCTCGCAGATCAGCTCGCGCAGCACCGGGTCGCCCTGGCCGGAGCCGTACTGCAGTGCCTGGGCGCCGCGGGTCGCCAGCAGGTCCGACATCAGCTTGCCGACGGCATCCAGGGGAAGTGCTGTCGTATAGGGCATTCCGCCCGCGAGGCTGACCACCTCAGGCCGGGACGCGACGGCGAACAGCGCCCGGATCTCCGACGCCGTCATCCCGGCCGTGCGCTCGGCGTAGCGGTCGGTGAAGGCGTCCAGCGTGGAGTGGAGCGGGCGTCCTTCCATGTCCGAAGGCTACCCGCGATGCACGATCGGGCCTTCTCCATTTAGCTCCGCGTCGTTACCCTCCAGGGTGTGATCCGCTCCGAGCCACGCCACCCGAGCGGGCGCCTGCTCCGCCGTACCGGCCTCGGTCTGCTCGTCGGTGCCGCGGGCGGCTGGCTGGCCGGACTGCTGCGGGCTCCGCGCGGCAAGGACCGCGGATGAGCCGGCGCGCGGTCAACATCACGCTCGACAACCTCGACGACCTCCCGGGCCGCTGCCGCAAGTGCGTGTTCTGGCACCTGGACCCGGTCGGCCTCGAGCGGGCGATCGAGGCGGGCGACACCGAGTTCGAGAAGGAGTCGTGGGTCTCGGCGACGCTGCTGGAGTGGGGGTCCTGCGGGAAGGTCGTCTACGTCGACGGCGTCCCGGCCGGCTACGTGATGTACGCCCCGCCCGCCTATGTCCCGAGGGCGCTCGCCTTCCCCACCAGCCCGGTCAGCCCTGACGCGGTCCTGCTCATGACCGGTCACGTCCTGCCGGAGTTCGAGGGCGGAGGTCTGGGACGGATGCTGCTGCAGGGCGTGGCCAAGGACCTGACGCGGCGCAACGTGCGAGCGATCGAGGCGTTCGGCGACGAGAAGTGGCAGAAGCCGGCGTGCATCCTGCCCGCGGCGCACCTGCGGGCCGTCGGCTTCAAGACGGTGCGACCGCACCACCACTACCCGCGCCTGCGCCTCGAGCTCAAGACCGCGGTGTCGTGGCGCGAGGACGTGGAGGTCGCCCTCGAGCGGCTGCTCGGCTCGATGAGCCCGGACCCGGTGCTGCGGCCTGTCTGACCTCAGGCACGAGCCGCCACCGGTCACGATCACCCGCCCGGGCGCTCCCGCTGGCTCGGCCGACATCCTCGCCACCCCCGACCGGCACCGGGTGCCGCTGCGCGTCAAGGTCGTCGCGGCCGTTGCGGCGGTCGGGTTGGTGGCCGGTCTCAACCTCGCGGCTGCCGCGCGGCAGCGCCATGCCGCCCGCGTCGCAGCGGACCGGGTCAGTGCCACCGTGCTGGCGGACGCCGGGCCCGCGGGGAACGAGAGCTTCGAGCTCAGGGTCCTCGTAGACAACGCGGCCGGCGAGCTGCGGCTGGTCGTGGCGCGACTCGAGCCGCCGGTCTACGACGTCGCGCCGCTGTCGACGGTCGTCATCCCGGCAGGTGCGACGTCCGAGGTCGCAGCGCGGGTCGCCCCCCACTGTCCTGCGACCGGGGTGCCGCCGGCACTGCGGCTGGTGCTGTCGGTCGTTCCGGCGTCTGGACGGGCGCGCGAGATCTCCCTGGCGCTCGAGCCGCTGCTGGTGGCGGACCTGGTCAGGCAGGCCTGCGGGTTCCTCACCCCCGCGCAGGCCGCGGAGCCCCAGGTCGTACGGGTGATGTCGCAGACGCGCTACCGGGTGGTGTTCCGCCTGCGGCTGCGCAACCGGTCGGCCCGCCCGATCACCCTCCACGACATCGTGGGCGTGGCGCTCTCGTTCGGTGTCCAGGGTGGTCTGCCGACGGTCGTTCCGCCGGACGGCGTGGTGGAGCTGGACGTCGAGGTCTCGTTGCCGGCCTGCGCGGCGCTGCCGCCCGCCGGTGAGCCGAGTGTGCCGCTCTACGGCAGCTTCTCCCTCGAGCTGTCCGACCCGCAAGGCAACGCCGACTCGCTGCCCTACCTCACCGACAACGGAGACCCGCTGCATCCCGCCCTCGTGGCCCTGCGCAGCAGGATCTGCCCGCCCGGTACCTACCGCACCCGACCCCCGGGCTGAGGAGCCCCCGCTACAGCGAGGCGAAGTCGGCCAGTCGGAGCACGCCGGTCGGCGGGTCGAGGTCGGCCGGCAGGTAGAGCCGCTGCACGGCGACCAGCAGCGCCTCGGCGATGGTGTCGCGGAAGGCCGGATCGGCGAGCCGGGCGGCGTCGCGCGGTGAGGTGAGGTGCCCGAGCTCGATGCGGACGGCGGGCATGCGGGTCAGCCGCAGCAGCTCCCACGTCTTGCCGTGCACCTTGCAGTCGAGCAGGTCGGTGCGCGCGACGACCTCGCGCTGCACCAGCGATGCCAGCTGCTCACCGACGGTCGAGGTCGTGCCGGTGCCGGTGCCGAAGTGGTAGGTCGCGACGCCGTTCGGCGCCTCGCTCCCGGCCCGGTCGCAGTGCAACGACACCAGCAGGTCGGCACCTGCGGAGTTGGCGAGCTCGGCGCGGTCGGCGTCGCTCGGGCA
>JAVXVI010000015.1:0-4495 GCA_032230005.1 Actinomycetota bacterium | reverse complement strand
GCACGATCTACATCGGCGCGACGTCCGGCACCGCGGCAGAGGCGGCGATGGCGACGATCAACATGATCGCCAACCCGACGATGCCCAAGGTCGGCGAGCGGTTCCTCGGCACGGTCGTCAAGACCGCGGCGTTCGGTGCCTTCGTCAGCCTGACCCCCGGCAAGGACGGTCTCGTCCACATCTCGAAGCTGGGCAACGGCAAGCGCATCAACAAGGTCGAGGACGTCGTCAACGTCGGCGACAAGCTGCAAGTGGAGATCCAGGAGATCGACCAGCGCGGCAAGATCAGCCTCGTGCCGGTGCAGAACGACGCACCCGCCGCTGAGCCTGCCGCCGCCGAGTAGCAGCACTTGCCCAACCGCACTTCCGCCCGCCCGGTCGGGACGGCCGTCGCACCCAGCGTGCGTCGGACCGTCCTGCCGGGCGGTCTGCGTGTGGTCAGTGAGTCGTTGCCGGGCGTGCGGTCGGTGGCGTTCGGCATCTGGGTCGGCGTCGGCTCGCGCGACGAGCGACCGTCCCTGGCCGGCACATCGCACTTCCTCGAGCACCTGCTGTTCAAGGGAACGCCGACGCGCGATGCCTTGGAGATCTCGGCGTCCATGGATGCGGTCGGCGGTGAGATGAACGCCTTCACTGCCAAGGAGTACACCTGCTACTACGCGCGGGTCCTCGACGATGACCTCGCCCTGGCGGTCGACGTCGTCTGCGACATGGTCATCTCGTCGCTGCTGACGTCGGACGACGTGGAGAGCGAGCGGGGCGTGATCCTCGAGGAGATCGCCATGCACGACGACGAGCCCGCGGACGTCGTGCACGACACCTTCTCCGCAGCTCTGTACGGCGGCGACACCCCACTAGGGCGGCCGGTGATCGGGTCGGTGGAGAGCATCGAGTCGCTGTCGCGGACGGCCATCGCGGGCTACTACCGCCGTCGTTACACGCCGGACGCCATGGTGGTTGCCGCCAGCGGTGGCCTGGACCACGGCCGGCTGCTTCGCCTGGTCAAGAAGGCTTTCGCGGACCGTCTCGGTGGCGACGCCGGGCCCGCACCGCTGCGCGCTGTCGGACGGGCGCCCTCGTCGTACTCCCAGGTCGTCGTCCAGGAGCGGGCGACGGAGCAGGCCAACGTCGTGCTGGGCACCACCGCGCTGCGCCGGGACGACCCGCGGCGCTTCGCTCTCAGCGTGCTCAACGGCGCGCTCGGTGGCGGCATGTCCAGCCGGCTCTTCCAGGAGATCCGCGAGAAGCGCGGGCTGGCCTATTCGGTCTACTCCTACACGTCGTCGCACGCGGACACCGGGATGTTCGGTGTCTACGCGGGCTGCGCACCGAGCAAGGTGGACGAGGTGCTGGCGCTCTGTCGTGACGAGCTCGAGCTCGCCGCGGCCAAGGGCATCAGCGACGAGGAGCTCATGCGGGCGAAGGGCCAGCTGCGGGGATCGCTCGTACTCGGCCTCGAGGACACCGGCTCCCGGATGAGCCGGCTCGGCAAGGCCGAGCTGGTTCATGGCGAGCTGCTCACCGTCGACGAGGTGCTGGCCCGGATCGACGCGGTGACGCTGGACGACGTGCACGAGGTCGCCCGTGACGTGCTGTCCCGCCCGCTCTCGCTGGGCGTGCTCGGGCCCTTCGGCAACAAGGACTTCGCGGAGGCGATCGCGTGACGCGCGTTGCTGTGCTCGGTGCGGCTGGTCGGATGGGGTCGGAGGTCGTGCGAGCCGTCGAGGCCGCCGATGACCTCGAGCTGGCGGGTGCCTACGACGTCGGCGACGCGATCGAGCTCGGCGATGTGGACGTGGCGGTCGACTTCACGCATCCGGATGCGGTGATGACCAACCTTCGGGCGTGCATCGACGCCGGCGTCCACGCCGTCGTCGGGACGACCGGGTTCGACGAGGCGAGGTTGGACGAGCTGCGCGGCTGGCTCGCGGACGCACCGTCGGTCGGCGTGCTCGTTGCTCCGAACTTCGGCGTCGCCGCGGTGCTCATGATGCAGTTCGCCGCGCAGGCCGCGCGCTTCTTCGAGTCGGTCGAGATCGTCGAGCTGCACCACCCGCGCAAGGCCGATGCCCCGTCGGGCACCGCACGTCGTACTGCTGAGCTGGTTGCGGCGGCCCGCAAGGGGATGGCGGCGATGCCGGACGCGACCACGACATCCCTCGACGGCGCGCGTGGCTCCGACATCGGCGGGGTGCGTGTGCATGCCGTGCGGCTCGACGGGTTGGTCGCGCACCAGGAGGTCCTGCTCGGCGGCCACGGCGAGACCCTTACGATCCGGCACGACTCCTACGACCGCGCATCCTTCATGCCAGGCGTCCTGCTGGGCGTGCGGCAGGTGGCATCGCGGCCCGGCCTGACGGTCGGCTTGGAGTCCCTGCTCGATCTCTGACTTCGCGCAATCAACCAGGGGTGCGGATGCAACTTCAGCCGAGGATCTCAGCCGACGCGGACGTGCCGCCGGGGCTACCGCCGTTGAACATCTTCCGCACGATCGCACGCAACGAACCGCTGGCGAAGGGCTTCCTGTCCCTCGGCGGTCGGTTGCTGCGGGGCGAGGGTGTGCCGGCCCGGGAGCGCGAGATCGTGATCCTGCGGACGGGGTGGCGCGGCCAGTCGGAGTACGAGTTCGGCCAGCACACGACCATCGGTCGCGCGGCTGGTCTGACGGATGTGGAAGTCGCGGCGCTCGCGGACGCCGGCGAGGCCGGGTGGTCGGCGGACGAGGCGGCACTGATAGCGATGGTCGACGACCTGTGCGACGACGACGTCGTGTCCGACGCGACGTGGTCCCGTCTCGGACAGCGCTGGTCGGAGGAGGAGCTGCTGGAACTGCTGGTTCTCGCGGGGTACTACCGGCTCGTCTGCGGGCTGCTCAACAGCGCCGGTGTCGCGCTCGAGCCGGGCGCGCCGGGCTGGCCGGACGGCGCAACAGCCCGGCTCCAAGCGCCTCGGGAGGCGGCACGATGAGGCTGGAAGGTCGCAAGCTGCTCGTCGTCGGCGGCGGCACCAGGCGGACCGACGATCCCGACGCCCCTCACGGCAACGGCCGGGCGATCGCTGTTCAGGCCGCCCGGGAGGGCGCTTCCGTGGTCGTCACCGACATCGACCCGACGGCGGTTGAGCGCACCGTTGAGCTGGTCCGCGAGGAAGGGGCTTCCGGAAGCGCCATCGTCTGCGACGCCGCAGACGCTGCGGCGTGCGTCGCGGCTGTCCACGAGGCCGCCGAGCTCCTGGGCGGACTCGACGCGCTCGTGCTCAACGTCGGCATCGGCAAGGGGATCGGCCTCGGTGGAACGACCGCGCAGGAGTGGGACGAGGTCTTCGCGGTCAACGTCCGCTCGCACTTCCTCACGTTGCAGGCCGCGCTCCCCTTGATGGGGCAGGGCTCGTCGACCGTGCTGATCTCCTCGGTGGCGGGCCTGCGTCCAGGCAGTGGCATCCCGTCGTACGACGCCTCGAAGACGGCCCAGATCGGACTCATGAGGCAGGCGGCGCGGGAGGCGTCGAGAGCCGGCGGGCGCGTGAACGTTGTCGCCCCCGGGCTCATCGACACCCCGCTCGGACGGCTCGCCACGGCAGGACGGCCCGGCCGCGCCGCCACTCCCGTTCCGCTCGGCCGGCAGGGCACGGCGGACGAGGTCGCGCGGGCGGTGGTGTTCCTGCTGTCAGACGACGCCAGCTACGTGACCGGCCAGGTGCTCGCCGTCGACGGCGGTCTGTCGACGCTCTGACTTTGCGCCCAGGCCAGTTGCCCGCTAGTTCGCCGGGCGGTACCCCGAGCACATGATCCTCAGCCACCCGATGCGACCGTCACGTTCCGACAGATAGGCCTGCTGCTCGACGAGGTTCTGCCCGTCGTCATTGCGTACCCGCAGGCGGTATCCCACGCGCTGGCGGTCAGCGAAGGCATCTGTCTCGAGCAGGTCAATGCCTTCGATGACGTCGGCGTCGTCGAACCAGACGTTCAGAGCAGCGACTACATCGTCGGGGGACGTGCCCTCCCATACACGCGCGGGAGTCATAGCGCGGAAGTCCAGCGTCGGGTGAAGGAGCTCCCGTAGCCGGATGTGATCCTTCGCCGCGAGGGCGCGGCCGAAGTCCTCACCAAGCGAGGCTGCCATGGTCGAGATCCTGACACGGTTGCCGGTTCGACGAGAAGTGCTCGCAGTCCGTCACGTCGCTTGGGTCGGTGCCGAGCGGCTAAAGGTGTCCCGCCTGGCCGGAACCAGGAAAGGTCTCAACGGGGCATCACGCGGCTTGGGCGAGGAGGACGTTGACGACGTAGCCGAGGTCGATGCGGTCGGTGCAGTGCTCGGGTGGGAGCGTGTCGACGGAGATGAGCTGTCCACGTCCTTTTGCGAGGGCGGTGGGGTCGCCCCAGGGTTGGGCCGGGTGGTGCAGGATCGCGGCGCCGTGGGGGGTGTGGACGTCGAGTCGGCGGTCGGGGTGCAGGGTGAGGGTGAACCCTTGGGTGTGGATGAGGGTGTGGTGTCGG
>JAVXVI010000014.1:0-9447 GCA_032230005.1 Actinomycetota bacterium | reverse complement strand
TGGCCCGGCTCGAGGGCCGCATCGCGATGCAGGAGGTCCTCAAGCGCTGGCCGGACTGGGAGGTCGACTACGACAACATCAGCCTCGCGCCGACCTCCACCGTCCGCGGCTGGGAGCGCCTTCCGGTCTTTCTCGGGCGGTCCTGACATGGGCGAGCTCGACGGCAAGGCCGCCGTCATCACCGGAGCCGGCTCCGGTATGGCCCGCGCAACGGCAGAGGTGTTCGTGCGCGAGGGCGCCAGCGTGCTAGCCGCCGACATCAGCGGACGGCAGGAGGAGACCGCAGCCACCCTCGGCGACGCGGTGGTGCCGTTCAAGGTCGACATCTCAAAGGCGAATCAGGTCGAGGCCATGTTCCGCGCCGCCCAGGACGCCTTCGGGAAGGTCGACGTCCTGCTCAACGTCGCGGGCATCGGGGGTGGTGGCCGGCTGGTCGACACTACGGAAGAGGACTACGAGCGCATCATGGCCGTGGACCTCAAGGGCGTGTTCCTCTGCACGAAGTACGCCATCAACCCGCTCCGGGACAACGGCGGCGGCGTGATCATCAACGTCGCGTCGATCGGCGGCTTGGGCGCCTCCGCCTCGATCCCCACCAGCACCTACTCCGCCGCGAAGGCCGGCGTCATCTCCTACACGAAGGCGACCGCCGTCGAGTACGGCAGGTACGGCATTCGCTGCAACGCGATCTGCCCAGGGTTCATCGAGACTGAGATGGCCGGCGGCAAGGGCGCGGCGGAGAAGTACCCCGCACTGTTAAACGGCGCCGCCCTGCGTCGACCGGGCCAGCCCGAGGAAATCGCCGAGTTGCTGTCCTTCCTGGCGTCCGACCGCGCCGGGTACATCACCGGGGCAATCATCCCGATCGACGGAGGCGTCACAGCCGGCTACCCCTGAATCGTGCGGAGGCTAAGCGGTTAGCGGAGCAGCTCGCTTCAGAGGCGCACGCTTTCCGTGTCGGGCGCTGCGGCATCCCTGGCCCGGGCTTTCGCCACAAGCCGTCTGGCTGTCTCGCTTGAGAGCAAGTAGATGCCGTCGCCGCTGTGTGCCTAAGTCGGCAGTGCTAGCCCTTCTTAGACATACGTCAATGAAAACTGCACCCGCGCTGACTTGGTTGATCCACGGCGCCGTTCGCGCAGATCTGCCCAGTGCATGACCGGTTTCTGCGCCGAATCCGCCGTCGATCAAGGTACGGCGGGGCTACTTTGCGCAGTGGGGGCTGCGAATGAACGCCGTGCGGAAGCCGAGCGTCGTGTCGCGGTACCGCCTTGGCCTGGTCGTGGCAACCTGCTGCGTCGCCCTCGTCGGAATCGTTGCCGGCACGATCGCCGCCACGAGGGACCATCCGACGAGCACCGACAACCTGACGAGCCCTGGCAACTCGGCCCCCGCGGAGATCGACACGGTTGCGTGCGCAGACATGCCGCACCTGTGGAGCGGCAGCGGAGACATCGCGTACGACCCTGTCTCCCGCATCGTGCAGTTCGGGTGGGACGACGGGACGTCCGCGAGAGTTCGCGACACCGAGCCAGGGTGCGCCTCTCAGCCTGGGCTCGAACGGGAGCTGCGCGGAAACCGGGAGGGTGCTCTCGCGAGTGAGCGCGCATCGTGTCGTGAGCTGCAAGATCTCGTCGACGCTGTCCGCGCCGAACGCCGCAGCAACGGCCAGAGCGCAAGCGGACGTGTGCCGGTGAGCGACGCCGCCCAAGCGGCGGCGGCTCGCCAGTCGGGAACGCCTGTTGATCTGGCCGTCGCGAAGCGTCGCCTCGCCGGCCGCATGCTCGACCTCGACGCGTCCGACAAGGTGCTGGAGCAGTGCCCACGGTGAGGCGGGCCGCGCTGCGTGCGCGGGGACGGCACGTTGTGCCCTACGGTCAGGCCGCTAGGTAATCGCGAGCGCGGTCGGGAGGATGACATTCGCCCAGCGTTGCCGGTGTGCCGCCGTACATGGGCCGCGGCCACTGTTCTCATGCTCGCCATCAGCGGCTGCCACGGATCCACCCCCCGGCACGCCGGGGCGTCGCCGTCCGCGCTGGCCGTGCCGACGGCCGTCGCCGGCGACCCGCGGTCGCAGGCCACCAACGTGGCCCTGCGCTTCCTCGCGGCCTGGTCCGGGCAGCACTACACCGAGCTGCCGCCGCTCGTCGACGACCAGACCTCCGACGTCGCGGGCATCTACACCCGGTTCGCGCAGCGCCTGGGCGTCGACGGCATCACCGTCACGCCCGGGAAGCTGGACGCCGCCGGTACGTCGCTGCCGTACCACGCTGTCCTCACCCTGCACGGCCTCGGTGCCCTGCCGATCGACAACAGCGTTCAGCTGGCGAAGTCGACCTCCGAGTACCGGGTCGTGTTCACCTCCGCCACGGTCTTCCCCGGCCTCACCGCCGGTCAGCGGGTGGTCCGGACCGACACGGCCGTTCGCGGCCGGCTCCTGGATGCTGCGGGTCGACCGCTCCGTGGGGTCGACCGCGACCTGGACATCAACGTGCTGGGTGCGGTGTCGGCCGCCGGACACGGCAGCGGTGGTCTCGAGCTCGCGCTGGACAAGCAGCTCGCCGGCCCATCGGTCACCGACGTGCAGGTCATCAACCCCGTGACCGGCCAGGTGGTTCGCCGGATCGCGACCTTCGGCAAGGCCGCCGCGCCGCCGGACGTCAGGACGACCCTCGATCCGCGGCTGCAGGCCGCCGCCAGCGCGGCCCTGGCCGGAGTGCCCGGGGTCGCGGCGCTGGTCGCACTCGACGCAACCACGGGGTCGGTGCGCGCTGTCGCCAACAGCCCGCTGACCGGCTTTCCCCCGGCGCTACGTGGTTCGTACGCACCGGGATCGACCTTCAAGACGATCACCGCCCTCGCCGCGCTGACGCACGGCTTCACGCCGGCGAGCCAGCTTGACTGCCCAGCAACGGTGACGGCCGGGGGCAAGGTCTTCCGCAACCACGAGCCCGGCTCACGCGGCCGGATCAGTCTGCTCACCGCGTACGCGCAGTCGTGCAACACCGCCTTCGTGAACCTGTCCCAGTCGCTGCCGAAGGGATCGGTGACGGCCGCCGCCCGCATGCTCGGCTTCGACGTCGGCTCACCGCTGTTGCCGATCCCGAGTGCCGGCGGCACGTTGCCGCCGCCGGCGGACACCGCCGAGGCAGCCGCCGACGCCATCGGCCAGGGGCGGGTCGAGGCCAGCCCGCTGCTGATGGCATCGGTGGCTGCTGCGATCGCCGACGGAAGCTGGCACCAGCCGCGCATCGCCGCCTGCCCCACGTGCACGACCACGCCGCTCCCGCCAGCAGCCGTCCAGGGGCTGCGGCAGATGATGCGCGCTGTCGTCACCTCAGGCACGGGCAGCGCCCTTGCGTCGGTACCAGGCGGGCCCGTGTCGGCGAAGACCGGCACGGCCGAGTACGGGACAGCGACGCCGCCGGCCACGCACGCCTGGATGATCGGGTTCCGGGGTGCGCTCGTCTTCGCCGTCTACGTCGAGACCGGGGTGTCCGGCGGCCGCACCGCCGGCCCGATCGCGGCGCGTTTCCTGCGCGCGGTCACCTGACGGCGGGTATCGGCCTACTCGACGCAGCCCTGGCTGAGCTCGAGTGGCGGTGCATCGACGTCGCCAGGGTGAAACCTCGGACCGAGGATCTGCGTGTATGAGGGTGGGCACTCGGACTGGATGGAGTGAGGCGGCGTGGCCCGGAGCTTCGACGACTGCTACATCTCCAGCTACCGGTCCGTGCTGCGCGCTGTGGTCCTGCTCGTCCCCTCGATGGACGACGCGCACGACCTGACACAGGAGGCGTACGCCCGTGCACTCGCGCGGTGGAGCGACGTCGGTGAACTCGAGAGCCCGGAGGGCTGGGTGCGCAAGGTGGCCGTGAACGCAGCGATCGACCTCACCCGCCGCAACCGGAGCCGACTGAGCGCCTATCGGTTGCTGCACGGCAGCGAAGCGCTGGTGCGGCCGGAGGACGGGTCGTCGATCGACGTGCAGCGGGCCATCGCCGCCCTCAAGCCGGCGCACCGCCAGGCGGTGGTCCTGCACTACCTGCTCGACATGAGTGTGGCCCAGATCGCCCGGGAGACCGGCCGGCCGGTCGGCACCGTGAAGACCAATCTGGCCCGAGGCCGCGCCGCCCTGGCAGCGTTGCTCCGCGTGCCGGTGGAGGTGGCTGTCGATGCCTGAGGACCTGCGCACGCTGATCGCCCGGGAGGCTGACGCCCGGATCGCCCACGAGGCCATCCCACCGGTGGCAGATGTGCACCGCCGGGTCCCGCGCGCGTCAGGACCCCGGCCGGCACGTCGAGCGTGGGTGGCTCCCGTGCTGGCGGCCGCTGCCGTGATCGCGGTCGCGGCCGGCGTCGCGCAGCTCCCTGCGCTGCATGGCACCTCGGAGCGGACCGTCGCGATCCCGCCGCCACCAACGCTGGCTCCCGTCGTACCGCCCGCGGTGGTCGCGAAGCGACTCGGCGCACCGGCCGGCCACCTCAACGGACCGCCAGTTGCCTCGGCCGAAACCCTGGCGATCTCGCCTGTACGCAAGGGCGGACTCGGGTTGCGGACGGTCGCCGTCGTCACGTCGCATGCGCCGGACGCTGCCGGCCAGCCGCGCGTCAACCGTTGCGTCTACACCTACAGCGAGCCCGATCCGGTCGCTCTGCACGGCCGATGCGACTGGAGCGTCTCGCCCGGCCTGCCGGTCGAGGCCGACACCCTGACTCTGGAGGTGGCCGGCGCTCCCGGACAGACCTGGCTCGCCGGCACCGCACCGGCCGGCACCGCCGCGGTTCTTCTGCACAGCAGCGGCCGCCGCGACACCGTGGTGCCGGTAGCCGACGCCGGCGCGGCCTGGGACCACCGCCCCTTCTACGTCGTCTGGCGAGACCGGATCGGCACCGACCTGACAGCGCTCGACCGCAACGGTCACACCCTGGCCCGAGCCCGCCTGCCCAGCGACCGCATCTCTCGCACGTCCCCATCAGACCCTGAGCTCGGAACCGTCGAGACGCCACTGCGTCTGTGGGAGCAGTTCGGCAACCAGTGCCGCTTCCGGCCCGGGACCCCGCCGCCGACTTTCCCCAACGGGACGTCGCGGTCGAGCTCCGGGCGGGAATGCCCACCGGGGATGGAGCGCGACACCACGCCGGCACCGGCCAGGGTCGACGTGCTGGCCACCTACCGGATCAGCGACACGGTGACCCTCTTCCGCTACGGCATGATCGCCGGCCGGCTTCGCTGCACGATCGAGGTCGTCCGCGACTACGGCGCGGACGCGCCGCCGCCAGGTGGTGGTGGCGGCTGCGGCACCGGTGGGAGTGTCGGGGACGTCGCGCCTGGAACGCCTCCGATCAACGTCGGCCAGTCCTATTCGGCCGGGACCGGCAAGCCCCAGGAGCAGCTCATCAACGGCTCCGCGCCACGCGGGACGGCGCGCGTCCGGCTGAGCGCACCCGGCTATCCGACGCGCGAGATCCGTGCGTACGACGGCGGCGTGCGCTGGCAGCACCGCGCCTACTTCCTCGGGCCGTGGCCATCGAGCCCCGCGACTCGTGTCGTTGCGCTCGGCAGGGACGGCCAGACGCTGGCGTCCGTCGTGACCCGAGGGCTGAACCTGCACGCCTTTGACGCCAACTTCCTGGAGGCGGAGGCCACCTGCATGGAACGCCACGGCGTCCAGGTCGTCCGCACGCCGCAGCAGGGCGCGCCACCCGCGTACGAGTTCAAGCCAGGAGCGCTCTCGCCAGAGCAGATGCGCACCACCCAGAACGCTTGCGAGGACGAAGCCAACCGCGCCACGTCCTGACCAGCGACGAGAGCAACGGGGTCCTCCGCAACACAACTTGCCGTAGGCCTCGGGGTCAGCGGGAAAGCACGCCGCGCCTGACGAACAGCGTCCGTCCGGCCTCGTTGGACGAGCTGGCGGGGACCGACACCGCGAGGTCGTGCGTGCCGCAGCCTGCGCTCCAGCGGGTTCGGTACACCCCGTGGCTATCGGTCCGTCCTGTCGCGACGGCCCGATAGATGCCGCCGACGCGGATCTCCACGTTGACGGGGTGGTTCGGCTTCGCCGGATACGTCGAGCCCGCCGCGGCGAGGTCGCATCCCGACAGGCGGGTGTACGTCGCCGAGACGTACGTCCGCACGCGAACGACAGTGAGTGCGCTGGTGAGCCTGGTGCCGTCCGGTGCCGTGGCGACTGCGCGGACGGTCGCAGTGCGGGTCGGGCGAGCGTCGACAGTGAACCCACCCTGAGGGTCGGTTGTGAGGGTGCGGCGGGTGAGGAAGGCCGGCTGGTTCGCGTCGCGGCTCTGGAACCTGACCGTGACGCCGTTCGTCCGGCAGTTCGCCTTGTCCGTGGTGGTGACCGCGCCGCCGAACACGGACAGCTCGGCGGGCAGCGGCGAGGACGCGGGCTGCTGAGCGATGTCGTAGCCGGATGGCACGCGGGGGCCAGTTCCATCGACGATGCCGCGGTTGAGTTGGAGGGCGTATCCGCAGCCCGCGGCCGAAGCCGACGACATCGCACAGGGCATCGCGGCGACCACGACGGACGCAGCAGCGACGAACGGCAGCCTCATGCGCATAAGACTCAGTATGGCTGTGTCGGTTGCTTCGGTGGCCGACCGCACATGAAGGAGTGGCACCTACTCTCGCGCCTGTGTGAGTCCGACGTTGCCGTCGAGGGCCTGGGTTGCGTCGTGCGCCTGGTACCGGTAGTCGGCATCAGCTCGGTAGGTCGTGGCGTACGCGCCGCCCGCGTCCAGCCGACCCGTGCGGCGCAGAACGAAGCTGCTCTGACCTTGACGGCGGAACAGGATCTGGACAGTGCTGCCGGGCTGTCCCAGCACCCGCAGCGTGACAGTGCTGCCGCGACTGACGAGGGACGGGCCGCTGATGCGCGGTCGTAGGGACGGGTGGCCCTCCTGTGTCTTGCAGACCGTGCCGGCGGTGGCGAAGAAGGTGTACGGCGCGGCGGCGACGTAGGAGACGCCGAAGTGTCCGGCGCTGTCGGCGACAACGGTGCGGCGCAGAGTGAACGACGGCTGGTCGTATCGGCGGAAGTAGATGTGGACGGTCGCGCCCGGGTCGGCCTGGCCGGCCAGCTGCACTGTGCTGCCGGCGAGCCAGGCGTACTGGTAGTTCACGGGCGTCAGGCTTTGCACGCACTGATCATCGGCGGGATCTATCTGCTGGTCGGCTGGCACGACGGTGACCGCGACGCGCAACAGCAGGTCCGGGCGGCCGAAGCAGTAGATCTGGCCGCCGCTCGGCTGGCACGTTGCGACGGTCTGCCACTGCACGGAGGAGCGGCCCTCGCCCCGAGCGACGAAGGTGGTGTCGACGCGGTGCATTCCGCCAGTCCCGCTGACCCGGCTCCTGAACAGATGCGTATCGGCGTAGGCGGGTGAGACGGGATCGCCTGTTCCACATCCGCTCACCACCAGAACGGTGTCCCCTTGGTGCACCGTGACGCCTCGGCCGTTGTCATTCGAGGTGATCACCCTGGTGCCCGGTGAGCTGCTGGGTACGGAGCTGTCACAGGGAACCTCAGCCGGGTTGTCAGGCACCGGACCGGCCGGCACCGTCACGTCCACGCGCCAGGACTGCGGGCTGTCCGCGCACGGAGATGCGTCATGTGCGCAGGCGAAGTCGGTTCTGGAGCTGAGCGAATCCGACGTATTGATACGGATGTGCTCGGTCAGACCGCGCTCGTCGGTCAGGACGTCGTGGATGGGGTTGCGGCGCTGGTCTCCGGCCGGCGACCAGACGTCCCCAGACCGGCCCGGCGTGAGGTCGATCTCCACTTCTGTGCCGGCAGGCACAGTCAGGCTCCGTCCGTCATCAGCGTTAGTCAGGAAGACGGTGGCCGGCCCGGGAGTGGCCGACGGCGAGGGATCCGCCGCTTGCGCGGCCGAGGCACCGCCCACGAGCAGCGCGAGTGAGGTGAGGCCCGAGACACCAAGGCAGGCGATTGCTCTGTCCTTCATGATGACTAAGACGGCGCGCACGGCCGGTAGTCACCCACCAGCTCGGTCACACATGGATCACCCCGGCGCGGGGCAGGTCAGGAGGCGAGCGGGTCGGCCCCGAGCAGCACGGCGACGACCGCCGCGACGGGAGCCGCCCACGCCACGGCCTGCGCGGCTCCGCGCAGGCTCCTGAGCTGGACGACGATGATCAGCGCGAGCAGCACGGCGCCGACGGCGATCTCGCCTCGCCAGTACGGCGGGTACGTCGTGTCGCCGATAACCCGCAGTCCATAGACGCCCTCGCCGATCAGCAGGCCGCTGATCGCGCCCGCTCCGCCGGCGGCCTGCCCCGGGCGCCCGTGCCGGACCCACCACGCCGCCGCGCCGAGCAGCGGGCCGACGGTGACCGCCGCGAACATCCAGAGCTCGACGGTCCGCAGCGACGCGGGGTTTCCCCGGAGCTCGTTTGTCGCGTAGTACCCGAGGACGAGTCCGAACAACGCGAGCGCCGCCGCGGTGGTTGCCGATCCGAGACGGCGCGGGAGGAGAGCGACCGCGAACGCGACCAGAGCCCAAGCCCCCGCGGAGTTCGCCAGGGACGACGCTCGCGCGGGAAGCCAACCCTGGGCGTACGCGGTGAGGGCCCCGCCTGCCAGACCGACGACGACGGCCAGGAGCAACACGGCGGTCGTGTGGCGTTGCGACAGCGCGGTCTGGCGGTCGGGGCTGGCGGCGAGCGGCACGAGTCTCCTAGCGGCGAGATCCTGTCTACTCCGTCTGGCGCGCCATTGGTGGACGGCCGTGTCAGCAGACCGCCGTGACCCCGGTGACGTAGTGAAACTCCGTCCCACCGCTGGTCGCACTAGCGTCGATGCTCGCGCTTCCCTCGTCCACGACGGCGTATCGGAGACGGACACCGCCTTTGGGTGACGGGTACTGCCCTAACGGCGACAAGACTCCCTCATCCCCACCGAGCCTGACCGTGAGGTCCTTGAAGGTGAACGGGAGAACGGCCTGCACCTGCTGCCCGCGCGACAGCCGGAGATAGGGGTAAATGCCGCCGCGCTGGCTCTTTCGCATCACAGCCAGGACAGCCGGGCCCTCGCGCAGAGGAGCAGAACCGGCACAACGGGTGCTTGCCGACGATGGGACCGGAGCGGCCGGGGACGCGGCAGCCCTCGGATGCTCGCCGTGCGTGCAGCCCGCCGAGGCGAGCAGCAGTCCTAGGCAAACAAGCCAACGCGCGTTCACACCCAATGAGACTCAGCATGACTGAATCTGGTTCGCCCGGTCGGCGCGGCGGACCGGCTTGCGCCAGCGCTGGGGCGTGCACCTGCTCGCTGGGGCGGGCACGTTCGCCGCGCTCGTCGGCGTCGCCTCTGCGGGCTGGGTGCCGCCGTCGTCATGGGGACTGCTCACTCCGCTGCTCGCGCTGGCCGTGGGGCTCACCGCCCTTGGGATCATCGAGCACGACCGGGTCGT
>JAVXVI010000013.1:0-70638 GCA_032230005.1 Actinomycetota bacterium | reverse complement strand
AGCTCGACGTCGAGAACCCGCCGTTGCGTTCGTCCGACCACTGCATCGGGGTGCGCAGCGCCTCGCGCTCCGGCAGCGACAGGTCGTCCCCCATGCCGAGCTCCTCGCCGTACCGGAGCACCGGCGTTCCGGGCAACGTGAACTGCAGGCTGTAAGCCAGTCGCAGCCGCTGCTGGTCCCCGTTCAGCATCGGTGCGAGCCGACGCCGGATGCCCCGACCGTAGAGCTGCATGTCCTTCTCGGGGCCGAAGGCGGCGAAGCACTCGGCCATCTCGTCCGCGCTGAGTCGGGACAGATCCACCTCGTCGTGGTTGCGCAGGAAGGTCGCCCACTGCGCGTGGTTGGGGATCTCCGGCTGGGTGTCGAGTGCCCGGACGATCGGGGCGGCCTCACCTCGGGCCAGTGCGAGCAGGCAGTTCACCGACAGCACGAAGTCGAACAGCATGGGCAGGCGGTTGTTGGTGCCCCCCGCGTCCCCGAAGTACTTGACCAGCTCGTCGTTCTCGACGTTGGCCTCTGCCAGCACCACGGCGTCACCCTTGCGCCAGGAGACGCGCTCCCGGTAACGCGTGAGCTGGTCGAAGTCCTTGGGACTGCTGGGATTGCCCGGTTCGGTCAGCTCGATGATGAACGGGGCCGCGTCCATGCGGAACCCGGCGACTCCGAGCGCGAGCCAGAAGTCCATGACGCGCTCGAGTTCGCTCTGGACTGCCGGGTTTCCGGTGTTCAGATCGGGCTGGAAGTCGTAGAAGCGGTGGTAGTACCAGGCCTGCGCGGTCTCGTCCCAGGTCCAGGTCTCGTCCTGCTCGCCGGGGAACACCATTCCCTGCCGGCGGTCGGACGGCTCGGTGTCGGACCAGACGTACCAGTCGCGGTACGGCGAGTCGCGGGACGCCCGGGCGCTCTGGAACCACGGGTGCTCGTCGGAGGTGTGGTTGATCACCAGGTCGATGATCACTCGGATCCCGCGGTTCGACGCCTGGTGCAGGAGATCGGCGAAGTCGCCCAGGGTGCCGATCTGCGGATGCACGCCGTAGAAGTCGGTGATGTCGTAGCCGTCGTCACGTCGCGGGGACGGATGGATGGGGTTGAGCCAAAGGCACGTCACGCCAAGTCGGGCCAGGTAGTCGAGCCGGCTGATCAGTCCCCGCAGGTCCCCGATCCCGTCGCCGTCGGAGTCCTGGAAGGTCTCGACGTCGAGGCAGTACACGACGGCCTGGCGGTACCATCTGTCGGCCATGGCGACCTCATGCCCCCACGGTGCGCTGCAGAACCCGGCTCTCCCACGCGCGCAGTCGTGGACCGGGGTCGGGCAGGTTGCCGAGCAGCAGCTCGCCTTCCTCCCAGCCGGCGATCTCAGGCACGACGTCGGACGACGAGAGGTTGGCGACGACGAGGAGCTCGACACCCTCCCAGCGCCGGGTGAAGGCCCAGACCCGTTCGTCTTCGGGCAGCAGCAGCGAGAAGTCGCCGTGTACGACGGCGGACACGTCGTGCCGGAGGCGGATGAGGCGGCGGTAGTGGGCGAGGACCGACTGCGGGTCGTCGCGCTGGGCGGCAACGTTGACCGTTGGGAAGTCCGGCGCCAACCCGATCCATGGCGTGCCGCCTGTGAACCCGGCTGCCGCGGTGGCGTCCCACTGCATGGGCGTTCGCGCGTTGTCCCTGCTGGTCCGCTGCAGAGCGGCAAGCGCCTCCTCGGGGGACAGTCCCGCAGCGAGGGCCTCGGCGTAGAAGTTCAGTGACTCGAGGTCGCGGTAGTCGGCCAGCGACGAGAACCGCGGGTTGGCCATGCCGATCTCCTCGCCCTGGTAGACGAAGGGTGTACCTCGGTGCAGGTGCAGGACGGTGGCCAAGGTGGTCGCCGAGGCGACCCGGTGCTTCTCGTCGTCGCCGAATCGCGACACGACGCGCGGCTGGTCGTGGTTGTCCCAGTAGAGGGCGTTCCAGCCGTCAGCGAGACCGTCCTGCCACTTCGCGAACGACAGCTTCAACGTCGGCAGCGACAGTGGCCGGGAGTCCCACTTCGTCACACCGCGGTCGAGGGACATCTGCTCGAAGCCGAAGACCATGTCCAGCTCGCGCCGAGTGGGGTCGGTGACCAGCAACGCTTCCTGGACAGACACTCCTGGCGTCTCGCCCACGGTGACGAGGCTGCGTCCGTCGAACGCCCCGTTGTGCAGCTCGCGCAGGTAGTCGTGCAGGTGCGGACCGAAGCCGAGCACACCGTCCGGGTCAGCGAGGTCCTTGCTGACCATGCTGATCACATCGAGCCGGAAGCCGTCGACGCCGCGGTCGAGCCACCAGCGCAGCATGTCGACCACCGCGCGGCGTACCTCCGGCTCGTCCCAGTTGAGGTCGGGCTGCTCGGGGGCGAACGTGTGCAGGTAGTGCTCCTCGGTCACCCCGTCGTACTGCCACGCGGCACCACCGAACAACGACGTCCAGGAGTTGCCGGGTTGATCGCGCCAGTAGTACCAGGAGCGTTTCGGGCTGTCGCGAGCCGCACGGGACTCGACGAACCACGGATGGCGGTCGGAGGTGTGGTTGACGACGACGTCGACCAGCAGCCGCATCCCCCGCGCGTGCAACGCGGCGACCAGCTCGTCGAAGTCCGCCATCGTCCCGAACACGGGGTCGACGCCCTGGTAGTCGCTGATGTCGTAGCCGTTGTCGACCTGCGGCGACGGGTAGAACGGCGACAGCCAGACCGCGTCGACTCCCAGGTCCGACAGGTGGTCGAGCTTGTCGATGACGCCCCGCAGGTCGCCGATGCCATCGCCGTCCGAGTCCGAGAAGGACCGTGGCCATACCTGGTAGACGACGGCGGAGCGCCACCACTCGCCGTCGGTCATGGGCGCGCGAGCCAGGTCGTCAGGAGCACGGCGGACTCGACGCCGGCTTCTCGCAGGGCAGGCCCGCGACGTGGCGGGGCGGCAGCAGCGAGCAGCAGGCAGGTCAGCACGTGCGTGCCATCGACGACGCACGAGGCCGTTGCTGTCGCCCGGTTCGGCCGGTACGCGAGCGCACCAGCCTGGGCGAGATGCCGCAGACCGAGAACGCGCAGGACGGCGTGCGGACCCGACGGCGGTGCGCCGAGCAGACGAGCGACTTCGCGGGGCCGGGTGAGCATCGCCAGACCGAGTCCGGCGCGTACGACGGCGGCCGCCCGGACGCTTGTGCTCATCGCGCCCGGTTCAGCAGCCGCAACGCGCCGGCGGCCGCGACCGCGGCTGCCGTACCAGCGATGCCGTGATGACGCGACAACCACGCTTGCGGGGAGTGCGCGTGTGCCTTGTCGTCGAACCTGCCGTGCGCGCCGTGGTCGGAACCCGTCGGGCCATCGACCGCCTCCCACAGGTTCTCCGGGGCGCCCGGGCTGTTGCGTTCCGGCGTCTGCTGGCTTTGAAAACCCGTCTTCGCGAGGTAGCGGTCGAGCAGGCCGGGGGCGATCGCGTTGGCGATGAGCGTCGCGGCTGTCGTCTCCCCGCACCAGTACTCGCGCCGGCGTGGGTGGTCGGCGGCGTACAGCACCGTTCGCGCGACGACCTCCGGCTGGTAGATCGGCGGGACGGGCTGCGCCTTGTGCGCGAGCTTGTTGCGGACCCAGTCGAACTGCGGTGTGTTCACTGCCGGCAGCTGAACCATCGTCGTGGACACGCCGCTCTTGTCGTGCAGGAGCTCGCAGCGCAGCGCCTCGTTGAAGCCCTGGATGGCGTGCTTCGCCCCGCAGTACGCCGTCTGCAGGGGGATGCCGCGGTAGGCGAGTGCGGAGCCGACCTGGACGATCGCGCCGCGGTTGCGCGGCAGCATGTGGGTCAGAGCCGCCCGCGTGCCGAAGACGTAGCCGAGGTAGCTGACGTCCGTCACGCGCTGGAACTCCTCCGGGTCGATCTGCATGAAGGGCGCGAAGACAGAGGTGAACGCCACGTTGACCCAGATGTCGATGGCACCCAGCTCGGTCTCGACGCGGTCGGCCGCCGCCTGAACGGCCGCGGCATCGGCGACGTCGACAGGGACCTCGAGCGCCTTGCCGCCGCCGGCGCGGACGTCCTCCGCAGCGCCTCCCAGGCCGGTCTGGCCCCTGGCCAGCAGGCCGACCGCGGCACCGCGGCGACCGAACGCCTGCGCCACGGCCCGCCCGACGCCGCCGCTCGCGCCGGTGACGACAACGACCTGGGGCATCGCGAGCTCCTTCCGCGTCCGTCGGAGCGCGGACCTCCCCACGATCTACCGGTCCTCGCAACGGCCAAACGTCGGCTACCTGTTCGTGCTTCAGGCGCGCTGTGCTGCCGAGCCGCTTCGTACGGGGAGCGGGTAGACGCCGGCCGACGCGAGCGGGCGACGGCGGCCGGGAAGGGCGCGGGTTGCGGCCCAGCGTCGGAAGACGTCGGCCGGCAGGGGCCGGCTGAGGTGGTAGCCCTGCAGGTAGGTGCAGCCGAGCTCCCGCAGCATCTGCCAGGTGGCCTCGTCCTCGACGCCCTCTGCCACGACGTCGAGCTCGAGGCTGCCGGCCAGCGAGACGATCGTGCGCACGATCGCCTCGTCGCCGCTCTCCGACGCAAGGTTGGTGACGAAGCTGCGGTCGATCTTGACCTCGTGCACGGGCATCAGCCGCAAGTAGGCCAATGAGGAGTAGCCGGTGCCGAAGTCGTCGACCGACAGCCGGATCCCGATCGCGTCGAGCGCCCGCAGGACGCCGAGGGCCCGCTCGGCGTCAGCCATGATGTGGCTCTCCGTGACCTCGAGGGTCAGCGCCTCGGCGGGCAGCCCGTTGAGGATGAGGCACTCACGGACGAAGTCGGGCAGCTGGGTGTCGAGCAGGTTGCGCACCGAGACGTTGACCGCCACGGACAGCTCCAGCCCGGAACGCCGCCAGCCGGCGCACTCCGCGACTGCGGTGCGGATCGCGAACTGCGTGAGGTCGCGGATCTGGGCCGTCTGCTCAGCGACCGGGATGAACTCCGCCGGCCCGATCAGGCCGTACTCCCGGTGGTTCCAGCGCACGAGCGCCTCGGCTGCGACAACGCGGCCCGTGCGTGCATCGGCCTTGGCCTGGTAGTGCATCTCGAGGTCGCCGCTCTCGATGGCATGTCGAAGCTCGGTGGCGATCGCGAGGCGCCGTGGTGAGTAGCCGTCCAGCGCCTCGTCGTAGATCTCCGCGCCGCTGTGCGACTTCTTCGCTTCGTACATCGCGACGTCGGCCCGCTGCAGCAGCGTCAGGGCCGACTCGCCGTGCTGCGGTGAGAGCGCCACGCCGATGCTTGCGGACACCTCGACGGAGATGCCGTCCAGCAGCAACGGCTCGGACAGCGCATGCCCGATGCGACCGGCGGCGGCCATCGCCGATTCTGCGTCGCCGTCGAGCAGGAAGACCGCGAACTCGTCGCCGCCGAGGCGGGCGAGCAGGTCCGCGTTGCGCATCTGCTCGCGCAGCCGGGCCGCGACCTGCTGCAGCAGGAGGTCGCCCAGGTGATGGCCGAGCGTGTCGTTGACCTCCTTGAACCTGTCGAGGTCGAGGAGGAGGACGGCGACGTGCTCCGGGTGCGCTGCCAGTGCACGGTCGAGCGAGTCGTTGAAGTACACGCGGTTGGCGAGGCCGGTGAGCGGGTCGTGCCGTGACTCGTGGTCGAGCCGGTGAACCAGCCGGCTGTTCTCGAACGCCGTCGCGACCTGCGCGGTGACGGTCTGCAGCAGCCGACCGTCCTCCTTGGTGAAGGTGGCGACGTCGCCGAGCCGGTTCGCCACCCCCAGGACACCGCGTACGCCGGAGGCCGCCGGCAGACCCACGAGGACGAGGTCGCGCGCGCCCCGGCTGGTGAGCAGGAGCTGCTCGCGGGGGTCGCTGGTGGTGTCGGCGACGACCAGCGGTTCACCCTCCTCGAGCAGCTCGAGCCATGGGTCGACGCTGAGGTCGTCGGCACTGAGCTGCACGACGTCGGCTCCGCCGCTCAGCCGCAGGCGCCGCGGAAGACCGTCCTCGTCAACGAGCACCATCTCGACGGTGTCCGCTCTCAGCAGGCCGCCGATCGCGTGGAACAGGTCGGTGAGCTGCTCCTCGCTGCTGTGCGTTGCGCTCGTGAGTCGGCGCGTGAAGTCGTAGAGCAGCGCCAGCGAGTGGTGGCGCTGACGAAGCTGGGAGTAGCCGCGGTAGCCCACGAGGAGTGCGCCTGCGAGTGCGGCCACGAACGGCAGTGTCCGCACGTCCCAGCGAAGAGCGCCGAGCAGGATCACGCCGCCCACCCAGCAGGCGAGGACCTCGACGGCACTGGACCTGGCGAAGCCTCGGATCATGTCGAGCTGCGGTCGGCGGTTGTAGATGGTGATGGCGGCGATGACGGCAGTGCTCTGCCAGACGGCCGCGGCGACGACGGCCAGCAGCGCGGCCGGGGCCGCCTGCATCAGGTCCTGCGAGCTGCCGCCGAGCGCGGACACCACCCACGCCGCGAGCGTGACCTCCATCGCGATCGCGCAGACGTTGAACACCAGCTTGGTGGGCGGCTGCCGTCGTACGAGCAGCAGGACCAGCCCGGCACCGACCACGCGAGCGAGCACGAGGCCCGCGGTGGGGACGGT
The DNA here is from genome assembly GCA_032230005.1 of Actinomycetota bacterium. GTDB lineage: Bacteria > Actinomycetota > Actinomycetes > Mycobacteriales > SCTD01 > RYN-124. The sequence goes on along the minus strand of JAVXVI010000013.1, from coordinate 64,062 downwards.
GAAGAGCCCGACGATCAGCGGCAGCTCACTCAGCGACACAGAGAACGCGTTGCGTCCTGACTCCAGGTGCAGGACCACGACCTCTGCCCAGGCGAAGGCCAAGGCCAGCAGCAGGACGTCAACGCGGGCGATCCGTAGAGCGCCCTCGTTGACGTTGAGAGCGAACCAGTCGATCGCCAGCGCGCCCAGGAGGATGGTCAGGGCAAGCGCAAGCACGCGCCGTGTGTCCACGGAGCGCGCGTGCGTGCTCATGCCGTTCCTCCCGTGCTCATGTGAGGTCGGTCTACGTCCAGCCCGCGCCGGACCAGGTCGCGCCGGACCAGGTCGCGCCGGACCACGTCGCACCGGACCACGTCGCACCGGACCAGGTCGCACCGGACCAGGTGGCACCCGACCACGTGACCGAGGACCAGGTCGCGCCGGACCAGGTGGCCCCGGACCAGGTGGCGCCCGACCAGGTCGCGCCGGACCAGGTGGCCCCCGACCAGGTCGCGCCGGACCAGGTGGCCCCCGACCAGGTGGCCCCGGACCAGGTCGCGCCGTTGAAAGTGCCCCCGCTCCACGTCGCGCCGGCTTCCTCCGCCGTGGCGATCTGGGCCGCGTTCCACGGGTTGCCGAAGATGTCCTGCTCGCCTGTGAGGGTGACCCCGCCGATGGCGACATGGGAGTCGCCGCGGGCACCTTCGAGGGTGCCGGTGCCGGTCGACCGGGTGAACGTCTGCGCGGGGTCCCCGCCACCCGTGTCGGTCAGCGCCGGAACGATCTGGATCTGCCCGTTCCCGGTCACGTCGGACGAGCCGGAGACGCTCTGGGCAGTGCGCAGGAGCACCTTCTTGGCGCCGTCAGGCGTGAGCGTCGGTCGCGCCGACAGGATGTCTGCGAGCGCGCCGGACACGACTGCGGCGGCCTGCGAGGTACCGCTCCCGCGGAAGTAGCGGTCGCCGATGCGCGCACCGGGGAACTGCTGGTCAAGGTAGGAGCCGGGAGCCCGGAGGCCGACGATGTACGCACCGGGCGCGAGTACGTCGGCGTGCCGCGTCGAGCTGCCCTTGCTCGAGAAGGTCGAGGCGCTGTCGTCTCCGATGGAGACCGTGCCGCGGGGGTCGGAGGAGCCGACCGCGATGACGAACGGGTCGTTCGCCGGATCAGCCACGCTTGCGACACCGGTGCCGTTGTTGCCGACCGAGGCCACGACGACGATGCCGTGCCGCCAGGCGTTCTCGGCGGCGTGCGCGAGCGGGTCGAGCTGGTAGCGCTGGGGTGAGCTGGTGCCGAGCGAGATGTTCATGACGCGGATGTTCAGACCGTCGTCGTGGGCGTGCTGAACCACCCAGTCGATCCCGGCGATCACCTGGGAGACGTCGACCGCGCCGTTTGCGGCCCCGACCTTGACGCTGACGATGCGGGCCTGCGGGGCCACACCCATGAACCCACCGGGGGTCCCGTCGTTGCCGGCGATGATGCCGGCCATCGCGGTGCCGTGGCCGTAGGAGTCCAACCCGGCCAGGTCCGGGTTCTGCCCGTCGAAGCTCAGGTCCGGTCCGATGACCAGCTTGTTCGGGCCGTTGAGACCCGACACGGGGACGACGCCGCTGTCGATGAGCGCGACATCGATGCCCTTGCCGTTGGCTCCGGAGGCCCAGGCGGTCTGCGCCCCGACGACCTTCTCGACGGAGGCGAGGTCGGGCAGAGGTGTCGTCGAGGTCGGCGTCGACCAGAGGCTGGCGAACCACGGGTTGGCGCCGACCTGGACGGGGGTCAGCGAACGGCTCCCGTGCAAGGCCGTGACGCCTGCAACGGCCGTCGTCGTAGCGAGGGCCGCCGCAACGGCGAGGACGCCGACGTTGCGCCGCCAGGCAGCGGGGGAAGCAGGGGCCGGAGCCAGCACGTCCCAGGTGACGCCGTCGCGCATGTTGACCGTCCTTCGCCGAAAGTGCGCAGCCGGAGCAGGTCCGATGCGAGTTCGCCCGAGTTATCGGCTGAAAGGCATGTCGTTCTCGATGGTCGGACGGCGTCAGATGCCCGTTAGACCATTAGCCGATCTTGTTGCTCCGGAGGCTGTCTGCGGGCGGGAGAGGGTTGGAGCCGGCGACCCGTTTCAGCAGATTTGCGGCCCGGACGGCGGACTAGGAGGCGAGAGCCGATCGGGACCACGCCGAGTAGTGCATAAGTGCTTTCAGGTGCCAGTCAGGTGCGCTCAGGCACGCTGCCCGCCATGCCGACGTCATCCGACTCCACCCTGCACGGCGCCCGGCGGATGCTGAACAAGGTTCCCGAGGTCACCGTCTACTTCTGGATCATCAAGATCCTTTGTACGACGGTGGGCGAGAGCTTCGCCGACTACATCAACGCGACGCTGGGCTTCGGGCTCTACAACACGTCGATCGTCTTCACGGCCGCACTGATCGTCGTCCTGGTTGCGCAGTTCCGGCTGCCCCGTTACGTCCCACCGGTCTACTGGCTGGCCGTCGTCCTCATCAGCGTGGTGGGCACGTTGTTGACCGACATCCTGACGGACTCGGCCGGTGTGTCCTTGTGGATCAGCACCGTGGTGTTCGCCGTACTGCTCGCGATCGTCTTCGGCGTCTGGTACGCCCGCGAGCAGACGCTCTCGATCCATACGATCGTCACCACTCCGCGGGAGGCCTTCTACTGGCTCGCCGTCCTGGTCACGTTCGCGCTCGGTACCGCGGCCGGCGACTGGACCCTCGACCTGACGGGCTGGGGCCCTGGCCCGTCTGCGCTGCTGCCAGCCGGCCTCATCGCTGCCGTCTTCGTTGCCTGGCGGCTCGGCGCAGGACCGGTGCTGTGCTTCTGGCTGGCCTACATCCTGACCCGGCCGCTCGGGGCCAACCTGGGCGACTTCCTGGCCTCGCCGAAGGCCGACGGCGGCCAGGGCATGGGCACCCTGTGGACCAGCGTGCTCTTCCTCAGCGCCATCTTCCTGACCGTCGTCTACCTCACGAAGACCCGCGCCGACCAGACCGAGGCGGTCCGGCCCGAGGTGGAGCAGCCGGTCAGCTCGTGATGTCCTTGGTCTGCAGCCGCGCGTAGGCCAGGCTGAGGAACACCGCGGCATAGCTGAGGTGCAGCAGGCTCCAGCGCACCAGGGCTGTCCCGTCGACGCTGCTGCGCAGGAGTTCGCCGAAGGCGAGCCAGTTGTGCGTCAGCAGGATCGGGTGGATCGCGTGCAGCTGCGGCACCGCGTCCAGCACCAGGCAGAAGACGGCGAAGCCGACTGTGGAGGCCATCGCGGCGATGGCGTTCTCGGTGAGGGTGGAGATGAAGACGCCAACCGACGCCAGACCGAACAGCGCCACGATGACGTACGCCGCAACACCCAGCGCCCGCACCAGTCCATTGGCCAGACTCACCGTGTCGCCGGACAGCAGCGTCACGTCGTGCAGCCCGAACAGCACGGCTCCGGTGATGAGCCCCACGAGCGAGACCGTGAGCACTGCAGCAGCGGTGTAGGTCAGCACGCCCAGAGTCTTCGCCGCCAGCAGCCGCCGTCGGGTCACGGGCAGCGTCAGCAGGTAGCGCAGCGTGCCACTGCCGGCTTCGCCGGCGATGCTGTCGCCGGCGACGACACCGATGATCAGCGGCAGGAACAACGGCAAGCAGACCGTCAGGGCAGTGAAGACGAGGAACAGCCCGTTGCCGGTGATCTGCTGCAGGAACGGCGGGCCATCCCCGCCACGCGGTGTCGAGACGTAGACGGCGATCCCGATGAGGATCGGCACGATGCTGATGACGGCCAGCAGTGCCTCGTTGCGGCGGCGGCCCAGGATGAGCCGGACCTCCCCCTTGTAGAGCCGCCAGAACGCACCGGGATAGCGGCGCCGTGGCAGCGCCAGGGATACATCAGCCGAGGACATCGAAGCCCTCCCCGGTGAGCGAGACGAACAGGTCTTCCAGATCCGGCCGTACGACGGCAAGTCCCCGCAACCGCGCCCCCGACTCGACCACGGCCGCCGCGACACGCTCCGTCGCAACGTCACCGAGCCGGGCCGACACCAGGTCCTCGCCTGCGCCGATGACGACCTCGGTCAGCCCAAGACCCTCCAGCACCCGTCGTACGTCCGCGGTGTCTGGCGTGCTCACCCGGATGACCGCGGTCCCGTCGGCGAGCACCTCGGTCAGCGTGCCCTGCCGGAGCAGCCGCCCGCCCGCCATGATGCCGACGTGGGTCGCGATCTGCTCGACCTCGGACAGCAGGTGGCTGGACACCAGCACCGTGGTGCCGTCGGAGGCGAGATCGCGCACGAGGTGGCGGACCTCGCGGGTGCCCTGCGGGTCGAGACCGTTGGTCGGCTCGTCCAGCACCAGCAGGTCGCGTGGCTGCAGTAGTGCGGCGGCGAGGCCGAGGCGCTGCTTCATGCCGAGGGAGTAGTTGCGGTACTTCTTGCCCGCCGCGGCGGTGAGCCCGACACGGGCGAGCGCCTGGTCGATGCGCTCCGCGCTCGTTGCCGGGTCGGCGGTGGCGTCGCTGACGTCGAGCCGACGCAGGTTCGCCGCGCCGGAGAGGTACGGGTGGAAAGCAGGGCCTTCGATCAGCGCGCCCACGCGGGGGAGGACGTCGGAGAGCGCGCGCGGCATCGGCTTGCCGAGCACGTCGATCTCCCCGCTGTCCGCGGACAGCAGCCCGAGCAGCATGCGGATCGTGGTCGTCTTCCCCGACCCGTTGGGGCCGAGGAACCCGTAGACCGCCCCGGTCGGCACGACCAGGTCGACGCCGTCCACGGCCAGCTGCCGACCGAAGTGCCGGGTCAGGCCGACAGTGCGGATCGCCAGGTCGTCGGGCGGGGCGGGCAGGGTTGGCGCGACAGTGGTGGCGGTGGCCGTCACCCGGTGTGCCCGGCGGCGTAGCTCTGCAGCAGCTCCGGGCTGACCGCTCCGGCGAGCACGCGGCCGTCCTTGGTGATCAGCACGTTGATCAGCGCACTCCGGATCAACCGGGACCCGTCGGGCTGGGACGTCGTCAGGCGACCCAGCAGCTCGGCCGACTGGCCCTGCAGGGCGGCCAGCGGCGACGAGCCGTCGGTGGGAGCTGGGATCAGCAGCACCGAGGTCCAGCCGGTCCCGAGGACCTTCTGGCCGGCGTTCTTGCCGGCGGCAGGTGCGGGCGACGCACTGGGCTTCTGGATGTCCTTGGCGTTCGGCCGCTGGCGGACCGAGGCACCTGCACCGCTGAGCAGGTTGTGGGTGACGGTCACACCCTTCGGCGGGGTGAAGGTGAACACCGATGCGGCCGGCTTGGCGAACGAGATGTCGGTGAAGCCGATCTCGAAAGCGGGCTTCGTCGCGGTGCTGAACACCTGCACGCGCAGCGGGACGTTCCGCGTCGCGTCCACCGCGATGAGCACCTTGCGGACCGTCGAGCGGGTGTCCCGCGGAGTCAGGACCAGGGTGTAGGCGGGCCGCCCAGCCACCCGCGCGGTCCGGTCGACCGTCACGACCGTCGAGGGGTCGATCGCCTTGAGGGCCTCGTCCGCAGCACCCAGCGGTGTCTGGGCCGTCAGGTCCGTGGCGTCAGGAGCCTTGGGCTGCTCCGGCTTCGGGGCGTCCATCACGACGTGCCCGACCTGCTGGCCGGCGCTCGCGTAGCTCCACACGTCGCGACCGTTGCGGACGATGTCGGACTCGGACAGCTGGCCGAGCAGCGCGAGTCGCTGCTTGTCCTTGCCGTCGAGCCAGACCCGCGCCGTGTGAGTGCCCGTCACCAGGGTCTGCCAGTTCAAGGCAGCCGTGTCGTCGGCACCGGGGAGGTCCGGCAGCCCGAGGCGCGCCGTCTCGACGATCGTGCCCGACAGGTGCTGGACCGAGCTGCTCTGCACGGCGGCCAGCAGCTGTGCGGGCGACCGCTGCGGCAGGACGGGGTGCGCATCGGCGGAGGCAGTGGTCGGCAGCAGCGCAGCGGCTGCGATGGCGACGGCAGTGACGGCGGGCACCGCCCATGCGGCGCGACGGCGCAAGGAACGCGAGGAGGTCATGGGCTCAGGATGCGCTGCCGACGCCGGCCCGTGCTGAGAGGTCACTGAGAGCGTGACGCACGGCGGGGGTGGAACGGGGAGACTGGGCGCATGAAGGTCCTGCTCGTCGACGACGAGGTCCGGATGATCGCCGCGCTGGGCCGCGGTCTGGCGGCAGACGGATTCACGGTCGAGACGGCCCACGACGGGCCGGCGGGGCTCGAGCTGTCGCTGAGCTCTGCGTTCGACGCCGTCGTACTGGACATCATGCTGCCCGGGATGTCGGGCTACGAGGTGCTCAAGCGGTTGCGTGCGGCGGACAACCACACGCCGGTGCTGATGCTCTCGGCGAAGGACGGCGAGTACGACGTCGCGGACGCCTTGGAGCTGGGCGCGGACGACTACCTCGTCAAGCCCTTCTCGTATGTCGTCCTTGTCGCCCGCCTCCGTGCACTCGAGCGCCGTGGCCGCGAGCAGGCGTCCTCGACCCTCACCCGCGGGGAGCTCGTTCTGGATACCGCGCGCCGGACCGTCACCTCTGCCGGCGCTGCCGTCGACCTCACGCCTCGCGAGTTCGAGCTGCTCGAGCACCTCCTGCGGCGCGACGGCCGGGTCGTCAGCAAGCTGGAGCTCCTGGAGCGCGTCTTCCATGCCGACCCGGATCGGCACCCCAACGTCGTCGAGGTCTACGTCGGCTACCTACGGCGCAAGCTCGGACGGGCGGCGGTGGTCACGGTGCGGGGCGGTGGCTACCGCATGGGTGGCACGTGACCCGCTTGCGGCGGTGGTGGTCCCGACGGAGCGTCCGCGCACGGATCGTGCTGTCGGCCGCCGGCCCCCTCGCTGCGGCCCTCGTGCTCGGCACCGTTGCCCTGGCGCTGGCGTTCTCCGGCGGACGCCTGCGGGACATCGATCAGCAGACGCGTGCCGAGGCCGACAGCCTGGTGGCGCTGGTCAACAGCAGCCAGCTGCCCACCGTCCTCCCGCTGCCCGCCGGGTCGGGGCTGCAGGCGCAGGTCCTGGCCGCGGACGGCACGGTCCTCGCAGCCACTGCGACTGCCAGCCGGGTCCAACCGCTGGTCCGCGACAGCGAGGGTCCGCGGGTGCTCACCGATGAGGACGGCTCGTACGCCGGTGTGCCGCTGCGGATCCGGACGACCAGTGCTGAGCTGGACGGTGCGCCGGTGCGCGTCGTGGTCGCCGCACCCCTTGATGACGTACGGCGGGCGCTTCGCGCTCTGCGACTCGTGCTCGTCCTCGTCGTACCTCTGCTCCTGCTCGGTGCCACCGCAGTCGTGTGGTGGGTGACCGGTCTCGCGTTGCGCCCGGTCGAGCAGCTGCGAAGTGCGGCGGCTGACCAGGCGGCGAACCCGGCGCGGACGCCGGCGACCGGGCTCCCCGTCCCTGACACCGGCGACGAGATCGCGCGGCTGGGCGCGACCCTGAACCAGCTGCTCGCGGCGTTGCGGCTGCTCGTGTCCCGCCAGGAGGGCCTCGTTGCGGATGCCGCGCACGAGCTGCGCTCACCCGTGACCAGCATGCGCGTCCAGCTCGACGTGGCCCAGGCCCATCCGGATGCGGTGGACGTTGCAGCGCTCCTCTCTGACCTGGGGCACGAGGTCGATCGGCTTGCCGCTCTGACCGACGACCTGCTGGTGCTGGCCCGCGCGGAGGCGCGCAACGACGTCGGCTCGACGGTCGTCGACCTGACGCGGCTCGCGGGGGCCGAGGGCGAGCCGGTCTCGGTGCGGGGTGACGCCGACGCGCTCCGTCGCCTCGTCGACAACCTGCGCTCCAACGCGCAACGCCATGGGTCGGTCGTGCACGTGACGACCTCGGTTGTCGACGGCGACGCCGTGCTCGACGTGGATGACGACGGTCCGGGCATCCCTGAGCCGGAGCGCGATCGCGTGTTCGAGCGGTGGGTCCGACTCGACGACGCGCGTGCCCGGAGTGACGGCGGTAACGGGTTGGGCCTTGCCCTCGTGCGGGAGATCGCCCGCAGCCACGGCGGGGACGTCACCGTGCTCACGTCGCCGAGCGGAGGCGCTCGCCTGCGCGTGCGCCTTCCGCTGGCGCAGCCCGTCAGTTCCTGAGCCGCGGCCCTCAGGCGGTGTTCAGGACCCGCACGCCACGGTGACCTCCTCGCGGAGGAGACAACAGCTGTGGCGTCTGAGACCGGCCGCCGGGTGCCGCCGCCACCCGGCACACGCGCCGAGCTTCCCTGGTGGGTGGCGGGGCTCATGGCAGTCGTCGTCCTCGGGCCGCTGCTCTGGATCGCGGGCAGCCGTCCCGTTGTGTGCGTGGTCCTCCCCGTCGTGGTCGGGGCTGGGCGCGCGGCGTGGCTCTACCGTCGTCAGCGCTGAGCAGAGTGTTCAGGCGAACTTCACGCGGGCGGTGCGAGCCTCACGCTCCGCGCCGACGTCCCCGGGGGACCCATGGAATCCAGGCCAGCCCGCATCCTTGTGGTGAGCGACAAGACCGCTGCGACCCCTGCCCTGCTGGACGCCATCCGCGAGCGGGCCGCCAAGGGGCCCGTGCAGTTCAGGCTGCTGGTGCCCAACCCGGCGCACGCCGAGGCACATCTGCTGCACCCGGACCGCCATGACAAAGCGGCCGAGGCCGAGCGGGTCCTGCGCGCCTCGCTGCCTGCGTTCGAGGAGGCCGCCGGGGGTCATGTCATCGGCTCGGTGTCGATCCGGCACGACCCCTACGACGCGATCGAGGAGACGATGCTGAGCGAGCCCGTCGACGAGATCATCCTGTCGCTGGCTCCGCACGAGGTGTCGCGCTGGCTGCACCTGGACCTGCCGCATCGACTGGCCCACTTCGAGCTGCCGCTGGTGACCGTCGGGTCATAGGTCGCGCAGCTTGCTCGGATCCACGCGGCCCACGAGCCGGGCGCAGACGACCCCGGTCGATGCCGTCCCGATGAGCACGGCTGCCACGAGCAGCGTGAGGAAGCCGCCCGGCACCACGGGCCGTTCGGGCGCCGGGTCGAAGATGCCGTTCAGGACCTTCACCAGCTCTGCCGCCACGACGCCGCCGGCGACGAGCCCGCCGACGACACCCGCCACAGCGAGCACGGCTGCTTCTGTGCGCACGAAGCCCGCGCGTTGGCGTGCGGTGGCGCCGAGGACGGCAAGCATCACGAGCGACCGGCGGCGCTGTGTCACGCCGACGACGAGTACGAGGATCGCGCTGGCCACCGCGAGCAGCACCCCGAAGCCCAGTCCGAGCCGGGCCAGTCCGGACAGGTCGCTCGCGGCCAGTCCCGAGGCCGAGGTCACGGAAGCGTCCGCTGACCCGGTGTCGGCCACGGAAGCAGGGGGTGTCACCTGCCGTCGTAGTGCCGCAGCAACGGCAGCCGGCTTGGACGTCGCGACGAGCAACGTCTGCACCGTCGCTGAGCCGGTAGCCCGTGCAACGTAAGAGGAGTTGGCTACGACGAAGCTGTCCCGCGGGGCTGTCGCGAACTCCGTGATGACGCCGACGACGTGGAACGGAACGGTGGCGTACTTGCCGGTCGCATCCTTGAGCCGCAGTCGCAGCAGGTCGCCCTGGCGCAGCTGGTAGTCGTGCAGGGTCTCCTGCGACACGAGCGCACCGTCGGGGCGGGCGCTGAGTCGAGCGAGGCTGTCGTGGATCGTGCTGCCCGGCGTGAACGCGTCGAGCAGCGGAGCCGCTCGACCGATCGTGTGCGCATCGACGCCGTAAAGGTCCTGCAGGTCCGGGCCGACGTAGGCGAGCCGGTGCAGCATCGGCTCCACGTGGTTCGCACCCGGGACCTTCGCCGCCGCCGGCGCAGCGGCCTCGAGGCCAGTGCCGGTGCTGTCCGCCGGCAGCGTCACGGCAACGTCGGAGCCGACGGTCAGTGCGACGTCGATACGCGCCTGCCGGTCGTAGGTGGCCGTGAACACCGCCGTGGCCACCGCGACACCGACAGCGACGCCGAGCCCGGTTGCGCCGCGCGCCACGAGCCACCGCCGCCGGCGTACGACCGCCCGTCGTAGATCCGGGAGCCGGCCGTTGGGGTCGGCCTGCGGAACGGCCGGCCGTCGCGAGAGCACAGCGGACGTCACTCGCCACAGCAGCAGCGCCAGCCCCGGCCAGGCCAGGGTGGGAGCGAGCAGTGCGGCGTAGTTGACGGACGCGACGGGGACGCCTTCCGGAACGACGACGACCTGATAGCCGCCACGAGCGGTCAACCAGAACACCAGCGCCGACCCCCCCAGGAAGAGGGCGTCGAGTCCCAGCCGCAGAGGCAGTGGTGTACGACGCGCGGGGGCGGTGCTGGCCGCGACGGCAATCGTCTGCGATCCACGACGAAGCAGGCGCAGCACCGGTGCGAGCTCGGTGAGCAGGGCAAGGGCCACGCCGGCCAGGGCAGCTGTCACGGCCCACCGCACCGACAGCGAGCTCCCGGCAGGGAGGGCGAGTCGCTGTGCGACGACAGCGCCGCCGAGACCGATCGCTGCGCCGAGGATCCCGTCGGCCAGCGCGACGAGACCGAGCAAGCCGCCGATGCGTGCGGGGGTGGCGCCGCGAAGGCGGAGCAGGCCGATGTCGCGCCGCTGCCGGTCGCTGCGCAGTGCCATCACCAGTGCCGTGACCACCCCCGCGAGAACGATTCCGGGCACGCCGAGCAGGAGGACGAGCAGCCGGGCATAGAGGGCGTCCTCGCGGGCGGCCGACAGGGCCGCCCCGAGGTTGTCGCCGACGAGCGCGCCGCCGGCCACGGAGACCACGAAGTGGTTGGCCCGGCGGGTGGACAGGTCCGCTGCCGCCGCCGGATCCGCGGGCAGCGACCCGCGATGGAAGCGGACGTGGAACTGGTGGACGACAGCCGCTCCTTGGCTGAGTCGAGCCAGCTGGTCGGAGGGGACCAGCAGCACGTTGTCCGGTGGCGCCGCTGCGCCTGCGCCGGCGGGGCTGCCCACGGTCTGGAAGAGCGAGTCGGCTGCCGGCAGGTCGACCACGCCGTCGACCCTGATGGCCTGGGACCGGCTCCCGACCAGGACGTCGACCTGAGTGCCAGGGCCGGCGCCGAGGTTCGACGCGGTCTGCTGCTGGAGCAACGTCCCCTTCATTGGCCCGAGCAGGGCTCGCATCTCGGCGGGCGCGAAGGTCGCGTAGTCGGCGGGCACTCCGACGACGTAGGCGGTTCCCGTCGTACGAAGCCCGCTGTCGGTGCGGGCCCGCAGGCCGCTCACCTTCGCGTAGTCGACAGCGCGATACCCCGCGAGATCGGGTACTGCGCGCAGGGCGGCCTCGACCGCCGCAGGGTCGGATCCGGACGTCACCTGCACCTGCCAGTCGACCGGCACGCGCTGGGCGGCACGGGTGGTCAGGTGCGCGTTGTTCTGGGAGATGAACGAGCCGAGCGCGGCCAGGAAGGCGACGGCGATCCCGAGCGCGAGCGCCGCCGCAACCGTCTCGACCTTGCGGCGCAGCAGGCTACTGCCCAGGTAGCGCAGTGCCGTCATCGCCGCGCCTCCGACAGCGTCCCGTCGCGCAGGACAAGGCGTCGCTCGAAGAGCGCGGCTACCTCCGGGTCGTGCGTGGCGACCACGAGTGCGGTGCTCTCGGCCGCGCAGGTCTCGCGCAGGACCCTCATCACCGTCTGGGCGGTCTGACGGTCCAGGGCTCCGGTCGGCTCGTCGACCAGCAGCAGCTCGGGTGCGGTCACGAGGGCCCGGGCCAGCGCCGTCCGCTGCTGCATGCCGCCGGAGAGCTCTGCCGGCAGCCGGTCGGCGGCATCGGCCAGCCCGAGCCCGGCCAGCTGGTCAGCTGCCATGGCCAAGGCTTCGGCGGGTGCCGTGCCGCGGATCCGCAGGCCGAGGGAGGCGTTCTCCAGGGCGGTGAGCTCGGGGACGAGCGACGGTGCCTGCGGCACGTACATGACATCACGCCGCGGAGGCCGCAAGGTGACCCGGCCGGTGCCGACGGGGAGCAGCCCCGCCAACGCCAGCAGCAGGGTCGTCTTGCCACTGCCGGAGCGGCCCGTGACGGCGAGCTGCTCCCCCTCCTCGATGGTCAGGTCGAGTCCCGACAGGATGGGACGGCTGCCGTAGGCAAGCCAGATGTCGGTGGCGACGGCGATGCTCACGAGGTCGCCACCAACCGGCCGTCGCGCAGCTGCAGGATCCGGTCCGCCCTCGCGGCCACGGCTGCTGAGTGCGTGACCAGGATGGTGGCACCCGTCCTTGGGCGGCACTCCGCGAGCAGGTCGAGCACCTGCTCCTCCTCGTCCTGGCTGACCTCGGCGGTCGGCTCGTCGGCGAGCAGGACGTCGGGAGATCCCGCCAGGGCGACGGCGAGACCGGCGCGTGCCGTCTCCCCGCCGGACAGCTGCGCGGGCCGGGCGCGGTGCCGGCCCTCCAGGCCCAGCCGGTCGAGCAGCTCCTCCGGGCTCGGTCCGTCACCGTGTGGTCGAAGAGCGGCCGCGAGCCGCACGTTGCCCAGGACGTCGAGGTGGCCCAGCAGCCCGCTGGCCTGGGTGAGGACGCCGATGTGCCGAGCCCGTGCCTGGGCAGCCTGTCGCTCGGTGAGCCCGCTCAGTCGCTGCCCGCACAGGTCCACGCGGCCGCCGTCGGGAGAGTCGAGACCAGCGAGCAGCGCGAGCAGTGTCGACTTCCCGGACCCGGACGGACCCGTGACCGCCAGTGTCTCGCCGGCGGCTGCTGTCAGACCGACGTCGAGCAGCGCGGCCACCTCGCTGTCGCCCTGCCGGTAGAACCGGTGCAGGCCGGATGCGCTGATCGGCGCCGGGTCGCTCACGTGATCCGCAGGCTCTGCACCATGGTGCGGTAGGCGTCCACGTTGTCGGCTCCGAGCGGGCCGTACAGCTCGAGCACGATCTCCTTGCCGTGGCTGACGAGCTCGTACCTCTCGACCTCGTCGCGGTACTGCCGTCCGGTGACCGCATCCGGCTGCGAGTTACGCCGGTAGACGATGCGCACGCCCGTGCCGCCGGGCATGGTCACGGCGGTGACGGATCGAAGCTCGAATGCCGGCTGGCTGCGCGAGAGCTGCGGGACGTCGTCACGTCGCGCGGACGCCACCGTGGGTGACGACGTCGCAGTGCCCGGCTCGGCGTGCACCCCGTTGAGCTTGTCGGTGAACGTGACCGTGGTGCCGCTCTCGGTCTGCGCCCAGCCCTCCGGGTGCTTGAAGCTGTAGCCACCTGCTGTGTTGGCGTAGGGCACGAAGGCGAGGTTGTCGGGGATGTCTCCCGGGGGGTTGCTCTCAGCGGCGACCGGCGACTGCGACGGGATCGCGCTGGCGTCGCCGGCTGAGGCGGTCGGCGCCGCGGACGCGACCGACGGTTGAGCGGTCGGCGCGGCCGTGGTGGACGGGCTGGACGATCCGCTGCAGGCAACGAGCCCCAGCCCAGCGGTGGCTGCCAGTGCTGGCAACCAGCTTCGATTCATGTGTGCTCCAGGGTGTCGCGCTGATCCGACGGTAGGTCAGCGCGATCTCTGTGAGCCTTCTTGCGGTCGCAGTGGTCAGTGCGGGTTCAGGTGCTCCGTCGGCGCCCGCGGCGAGGGCATCGCAACGTTCGCTGCGGAATCCTCTGGTGCCTCGACCCGGTGCTGCGCGACCTGGCGCTCGGGATGCGTGAGCTGACGCACGACGAGTCCCACGATGGCTATGACGACCATGACGCTGACGGTCACCCAGTCGAGGTTGAACAGCGCACCGCGCGGACTCGACAGGCCCGTCGGCGCGATGATGTCCACAAGCATCACCGTGAGGTATGCGGCCGCCACGACAGTCACCGGCCATGCCCAGCGACGAAGCTGGAACGGTCCGGCTGGGGTCCACCCGCGGCGTCGAGCGACGATCGCGCCGACGACAGTCATCAGGAACGACAGGTAGATCCCGGTGACGCCGAACGACACAAGTGCGGTCAACGCGTTGACCTTTGCCGGGTAGGTGATGAAGCCGATGCTCACGTCCTTCGACGGGCTGAGGTTGACGAGCAGGGTGAAGAACACGGGCACGATCGCGCCGATCAGCAGCGCGTTGACCGGCGTGTGGAAGCGGCGCGAGACCTTGGAGAGCCCCGGGCCACCCGGGATTGCGCCGTCGCGCGCGTAGGAGAACAGCAGTCGGGCGCCGGCGCCCTGCACGGATGAGCCGCAGGAGAAGAACGCGAAGACGACCAGCACCAGCAGGACGTCCTGCAACCAGGCGGTGAGGTTCTGGCCGAGGATGAACGGCACGCCGCCGTCGAACGACGCGGCGGTCGCATAGCCGGCGCCGGACGGCATGGCGAGCAGCAGCGCGGCGACCAGTACGAAGGACGAGATCCCACCGAAGATCAGGGCGTTCCGCATGCTCCTGGGCACCAGCCGCGCTGCGTCCTTCGTCTCCTCGGCGATGTCACCAGCTGACTCGAAGCCGTAGAAGATGTACACGTGGGCGAGGATCGCGACGAGGGCCGCGCCCGCCAGCCAGTGCCCCCCGAAACCGACTCCCAGAGGGTTGGACGACGCGTGCTCGGCCCCCTTGCTCGAGAAGAGGAAACCGAGGCCGTGGTGGAAGCCGGCGATCGCCAGGATGATCGCGATGCCGAACGTGCCGACGATCTCGACGTAGGTCCCCAGGCGCGCGACGTTGCCCATCGCCCGAGCTCCGATGACGTTGATGGTCGTCTGGACGAGCAGGAGCAGCAACGTGATGAGCAGGATGGTGCTGTGCTTCGTGGGGTCGATCGAGGTGTTCAGCACGTTGTTCGAGAGTGACGCGACGTAGGGCACGACGCCCGTGTCGACCGATGCCACGGTGACGAGCAGTGCGATGCCGTAGAACCAGCCGACCCACCAGCCGTACGACGCCCCGACAGTGAACTTGCTGTACTGGTACAGCGCACCGGCGACCGGGTAGTGGCTGCCGAGCTCGCCGAAGACCATCGCGACGAAGAGCATGCCGATCACCACGATCGGCATCAGCCAGATGTAGCGCGGGCCGCCGGTCCCGACACCCAGGACGAACAGCGAGTAGACACCGACCATCGGTGACAGGTACGTGAAGGCGACGCTGAAGTTGTCGAACAGGCCGAGGACGCGCTTCAGCTCTGGTCGGTAGCCGAGGCTCTCGAGCCGAGCGTCGTCACCCCCCGGATCGCTCGTGATCTGCGTGTCTCGAGACCTCGCGTGTTCAGCCATGACGGGCGCCTCCTCCGACGGTTGCCTGCAGAGTGCTCGTCGCGCGTGCCGTTGACCAGCATTTCCCGCTATCAGTGGTTGGCGATCGCCGTGCAGACGAGAGCGCGCCCGGGGAGGACCAGCCCTTTCTCGGTCTTGTACTGCCGGACGATCTCGGCCGTCGTCGCTCGAACGGCGGCCAGCGCATCGGCGGAGGCGGTAGCCAGAGCGACACCCAGCGGTCCGGCCAGCGAGCTCACCGTGTCGAAGTGCTCCGCCTCATCGACGAAGTGGCTCGGGGTCTCCACCGGCGCGACGTCGACGTCACGGAAGCCGGCGGCTGCCACCAGACCGCGCAGCCCGTCGGCGTCGCTGAGGGAGAACGGGCCACCCGGGCCGGTCGGCGGCCCACCGCTCACGAGTCCGTGCATCATCGCCGACATGCCGACGGCCACCATCCACGGGTTGTGCTCTGGCCCGGCCCACACGACGAGGCCCAGCCGCCCGCCGGGGCGCAGGACGCGACGGATCTCCCGCAGCGCAGCGCTCGGCTCGTCCATCAGCATCAACCCCATGCGGAAGACGACGACGTCCACCGAGGCGTCGGGCAGCGCGAGGGCGCATGCGTCGAGCTGTTCGGCCGTCGCGTTGGCCGTGTGGCGCAACGTCGACTCGAGCAGCGCGACCATCGCCGGGGCGACATCGCTGGCGATGACCTGACCGGGAGCGACGGCCGCCGCCAGCTGCACGGCCAGCTCCCCGGTGCCGGCGCCGAGCTCGAGCAGCCGCTCGCCCGGTGTCAGGCGCAGTGCCTCGAGGAGCGCCGTCGTCGCCGGCGCCTTCGTCTGCTCGATGTGCGCGCGATGCCGGTCCCAGGCAGGGGCTACGGCACTCCAGCTGAAGCTCGTCGTGGTCATCGTGAATATCCGATACAGTAGTAGCGTAATGAATACAGTAGAGGTGTATCGGAAATGAGCGAACAGGTCAAGGGCAGGCGCAGCTACGACGCCTCGGGGCGCCAGGAGCAGGCCCGCCTGACGCGGCTCGGTGTCGTGCGCGCGGCGTACGACCTGTTCGTCGAGAAGGGCTATGGACGAACGACGATCGGCGACGTCGCACGGGCCGCGGGGGTGTCGCCGGAGACCATCTACGGCGCGTTCGGATCCAAGGCCGGGCTGCTCCATCGCGTGTGGGACGTGACGATCGGCGGCGACGACGACGACGTCGTCTACCACGAGCGTCCCGAGATCCTGGCGCTCCAGAAGGAGGGCGATCTCGCCAGACGGCTGGAGCTACAGGCGAGGCTGTTCACGTCGACGGCGCAGCGGGTCGCGCCGTTCCTGCTCGCCGTCCAGGGTGCCGCCTCCTCCGACGAAGCCGCTGCGCAGATGCTCGAGGAGATGGGGAGGCAGCGGTTGCACGGACTGTCCGTCATGGCCGCGGCGGCCGCCGCGACGGGTCAGCTCGCCGTGTCCGAGGAGCACTGCCGCGACCTCATGTGGGCGACGACCGATGGAGTCCTCTGGCACCGCTTGGTCCAGCAACGCGGCTGGTCCGACGACGAGTTCGCGCACTGGCTGGCGGGGGTGTGGATCGCCTCGCTGGTGCGGTGACGACCGGTTGATCGCGCCAGCCGCACCGAATGTCGACCGGACCCCGAGCCTTCACCTCGTGTTCATCGCCCGCTAGCAGGAGTCGCAGTGCTACGTGCAGAACGTGGCACTCATGACCCTCACGCGACGTCAACTGCTCGGATCAGCCGCGGGGCTGGGTGCGGCCGCGGCCCTCGGCCCCGGCGCCATCTCGGCTCTTGCCGGCACGGGCCCGCACCGGACCGGCTACGCGCCGCTGCCCGACCCGGCAAAGAGCGGCCTGGACCACATCGTCGTCGTCTGCATGGAGAACCGGTCCTTCGACCACTACCTCGGCTGGTTGCCTGGGGCAGACGGTCGGCAGAAGGGATTGGTGTACCGGGATGACAAGGGCGCGGCCCACAGCACCCACCACCTGGTCAACCGGCACGGCTGCGGCAACAACGACCCGGACCACTCCTTCGAAGGCGGCCGACTCCAGTTCAACCACGGGCGCCTCGACGGCTTCCGCAAGGGCGACAACGACGACTTCGCGCTGGGCTACTACCTCGAGCAGGACCTGCCCTTCTACGGCCCCCTGCTCAAGCAGGCGACGACGTTCGACCGGTACTTCAGCTCGATCCTCGGCCCGACGTACCCGAACCGCTTCTACACGCACGCGGCCGCCACCGACCGCATCGCCAACGACAGCACGACGAGCACCCTGCCGACAATCTGGGACCGGCTGGCCGATGCCGGTGTGCCGGCCCGCTACTACTACTCGGACCTGCCGTTCCTGGTCCTGTGGGGACAGAAGTACCTGCCCATCAGCAGCCCCGTCGATCGGTTCTTCGCCGATGCCGCAGCCGGGCAGCTGGCGCCGTACTCCTATCTCGACCCGTTCTTCCTCGGTGAAGGGCAGGGTGGCTCGAACGACGACCACCCCCACGCCGACATCCACCGGGGCCAGGCCTTCCTGTCGCAGGTCGCGAAGGTGCTGACCTCCTCACCCCAGTGGGCGAAGACCGCGCTGGTCATCACGTACGACGAATGGGGTGGCTTCTTCGACCACGTGGCGCCGCCGCGCCTGCCCGACGACCACGACACGGGTCCGCACGGTAAGGACGACCATGCGCAGGCCGGCTTCCGCGTGCCGACGATGGTGCTCAGTCCGTTCGCCCGCAGGGGCCATGTGGGGCACGCCGCCTATGACCACACGTCGATCCTGAAGATGGTCGAGTGGCGCTTCGGGTTGAAGCCTCTGACGAAGCGCGATGCGGCGGCGCGCAACCTCGCCGAGTCCTTCGACTTCGCCCGACCGCAGCTCGCCGTACCGGACCTCCCCCTCGTCGTGGATCCGGGGCCGCACGTGTGCCAGCCGCCGGTCGGCAGCAACCCCATGGGGCAGGAAGACCCCTTCTGGCGTGAGCTGGCGGATTCGTCTTTGATGCGCGGATGGGACCTCGCGGGCAAGGCCATGGCGCGATGAAGCGGCGAGTTCTGGTGGCCGCGGCCGCTCTGCTGGCCGGGGCCGTCGTCGTCCCCTCCGATGCTGCCGCTCCGAAGAGCCCGAGCATCGGGCACCTGTTCGTGATCGAGCTGGAGAACAAGGGCTTCGACACGACCTTCGGGCCGGGCGCTCCGAGCTACCTCGCGCGCACGCTGCCCGCCAAGGGGGCACTGCTGACGCAGTACTTCGCGACCGGCCACGCCAGCCTCGACAACTACATCACCCAGGTGTCGGGCCAGGCCGCGAACATGTACACCCAGGCCGACTGCCAGCAGTACTTCGATGTCACCCCTGGCGCGCCGGTCCCCGATGGCAGCGGGCAGGTCTCCGGCCAGGGCTGCGTCTACCCCGCGTCTGTGAAGACGCTCGCCGACCAGGTCAGCGCCGTCGGCAAGAGCTGGCACGGCTACATGGAGGACCTCGGCGCAGATCCCACGAGGGAGAAGGCGACCTGCGGCAGTCCCGGCAGCCCGTCCGGCACCGGTACGAAGGATCCGACGCAGTCCGCAACGGCGAAGGACCAGTACGCCGCGCGACACAACCCCTTCGCGTACTTCCACTCGCTCCTGGACTCTGGTGCCTGCGACCGCAACGTGGGCCCGCTGCCCCGTCTCGCAACCGACTTGCGGCAGGCGAGTACGACGCCGAGCTTCACGTGGGTGACACCGGATCTGTGCAGCGACGGCCACGACGCGCCCTGCATAGACGGCCGCCCCGGCGGACTCGCGTCCATCAACGCCTTCCTCGAGACCTGGGTCCCTCGGATCACGTCCTCGCCGGCGTTCCGCAAGGACGGCCTGCTCGTCATCACCTTCGACGAGGCAGATGCGAGTGGCGACGCCTCATCGTGTTGCGGCAACCCGACCGGGCCCAACACCCCGATGCCCGGCATCACCGGACCCGGCGGTGGACGCACCGGCGCGGTCCTGCTGTCACCGTTCATCACGCCGGGCACCCGAAGCGACGTCGCCTATGACCACTACAGCGCCTTGCGCAGCTACGAAGACCTACTCGGGATACGGAGCGGTGGGACCGACGGCAAGGGCCATCTCGGCTACGCCGCTCGACCCGGTGTCACGACCTTCGGGCCCGACGTCTTCCGTCGCTGAGGTCACTCCTGCGGTGCGGCGACGTCGATCAGCCCGGTCTTCACGTCGTAGATGCAGCCGATCACGGCGAGGTCCTTCGGGAGGTACGGCGAGCTCCGGATCCGCTGCACGTCGAGCCGCAGCGCCGCCACCTGGTTCCCCGTCGTACGGAACTCCAGGCTCCTGGTGTCGATGCCCCTGGCCAGGATCGCCTCGTGGACCTCGTCGTCGGTCACCTTCGTCATCCGGCAGTCCGTGTGAGCGACCACCATGACCCGGCTGACATTGAGCAGGTGCACTGCGAGGACCAGGGTCCGCAGCACGTCATCGGTGACGCGAGCGCCGGCGTTGCGCAGGATCTTCGCGTCGCCCGGCGCGAGGCCGAGCATCTCCAGCGGTGAGATGCGCGAGTCCATGCACGTCACGACGGCCAGCCCGCGGGCCGCCATGCCCGGTGAGCCCTTGTCGATGAAGCTCTTGCTGTAGTCCGCGTTGGCGGTCAGCACATCGTCGAACGCGTTCATGCGCACATCTTTCCAGGACCTCGCTGCAGTCACGGTGCGGGGGCACCGCCCGAGTGACGATGCCAAGATGCGCTGACCGCCGCGACTCGGGGAGGGCTGTGGACGCGCACGATCACGCACACGCACACGCCCACGCGCACGACGCGCCGAGCCCGAGCCTGACCCGCGGTCGCAGCGTGCTGTTCGGCGCTGTGCTGCTGCTGGTGGCAGCAACCGTCGTCGGGCTGGTCGCGCTCTGGCCACCGTCGTCGGCGAGCGCACCCAAGGGCGACGCAGGTGACCGCATCCGAGCGACGGTCACGACCCTGCTGCGCGCGTCGTGCGGCCAGCTGCTCGACCCTGGCGCGACGGACAAGGGGACACCGGACGGCTGCTCCCGCGCCCGCGTGCACATCGACGAAGGGCCGGAGAAGGGGCAGAGCCTCGAGCTCTTCGTGGGTGTCGACCAGGCCGCCAGCACGCATGTGGGGCAGCACGTCGTGCTCTTCCGAGGGGCCGGCTCGCTGCCCCTCGACAGCCGCTACGAGCTGATCGACGTACAGCGCGGCCGTCCGCTCCTGCTGCTGGCCGGCCTGTTCGTCCTCGCCGTCGTCGTCCTCGGCCGCCTGCGCGGCGCGCTCTCGCTCGTCGGCCTCGGCCTGAGCCTGGTCGTGCTCATCGAGTTCATGGTGCCGGCGCTGCTCGCAGGCCGCCCGGCGGTGCTGACCGCAGTGGTGGGTGCGAGCGCCGTCATGATCCTCGTCCTGGTGCTCGCTCACGGCCCGAACATCCGCACGGCGACTGCGATGGTCGGCACGGGGCTCGCGCTGCTGCTGATCCTCGTCCTGTCGTTCGTCTTCGTGAAGGCCACCAGCCTCACCGGCCTCACCAGTGACGAGGCCGTCTACGTCCGTTCGCTGTTCGGGCAGATCGACCTGCGCGGCCTTCTCCTGGCGGGGATCGTCATCGGCGCGCTCGGCATCCTCGACGACATCACGGTCACGCAGGTCTCGACCGTCTGGGAGCTGCGCAACGCCAACGCGGCCATGCCGACGCCGGAGCTCTACGCGGCGGCGCTGCGCGTCGGCAGGGACCACATCGCGTCGACCGTGAACACCCTGCTGCTCGCCTATGCAGGTGCGTCGATGCCGCTGCTGGTCATCTTCGCCACGTCCGGCGACGGCCTGGTCGGCACCGCGACCAACGCGGTTGTTGCGGAGGAGGTCGTGCGGACACTCGTGGGCAGCATCGGGTTGATCGCCGCCGTTCCCGTCACGACGGCACTGGCCGCGATCATGTGTCCTGCAGCCTCGGGGCCGCTGCCCGCTGCGGCGCCGGCGCCCGACGTCGCCCCGACCGCTGATCATGAGGAGCCGCGATCGTCCCGCTCATGGACCTGAGTCAGGCCCCGAGCCAGTCACCGTCGTCGGACAGCCGCGCGATGCGCACGTGCAGCGTGGACCGCTGGTGCAGAGCCGCTTGTACGGCGCGATGCAGGCCGTCATCCAGGTAGAGGTCGCCCTGCCAGGCGATGACGTGACCGAACATGTCGCCGTAGAACGTCGAGTCCTCGGCGAGCAGGACATCGAGTCGAAGCTCTGCCTTCACCGTGATCAAGTCGTCGAGCCGCACCTGACGAGGCGGGATCTGCGCCCAGTCCCGGGACGTGACCTCGGGCATCACGTACGGCCGCGCATCGAGCACACCGCGGAAGACCTTGCCGCCGGACAGCGGTCGGCGGGCTCGCCGCGGGGGCGTGGCGCTGCTCACGGGCGCTCCTCGGGTCAGTGCCCTTCAGCATGCCCTGTTCGCGGCAACAAGCGAGCTGACGTGAGACCTCAGGCCGAGCGAAGCCCGCGCAGCCGGTCTGTGACCCGCTTCTGCAGCAGCACCGGGATGAAGGTGCGCACGGTGGCGGAAGAGAACTCCTCGAGCCCCTTGTCGACCTCGCGCGCGATGGTCTCGTCCGGCACCTGCCCGGCGAAGCGTCGCTGGAGCGCCGCCTTGACGGTGCTGAGCTGCGCGGACTCGTCGATGTGCATCCCGGTGTGCAACGCCATGACCGGAGCATGCCGTCCTCGCGTGCATGAAGGGCAAGTGCCCGAAAGTGAACAGTGGATGAACGAGCCCCTGGTGCCGGGAGTTCATCCACGCGCCACGCTGGAGCCGCCCGGACGTCGCCGGGCTCGGTCACCGTCGGGCGCATGGAGATCCTGGGACATCGCGGCCGGCCCGCGCCGGAAACACCCGAGAACACGCTGGCCGCCGTGTCGGCGGCCCTGGCCGAGGGCGCCGACGGCGTGGAGGTCGATGTCCGCCTGACGGCGGACGGCGTCGCGGTCTGCTGCCACGACGCAGGGCTGCAGCGGGTCGCCGGAGTCGCCCGCGGTGTGCGGAGCCTGACCAGGGCCGAGCTGACGGCCGTCCGGGTTGCCGGGCACCCCGTTCCCACGGTGGCCGACGTCTTCGCGCTGCTGGCGGGACGCGGCCGGGTCGTGCTCGACCTCAAGCCCGAGCAGCGGCCGCGCGCGCTGCTGGCCGCTGTTGCCGAGGCGGTGGCGGCAGCGGCTGATCCCCACCAGCAGCTGGTGCTCTCGTCCTTCGACGGCTCGGTCCTGGAGGCATGTGCCGCGATGGCGCCCCGGGTGGAGCGCGCCGTGATCCTCACCGGCGCCGAGCCGTCGAGCCGGATCCTCGCCCAGGCAGTAACGCGGGGTGACCGGGCCTTGCACGTCCCGGCCAGGACGATCTTCGCCGCGCCGGAGCTGGTCGCCGCCGCGCACGCCCAGGGACTCGCGGTGCGGGTATGGACGGTGAACCGTCCGGTCGACGCCCGCCTGCTGCGCCTGCTCGACGTGGACGCGCTCATCTCCGATGTGCCCGGTGAGCTGCGGGCGTCTCTTCGAGTGGCCGGAGCGGTGCCTCAACTGGCCGCTTCCGACTGATCCCCCTGCCCCGGTGTGGCGGGTGTCACGCACCGTGGGACGAAGCGCCGGGAGTCGTTCATCCGCGGTTCACCTGTCGACCCCCGATGGTCCATGTCGCCTGCCTAGCGTCATGTGCAGGCCGGCGGGGAGCCGGCACAGACGCATCGAGGGGAACACATTGAGCACGTGGCGAGGAGCCCGGCTTGTGGTGCTTGCGGCGGCCGGCGCGGTCGCTCTGTCGGCCTGCGGGAGTGACTCGCAGGGCGGCACCACCAACAGCGCTTCCACCGGTGGCGCCAGCGCATCGAGCGCGGCGACCAACTGCGCGACCGGCGACCTCAAGGGCGCCGGTTCGACCTTCCAGAAGAACATCGTGGCCCAGTGGATCAAGGACTTCGGGGCCGCCTGCAGCGGAGCCACCATCGACTACCAGGGCGTCGGCTCCGGCGCGGGAATCACGCAGTTCGGCGCCAACACGATCGACTTCGCCGGTTCCGACTCGGTGATGAAGCCTGACGAGCAGGCCGCCGCGGACAAGCGCTGCGGCGCACCGGCGATCCACCTGCCGATCACCGCGGGTGGCATCGCGATCATGTACAAGCTGTCGTCGGTCAAGGACCTGCAGCTGTCGCCGGCGACGATCGCCGGCATCTTCCAGGGCACCATCAAGAAGTGGGACGACCCGGCCGTCAAGGCCGACAACCCGGGCGCCTCGCTGCCCAGCACAGGCATCACGGCAGTGCACCGGAGCGACTCGTCCGGCACGACCAGCGTGTTCTCCAAGTTCGTCAACGCCACGGCGTCCGCGAGCTGGAAGCTGGGTGAGGGCAAGGAGCTCAAGTGGCCGGCCAGCATTCAGGGCGCCAAGGGCTCTGACGGCGTCACCCAGGCCGTCGCCGGCAGCGACGGCGCCGTGACCTACGCGGAGGTCTCGTACGCAACGGCGAGCGGCCTCGGCGTCGCGAAGGTCAAGAACGGGGCGGGTGAGTACGCCGCCCTGGACGGCGTGTCCGTCGGCAAGGCGCTCGAGGGCGCCACGCTGCCGGCCTCCGGCAACGACCTGCAGGTCAAGTACGACTTCGCCAACACCACGCCGGGTGCCTACCCGATCACGGCGCTCTCGTACGAGATCGTCTGCTCGAAGGGGACCCCGCCGGCGAAGCTGGCGCTGCTGAAGGCGTTCCTGACGTACGACGTCACGACGGGACAGTCCGCAGCCGACGGGCTCGGGTTCGCCCCCCTGCCGCAGACCATCGCGGACAAGGTGAAGACGGCGATCGACGGGCTCGCGTAGCCCTCGTCTCCGTACCGCTCTTCCCCGCCGCCCGCTCCCCTTTCGAGGGGAGCGGGCGGAGGCCGTCCCCCCGCCAGCCGGTCCGCCCGAGCGAGAGGCACACTGCAGCCCTATGAGTGATGCACCCGCACTCGCCGGGGGTGGGCTGACCCCGCTCGCCGCCTCGAAGGACGCCTCGGCGGGCGGTCGGCGGGGCGACAAGATCTTCCGTGGTCTGTCCGGCGCCGCCGGCATCACCCTGCTGGTCATCATCGGCGGGATCGGGGTGTTCCTCGTCGCCAAGGCCATCCCGGCGCTCCGTGCCGATACCGCCGGCTTCCTGAGCACGAAGGACTTCCTGCCGGAAGCGGCGCCGCCCGTCTTCGGCGTGGCCGCGCTGGCCTTCGGCACCGTCCTCTCGTCGGCCCTGGCCGTCGTCATGGCGGTGCCGGTCGCGCTCGGAGTCGCCCTGTTCATCACCCAGGTCGCACACCGCCGGCTCGCAGCGCTGCTCGGGAGCCTGGTCGACCTGCTGGCGGCCGTGCCGAGCGTCGTCTACGGGCTCTGGGGTGTCGCCTACCTCAATGACAAGATCGTGCCCATCTCGAAGGCACTGCACAGCGGCCTGGGCTGGATCCCGCTGTTCGGCGACACGGGCGGCCGGTACGGCCGGTCGATCTTCCTCGCCTCGGTCGTCCTGGCCATCATGATCCTGCCGATCATCGCCGCGCTGTCTCGCGAGATCTTCCTGCAGGTGCCGGCCGGGAACCGGGAGGCGGCCTACGCTCTCGGCGCAACGCGCTGGGAGATGATCCGCACCGCCGTGCTGCCCTTCAGCCGACCCGGGGTGACGGCTGCGATCATGCTCGGGCTCGGCCGCGCCCTCGGCGAGACGATCGCTGTCGCGCTGGTCCTGCTGTCGAACTTCGAGATCAGCGCGAAGATCCTCGGCCCGGGCGGCAACACGATCGCGGCCAACATCGCGACGAAGTTCGCGGAGTACGGCCCGACCGGCCGCGGCGCGCTGATCGCCAGCGGGCTCGTGCTGTTCGTCATCACCTTCGTGGTCAACCTGGCCGCCCGGGGCATCGTCTACCGCAGCGCCCGGCGACTCGAGGGGCCGGCATGAGCACCGACGTGGTCGCCCTCGCCTCGGCAAGTCGTGGCGGCGTACGGCGGCGGTTCGTCAACCGGTTCGCGACCGTCCTCATGGGGCTGGCGGTCGCCGCTGCGTTACTGCCACTCGCCTCGGTCCTGTACTTCACCGTCGTCAAGGGGCTGAGCCGCTTCGGCGGCTACTTCCTCCAGCACTCGATGCGCGGCGTGGGGCCGCTGGACAGGACCGGCGGGGCCTACCACGCGATCATCGGCACCTTGGAGCAGGTCGGCATCGCGACAGTCATCGCCGTACCGCTCGGGCTGCTGGCCGCTGTCTACACCGTGGAGTACGGCCGAGGGCGACTTGCCTCGCTGATCCGGTTCTTCACCGATGTGATGACCGGCGTCCCTTCGATCGTCGCGGGGCTGTTCATCTACGCCTTCTGGGTGCTCGCGCTCAACCAGGGTTTCTCCGGGTTTGCCGCGGCGCTCGCCCTGACGATCCTCATGCTGCCGACGATCGTCCGCTCGGCCGAAGAGATGCTCAAGCTGGTCCCGGACGCGCTCCGGGAGGCCGCGCTCGCCCTGGGCATACCCCGCTGGCGCACCATCCTGTCGGTCGTACTCCCCACTGCCATGGCCGGCATCGTCACCGGCGTCATGCTGGCGATCGCCCGCGTCGCCGGCGAGACGGCGCCGCTGCTGCTCACCGCGCTGAACTTCGACGCCATCAACGTCAACCCGTTCAAGGGCCAGCAGGCGGCGCTCCCGACCTTCATCTTCAGTCAGGCTGGCGCGCCGCAGAAGGTCGCGTTGGACAGAGCATGGGCCGGTGCCCTCACACTGGTGGGGCTCATCGTCGTCCTGAACCTGATCGCCCGCGCCATCGCCCGCCGTTCCCGCGTCCACGGCTGAGAGGACAGACGCAGTGGCCAAGCGGATCGCCTGCACGGACGTGAGTGCGTGGTACGGCAAGACCAAGGCGATCGAGGACGTCTCGATGGTCATCGAGCCGAAGAGCATCACCGCACTGATCGGCCCGTCCGGCTGCGGCAAGAGCACGTTCCTGCGCACCCTCAACCGCATGCACGAGGTGCAGCCCGGCACCCGCGTCTCGGGCACCATCACGCTGGACGACGTCGACGTCTACGGCGACGGGGTCGATCCGGTCAGCGTGCGACGCACCATCGGCATGGTGTTCCAGCGCCCGAACCCGTTCCCGACGATGTCCATCTACGACAACGTCGCGTCGGGACTCCGCCTGAACGGCGTGAAGAAGAAGTCGGAGCTCGACTCGGCCGTCGAGCGGTCGCTGCAGGGAGCCAACCTGTGGCGCGAGGTCAGCACCCGGTTGAACCGCCCCGGCGCCGGCCTGTCCGGTGGGCAGCAGCAGCGCCTGTGCATCGCGCGGGCCATCGCCGTGGAGCCCCAGGTGCTTCTGATGGACGAGCCATGCTCGGCGCTCGACCCGATCTCCACCCTCGCGATCGAGGACCTGATGATCGAGCTCAAGGACAGCTACACGATCGTCATCGTCACCCACAACATGCAGCAGGCCGCCCGCGTCTCGGACACGACCGGCTTCTTCACGATCGACGGTGCGGGCACGCCGGGCCGGCTGGTCGAGATCGACTCGACCCCGAAGATCTTCAGCAATCCCGGCGAGAAGCGCACCGAGGACTACATCACCGGCCGCTTCGGCTGACCGGTCAGGCTTCGAACTTGTAGCCGAGGCCGCGAACGGTCAGCAGGTACTTCGGTGCTCCCGGCTCCGGCTCGAGCTTCGCCCGCAGCCGCTTCACGTGCACGTCCAGCGTCTTGGTGTCACCGACGTAGTCAGAGCCCCACACCCGGTCGATGAGCTGCTGGCGGGTGAGGACCCGGCCGGCGTTGCGCAGCAGGATCTCGAGCAGCTCGAACTCCTTCAGGGGCAGCTGCACCGGCTGGCCGTCGACGGTCACCCGATGACGGTCGACATCCATGCGCACCGGCCCGGACTCCAGTGCAGCGGCGCCGACGTCCTCCGGCTCGGTCTGTCGGCGGAGCACGGCCCTGATGCGCGCCACCAGCTCGCGATGGCTGAACGGCTTGGTGACGTAGTCGTCGGCGCCGAGCTCGAGGCCGACCACCTTGTCGACCTCGCTGTCGCGCGCGGTCAGCATGATGATCGGGACTGAGGACGTCTGGCGCAGCGCGCGGCAGACCTCGGTGCCGGCGAGACCGGGCAGCATCAGGTCGAGCAGCACGAGGTCGGCGCCGGACCGGGCGAACTCCTCCAGGCCGGCCGGCCCGGTCGACGCGACCGCGACCTCGAAGCCCTCACGCTCGAGCATGTAGGCCAGTGGGTCGGCGATGGACGCCTCGTCCTCGATGACCAGCAGCCGCGTCATGCCGACACCGATTGCCGTGCGGCAGCCGGCAGGCGCAACGTGAACGTCGCCCCCAGTCCCTCGACGCTGCTCACCGACACTGTCCCCCCGTGGTTGGTCGCGACGTGCTTGACGATCGCCAGTCCGAGCCCGGTGCCCCCCGTCGTACGCGACCTGGCCGGGTCGCCTCGGTAGAACCGCTCGAAGACGCGCTCGAGGTCCTTCTCGGCGATCCCGATGCCCTGGTCCGAGACGCGGATCTCGACCTGCCCGTCGACGAGCGAGGTGTCGACGCTGACGGTGGTCCCGTTGGCGCTGTAGCTGACGGCGTTGTCGAGCAGGTTGACCAGCGCGGTCACCAGCTGACGCTCGCTGCCGGCGATCTCCAGCCCGGGCTCGCCCGTGCAGACCAGGTTGATGCCGCGCGCGTCCGCGGCCGTGCGCGTGCCATCGACCGCCTCGTTGACGACTCGGTCCACGTCGACGCTCTCGAGGTCGGGCAGCCGCTCCGCGCCCTGCAGCCGCGACAGGTCGATCAGCTCCTGCACGAGCCGCCCCAGCCGGTGTGCTTCGGATTGGGCCTGGCCGGCGAAGCGGCGTACGGCGGCGGGGTCGTCGCTCGCGTCCTGAAGCGCCTCGGCGAGCAGGCTCAACGCGCCGACCGGTGTCTTGAGCTCGTGCGAGACGTTGGCGACGAAGTCGCGTCGTACGTCCTCCAGGCGCCGGGCCTCCGTGACGTCCTCGAGCAGCACGGCAACCGTCCCGTCGCCGACCGGGGTCGCTCTCGCCAGCAGCACGGCCGGACCCCGCCGCAGCCCGGCAAGCGGCATCTGCAGGTCGCCCTCCTGCGGCACCATGTCGTGACGGGTCCGCCGCACCAGCCGGCGCAGCTGCGGCATCGCCGCGAGGACACCGTCGCGAATGAGGCCGAGGTCGCGGGCGGCGCGGTTGCCGAGGAGCACCTCGTCCGCGACATCGACCACGAGGACGGCGACCGGCAGGGCCTCCAGAACCGAGCGCACCCCGGGCACGGGTACCGACCTCGTCGGTACGTCGAAGCCCGACGGCTCGGCCGGCCGCCGGAGCAGCAGGGCGGTGACCAGAGCGCCGACCAGCAGCCCCAGTGCCGCGGCGAGGACGACCACGGGGCAAGCGTAGGTCGCGCGTGCACCCGCGCCGCGCCGCGAGGCCGTTGTTCGCCGACCGTTGGCACACTGTTCACGCGCACGCGGCAGACTGTGGGCCGCCCCCTGAGGAGGATCTGTGCGCGACAGCTACCACGAGCAGCTCGACGCCATCGGCGACGGTCTTGTCGAGATGAGCCGGCTCGCCGGGTCCGCTGTCAGCCGCGCCACCACGGCGCTGCTCGATGCCGACCTCGACCTCGCGCAGCAGGTCATCACCGGTGACGAGGTCATCAACGAGCTCTACCGCACCATCGAGTCGCAGGCCTTCGACCTGCTCGCGCGTCAGCAGCCCGTCGCGGGCGACCTGCGCGTGCTCGTCACCAGCCTGCGGATGGTCGTCGACCTCGAGCGCACCGGCGACTACGCCGTGCACCTCGCGAAGATCGCACGGCGTCGGCATCCGGCCTCGGCCGTACCTCCGGAGCTGCGCTCGACTGTCCTCGAGATGGGACAGACCGCGCAGCGGATCGCGGTCAAGGCGGGCTCCGTCATCGCCAGCCGTGACCTCGCCCTGGCCGCCGAGCTCGTCCGCGACGACGACGTCATGGACGAGCTGCACCGCAAGCTGTTCACGGCGATGCTCAGCAGCAGCTGGTCCTACGGCGCCGAGGCGGCCATCGACATCACGTTGGCCGGCCGCTACTACGAGCGGCTCGCCGACCACGCTGTCGCTGTCGCGCGCCGGGTGGCCTACCTGGTCACCGGCGAGCACCTCGACGAGGACGACCTCGAGCGCTGAGGTCCGGCGAGGTCTACTGCGTGCCGAGGCCGACGAAGCCGGCGATGCCCGCCGTCGTCACGCCGCCGCCGGCGCACTCCGGCGGGCTCGCCTCGAAGGCCAGCGGGCCTGCGGCGCTGTAGCCGGCGAAGCGGGTCGTCTTGTAGGTCGTCTTCTTGACCTTGTACGACGGCACGACGCTGCCCTGCAGCACGACGCCGGCCGTGGCGGACTGCGTGGAGTACTTCACGACAGTCGTCTTGCCGTCGGCCCAGGTCACCAGGGCCACGCCCGCCGTGCTGTTGGAGCCACAGGTGCCGCTGCCCTTGGCCGGCTCGACCGTGGCGATCTTGCCGGACGCCGGGGCGCCTGCGACGTTGGACTGGCAGGACGTGAGGTCGCCGGTGAACGTGTAGGTGAACGGGTGGTCGGTCGTGTTGGGACCCTTGACGAAGGTCGCCGAGCCGTCCAGCTTGCACATCCCGCCCTCGGCTGCGGACGCCGGCACTGCGGCGACGGCGCCACCGGCGGCAAGGGCGACGACCAGAAGTCGTATGAAGGACCCGCGCATGGTGACCTCCGGGGAACAGGCTGGGCCGATGTCGACGCTGTGTTCGACGTTTCCCCGGTGTTTCCTGCCCTAGGCGGGTGCGGTCAGTGCTTCCAGGCGTCGAGGATCGCCACGGCGGGGCTGTGCCCTGTCGGGTTCGTCGCCGGGACCACGTCGCGGACCTTGCTCTTGGGCGTCGTGCTGTCGTCGAAGGACACGGCGACCCGGCCGTCCGGGAACAGCGCGACGCTCGGGAAGTCATAGCGGTCAGCGGTCGCACCGGTGACGCCGATGATCGTGTTGATGTCGCCCTTGCCGACGGCGTAGCTGGTCAGCAGCTTCGGCTGCGCCTTCGACACGTCGACGCGCCAGACGACGTCCTGGCCGTTGCCCTTCTTGTCGTCGACGCGGGTGCCGACCACGGCCTGACCGAGTGCGCCGTTGACCTTGACGTCGTAGAAGTCGGCGCCGCCTTCGAACTTGCCGCCCGTGGGAGGCGTAAGGGTGACCGCCTTCCAGGACTTCCCGCCGTCCGGCGAGGTCCGGAGCTCGATCTCCTCGTTGGACGTCCGCTGGACCTCGGTGAGCCAGCCGCGTGAGTCCTGCCGCAGCGTGCCCTTGGGGGTCCACGGCAGCCGGACGCACTGCCACTTGAGCGTGCTGGCGTTGAGCCGGGCAGCGGGGCAGCCGAGGTTGTCGTCGCCGTTGTCGACGAGCAGCACGCCGCCGGCGTTCAGCGGCATCGTGTAGGTGCCGGGGTTGGGCTGCCAGCTGTCGGCCGCTGGGTTCTTGACCACCGGGATCGTCATACGGACCGGATCCCCGCTGATGTCGGAGTGCGGGTCACTGACGGTGGTGTAGGACAGTCCGTCGCCGCTGACCAGCTCGAGCTGCTTCGTCGCCGTGCCGCCGCGGACCAGCGTGATCCACGGGACGATCGTGCCGTCGACGTTGAACGGCCCCTTCGCGTAGGTGATCCACTCGCGGTCGAAGAACGGCGACTTGATGGGGGCTTCCGCGACTTCCCACTTCTTCGTGGTGGCGGTGTACTTGACGCCCTGCAGGTGGTCGCCGGTATAGGGGTCCCAGCCGACGCCGAAGATGTCGCCGCCTGGGCCACCGACGAGAGCACCCTCGCCGTTGTACAGCGGCGTCAGGAAGTCGATCTGCGTCCACGTCTTGCCGTGGTCGTCGCTGTAGTACGGGTAGGTCCCGCCGTACTCGAGCAGCCGGCTGCCGAGGGTGCTGACGTAGGTCTCGCAGCAGTTGCCCCCGGTCGGCGTCCAGTGCCACTTGGTCGAGCCGGCGGCCCGGCCGTGGGCATCGAAGGTGCGGTACGACGCCGCGTGCGACTCCGAGGGGTAGGCCTTCGGCGTGGCCGGGGCAGCGGGGATGGGCGGTCCGGCGACCGCGCTGCCGACCGCGACCGCGGACAGCGCGAGGACGGCGAGGGAGAGACGGCGACGGCGGCGGTTCATGCCCGGGAGATTCGGCGCCCGGCCCGGGATCCCTGCCGGGCAACTCCACAGGCGGCTCACAGCGGGCATACAGGAACCCGGGCCAGACTGGTGGACATGACCGCACCTGCCCCTGAGGCCAAGCTGCTCGTCGTCGACGACGAGCCCAACATCGTCGAGCTGCTGTCCGCGAGCCTGCGCTTCGCCGGCTTCGACGTCGCCAGCGCCCAGACCGGCTCGGAGGCCCTCTCGCTGGCGCGGTCCTTCCGTCCCGACCTGCTGGTGCTCGACGTGATGATGCCGGAGATGGATGGGTTCGACCTGGTGCGCCGGCTCCGCAGCGAGGGCAGCCGCACGCCGGTCGTCTTCCTCACCGCCCGCGACGCGACCGAGGACAAGATCACCGGCCTCACCCTCGGCGGCGATGACTACGTCACGAAGCCTTTCAGCCTGGAGGAGGTCGTCGCCCGGATCCGCGCGGTCCTTCGTCGTACGGCGGATGGCCCGTCGTCCCCGCAGTCGGCGCGCATCTCCTTCGCCGACATCGAGCTGGACGACGAGACGCACGAGGTCTGGAAGGACGGCCGGCTCGTCGCGCTGTCGCCGACCGAGTTCAAGCTGCTGCGCTACTTCCTGCAGAACGCCGGCCGCGTGCTGTCGAAGGTGCAGATCCTCGACCACGTCTGGAACTACGACTTCGGCGGCGACGCCAACGTCGTCGAGTCCTACGTGTCCTACCTGCGCCGCAAGGTCGACACGACCGAGCCGCGGTTGCTGCACACACTCCGGGGCGTCGGCTACGTGCTGCGACGCGCCGCCACGTGACCAGTCGGGTCCACTCCCTCTCGGCCCGCACACCTCTTCGGGTCAAGCTGGTCGCTGCCCTGACCTTGCTCGTCGCCCTGGCGCTCTGCGTCACGGGTCTTGCGGCGTCGGCCGCCCTGCGCGGCTACCTCATCGGCCGGGTCGACGCGAACCTCGCCGTCTCGGTCTCAGGGCCGATCTTCACGCAGCCTCCGCAGGGGGGCGACGACCACCATGTGCGCCGCCCCGATGAGTACGCCGTGCAGGTGAGCACGCTCGACGGGATCGTCAAGACGCCGTTCACGCTCGTGGACTCGAACGCCTCACCCCCCAAGCTGTCGACCGTCAGCGCTGCCACTGTCGCGGCCCATAACGGCAAGCCGTTCACCGTGGGTTCCCGCAAGGGCGACAACCGATGGCGCGTGGTCGAGATCCAGGCCCGGTCGCGCGACGACGGTGCCACCTACGCGGCCGCCGTCGCCGCGCCGCTCGGCGATGTCGACAGCACGCTTCGGCGCCTCACCCTGCTCGAGCTCGGCATCGGAGCGATCGTGGTTCTGCTGTTCGCCGGCCTCGGCTACGGCTTCGTCCGGTCGAGCCTTCGGCCTCTGGTCGAGGTCGAGGAGACCGCTGAGGCCATCGCTGCCGGCGACCTGTCGCGCCGCGTCAAGGAAGGCGACCCTCGCACCGAGGTCGGCAGTCTGTCGAGGTCGCTCAACACGATGCTCGGTCAGATCGAGGAGTCCTTCCACGCGCAGCAGCACTCGGAGGCGTCCGCACGGCAGTCCGAGGAGCGGATGCGTCGCTTCGTCGCTGACGCCAGCCACGAGCTGCGCACGCCGCTCACATCGATTCGTGGGTTCGCCGAGCTCTACCGGCAGGGGGCAGTCAGTGAGAAGGACGAGCTCGACCGCGTGATGAAGCGCGTCGAGGACGAGGCCGCCCGGATGGGCCTGCTCGTCGAGGACCTTCTCTTGCTCGCCCGGCTCGACCAGCAGCGGCCGATCCTGCACGAGCCGGTCGACCTCCTGCACCTTGCCCGCGACGCCGCTCACGATGCCTCCGCCGTCGCTCCGGACCGCGAGATCG
Source organism: Actinomycetota bacterium (assembly GCA_032230005.1). Taxonomy (GTDB): domain Bacteria; phylum Actinomycetota; class Actinomycetes; order Mycobacteriales; family SCTD01; genus RYN-124. Next base: position 30,794 of record JAVXVI010000013.1, on the reverse strand, counting down.
ACGTCGTGGTGACCGGTGACGGGCCGCCGGTGGTCATGGGTGACGACGCCCGCCTCCGCCAGGTGTTCGGCAACCTGGTCACCAACGCACTGACCCACACACCGGCGGGCACTCCGGTGACGCTGCGCCTCGGGGCCGACAACCACTCCGGGATGGCGGCCCTGGAGGTCGTCGACCACGGTCCCGGGCTGTCAGCGGAGCAGTCGTCGCGGGTCTTCGAGCGGTTCTACCGCGCCGACGCCTCGCGTACGCGGACACATGGTGGCAGCGGCCTGGGCCTGTCCATCGTGGCTGCCCTGGTTGCGGCCCACGGCGGCCGTGTCGAGGTCGAGAGCCGACCAGGGGACGGCGCGACCTTCCGGGTCCTGCTACCGCTGGCGCCGGTGTATTCCGCCTGAAACTCTCAGCAACCTGACAGGGCCTGACCGTGGACGACTGCGGCACCCGACCACGATCGTGGAGCGCATCCAGTTCATAACGGAGCGCGCTGAGGGGTAGCCGTGGACGTCATCGAGAGCAGCAACGCTGACGCGACTGGTCCGAGCCGGCGACTACGCCGCATCGGTGCCGCGGCGGCCGTCGGAGTGGGGATCACCCTGGGAGCAGCCGGGATCGCCGCCGCGGCATCGGACCCGTCGCCCACGCCCTCTGCCGGTACGACGGCGAAGCCGCAGGCGCCTCACGGTGCGCTTCCCCGGGGACCCGAGGTTCGTCGCTTCCTCCGCGCCGGCCCGGGTGGCGGCGGCCCGGCGGGTCGGCCCGGGTTGCGCGGCTTCGGTCCCCCCGGTGCGGTGCGCGGCGAGCTCGTCGTCCCGGACGGCAAGGGCGGCTGGCGGACCGTCCAGGTCCAGCGCGGCACGGTGACTGCCGTCAGCCCGACGTCGCTGACCGTGAAGAGCGCGGACGGGATCTCGAAGACCTACGTGCTGACCAAGCAGACCCTCGTCGACGCGGGTCGGGACGGCATCGCGACGGTCGCCGTCAATGACACCGTCGGCGTCGTGGCGAACCTCACCGGCGGTACGGCGACGGCTACCGAGGTCCGTGACCTGACGAAGATCAAGGCAGCCCGTGGGACGGCGAGGCCTCGCCGCCAGGTCAAGCCCGCCCCGAGCGGGACACCGGCCAGTCCCAGCACGTACGACGGCGAGGCCGACGCCGTCGGCGCCTGACGTCAGTCGCAGGGGGGCGCGTCGGGCTGCTTCTTGAGCGCCTCGAGCATGGTCGTGCTGATCTCGCGCAGCTGGACGATCTGGGCGTCGGTGAGCGGGTCGAAGACGTGCTTGCGGACGCCCTCGACGTGGCCTGGCGCCGCGGCCGCGAGAGCAGCGAAGCCTTCGTCGGTGAGGTGCGCGATCTGGCCGCGCTTGTCGTCGGCGCAGCTGGTGCGACGCACCCAGCCGTTGCTCTCGAGACGGGCGACGGCGTGCGACAGCCGGCTCCGCGAGGACTGCGACCGATCGGCGAGCGCGCTCATCCGCAGCGCGCGGTCGGGGGCCTCGGACAGGCGGACGAGGATCTCGTAGTAGGTGTGCGGGATGGCCGCGTCGCGCTGGAGCTCGCGGTCCAGCTGCTCGAACACCAGCCGGGTCGCGCCCAGGAAGGCACGCCAGGTCTGCTGCTCATCCTCGTCGAGCCATCTGGTCATGTCCCCATCCTACCTGACTTGTTGAGCGCTCAACATCCACAGCCGGGTGTCGGTCCCCGAAACTGTCCGCGCATCGTGGAACCGTAGGGCTCATGTCGCCGACGTCACCGCACCACGCCGACGTCTTCAGCCACCTGCGGGCCGCTGTGGCGCAGGAGCTGCAGACGGCCGAGGTCGCCGCCCTGCTCGACCAGCTGACGACGCACGGCTGGCGGGCCTGGCAGCTGCGGCACCGGGTCGGTGCGCTGCCGGCGCAGCCGAGCAGCGTGCAGGACGCCGAGGTCATCACCGCGCACCTGCGTCGCCTGCTCGACGAGGACTCACCCCAGGTCCGCTACGACGAGGAGCGAGCCCGGCGCGAGCGGGAGCGCGCGGCTGCCGAGCGCGACGCGCCGGTGCCGGCCGCCGACGAGGACCGCGACCGGTGGATCCAGACGATCCGGCACGGCCTGAAGGGCCGGCCCCGCGTTGCCACGCCGGAGCCGATGCGGGTCCGACCGGAGTGCACCCTTTGCCAGGGTGAGGGCGAGTTCTTCGTGCGCCGGGATGTCCACCTGTGCTCGAGCTGCGTCGACCTGCTGGCGGCCGGCGCGGTAACTGCGGAGCGCGCTACCGGCTCCTGACCTGCTGGGTCAGCCAGGCAGGCGGGCAACCAGGACCGACACGTCGTCCTCGGCGGCGCCCACCGCCTCCGCTGCGTCCACGATGGCCAGTGCTGCATGCGCGGGGCTGCGGGCGCCGGTGGCCGCCGTCGCCAGCCGCCGTACATCGATCTCACCGCCCGTTGCGCCGTGCCGATCAGTGAGGCCGTCGGTGTAGAGGACCAGCAGTGCGCCGGGCTCGACGGCGATCGTGAGCTCGGGCAGCACCGCCAGCCGCTCGGTCGTCTCCAGGGCCAGCGGGGGGCCGGGCTCGACCGCGAGCTCGACGGCTCCGGTCGCGGTGACCAGCAACGGCGCCGGGTGCCCGGCGCTCGCTGCTCGGACAGTCTCGTCCCCCACGTGCACCGCCACGGCGGTGATGAACCCACCGGCCGGGGCTTCCGGCCGCAGCGCGCCGTCGAGCAGGCCCAGCAGCTGCGCCGGGCCGAGAGCGAGCGAGGCCACAGCCCGCATCGCGATGCGTACGGCGGCGGCTCCCGTGGCCGCAGCCAGCCCGCTGCCGCAGACGTCGGCGGCGAGCAGCCATACGCCGCCGCGGCCGTCCGGGACGGTCATGACGACATCGCCACCGAGGGAGCCGCCGCGCGGCTCCTGGCGCAATGCGACCCCGAGGACCCCCTCGGTCGTGCGACGCGGCGCGAGGCCGGCGACGACGCGGGCCAGGTCTACGGCGGTCCGGTCCGCCGCGTGCGCGCGGTCCAGGGCGATGCCGAGCGAGGCGGCCAACCGGTCGAGCACGGCGAGATCGGCTGCGTCGTCGGGCGGGGCGGCGGTGAGGCTCAGCAGGAGCGCGCCGCGGGAGGTGGTGCGGCGGCCGAACGGCACGGCGCACCAGCCCGGTCCATCGCCCTGGGCGACGCGCCGCGCGGTCCGGATCGCCTCCGTTGCGGGCAGACCGCTGTCCAGGGGCAGCCGCGCTCCTGGTGCCATCGTCTCGCAGTTGTAGCCCGAGGAGCCGACGACGATCGCGTGGTCGCGCTCGCGCTGCAGGACGGCGACAGCCCGCACGCCGTCGAGGCCGACGAGGGCAGCGCAGACGGCCTCGGCCACGTCGCTTCGGGTCGCCGCGCCGGCGAGGGCCTGCAGGGCCTCGACCAGCAGCCCGCTGGGGAGGGTCAGCGCCGCGTCGACCGAGCGAGCCCCCGGAACGGGAGGGCGTGCACGATCGGCCGGCACGGAAGCTCCCCCCCTTCCCCGGGAACCGGGGATCTGCTGCCAGGGTATGCATCGGCGGAAGGCCTCGTCTATACCTCGACGGGTAGTCCTGGCCCTGCCCATGAGCTGCCGATCAGGAGGGGTGCGATGAGCCCGGAAACGGCCCTGCCTGCCTCCGTTCGGGTGGCGATCATCGGCAGCGGCTTCGCCGGACTGGGGGTCGCGATCGGCTTGCGGCGGCAGGGCGAGGAGGACTTCGTGGTCCTCGAGCGGGCGAACGACCTCGGCGGGACCTGGCGTGACAACAGCTACCCCGGCTGTGCCTGCGACGTTCCCTCCCACCTGTACTCGTTCTCGTTCGCGCCGAACCCGAACTGGTCACGCATGTTCTCCGGGGCGGCCGAGATCCACGACTACATGCAGCAGGTCGCCACCGAGCACGGCGTACGGCCGCACCTGCGATTCGGTACGGAGCTGCTCGACGCCACGTGGATCGAGGACGAGCAGCGGTGGCACCTCTCCACGACGCGCGGCCCCCTGACCGCGCAGGTGCTGGTGTGCGGCACCGGTCCGCTCAGCGAACCGCTCGTCCCGGACCTGCCCGGCCTGGCCGACTTCGAAGGCAACGCCTTCCATTCCGCGCGGTGGGATCACGAGCACGACCTCACCGGAGGACGGGTGGCCGTGGTCGGCACCGGGGCGTCGGCCATTCAGTTCATCCCCGCCGTTGCAGAGCAGGCCGCCGCTCTGACGGTCTTCCAGCGCACGCCGCCGTGGGTGCTGCCCAGGTTCGACCGTGCGATCAAGGAGTCGGCGAAGGAGAAGTACCGCGCCGACCCGCGTCGCCAGCGGCGGGTCCGGTCGGCGATCTACTGGCTGCGGGAGCTCAACCTGCTCGCGTTCACCAAGCGCGGCCGGGTCTCGCGACTGGCCGAGCAGCTGGCCCGCCACCACCTCCGGCGACAGGTGCCGGATCCCGCGCTGCGGGAGCGGCTGACGCCGTCGTACGCGCTGGGGTGCAAGCGCATCCTGCTCAGCGACGACTACTACCCGGCGCTGGTGCGGCCGAATGTCGAGGTGGTCGCCGCTCCGGTGGTCGAGGTGCGTGCGCACTCGGTTGTCGACGGGACCGGGCGCGAGCACCCGGTGGACACGATCGTGTTCGCCACGGGCTTCCACACGACCGATCAGCCGATCGCCGCGCGACTGCGCGGCAGGGACGGCCGGCTGCTCTCGGAGGTCTGGGACCCGAGCCCGCAGGCCTACCTCGGTACGACGGTGACGGGCTTCCCGAACCTGTTCCTCATGCTCGGTCCCAACACGGTGCTCGGGCACACCTCGGTCATCTACATGATCGAGGCCCAGGTGACCTATGTCCTCGACGCGCTGCGGACCATGGAGCGACTTGGCGCATCGTCGGTCGACGTCACGGACCGGGCCCTGACGTCGTACAACGCGGACCTTCAGCGACAGCTCGCGGGCACGGTCTGGAACGCCGGCGGCTGCAAGAGCTGGTACCTCGACGCAGCCGGTCGCAACTCCTCGCTCTGGCCGACGCACACGTTCCGGTTCCGCAAGCGGACCCAGCGCTTCGACGTCGAGTCCTACCTCCTCACGCCCCGCCCCACCGCCTAGATCGGCGTGCCTGTGTCACCCGATCGGGTGACCGGCGGTACCCGGACGAGGTCGAGGAAACGGACAACTCGCTCTCCGATCGCACAAGGACGTCTTTCATGCGCCCCCGCCTTGCCCTCGCCGTCGCCCTGCTCGCGGCGGTGGGGATCGCCGCGCCCGCACTGGCTGCCGTCGCCACCGACAGCAGCGGCGCGTCGTACGAGGACTCCGCCAAGGTCGTGGTGCCGATCCTGTTCCCGGTCGCCGGGCCGGCGTCCAACACGTCCTACACCGACACCTTCCTGGCCTGCCGGTCGGGCTGCGCGCGCCACCACATGGGTCAGGACCTGATGGGCGCGAAGATGACCCCGCTGGTCGCGGCGTTCGACGGAGTCGTCACCTCGCTGAAGCGCGAGAGCGCGCCGGGCGGCGGCAACTACGTCGCGATCACCGCCGACCGTGGTCCCGCCGCGGGCTGGACGGCGATCTACATCCACGTCAACAACGACACCCCCGGCACCGACGACGGCAAGGGCACGGCCGCGTGGTCCTTCCCGGCCGGCATCGCGGAGGGTGCTCGCGTCCTCGCCGGTCAGCTGGTCGCATGGCGTGGTGACTCCGGCGACGCCGAGAGCACCGGCCCGCACCTGCACTTCGAGCTGCGCAAGGGCTCCGGCTGGGGCGGGATCGTCTACAACGCATTCCCGTCGCTGAAGGCGGCCCGTCACATCGCGGCGCCGACCCCCAGCGGTCCGCACCCGGACGGCACGCTGCTGCGGCACCCCAACGGCTCGCTGTTCCTCGTCGACGGCACGACCAAGCGCCCGATCTCCCCGACGGTGCTCGCTGCCAACGGCCTGTCCGAGGCCTCCGCCGTGCCGATGACCGCCGGCGAGTCGCTGGGCTACGGCTCGCAGCCGCCCGTCGTCCTCCGCGACGGCACCATCGCGCAGGACGCTGCCGGTGCTCTCTGGCTCATCACCGGCGGCTCCCGTGTGGCCGTGACCCCCGACCAGCTGACTGCTCTCGGCCGGCCGGCGCCACGGGTCTGGCCGGCGACGGATGCCGACCTTGCGTCGCTGCCCGTGTCGGACGTCGTCCCGGACAGCCCGCTCTATCCGGGTGCCCTCGTCCGCGTCGACGGCACCAGCGACGTGAAGTACGTGACGGCCGACGGCACGCAGCTCTCGGTGGACGCAGCTGCACTGGCCAGCCGTGGCTGGACCAGCCAGGACATCGCGGTGATCGCACCGTCGGCGGTCGTGCCGGATCCGGTTCCGACGACGGACACGAGTCGCTACCGCCGTACGACGGCCGCCGATGTGCCCACGTCGCTGCCCATCCGCAACGGCGCCCTGGTGCAGACCCCGTCGCACAAGGTCGGTGTCGTGTCCGGCGGCAGCTTCCGGCGGCTGTGGGATGCGCGGATGGTCGCGGCCTACGGCTACGCCGGCAAGCCGCGGCTGCTCGTCTCCGACACCGTCATCGGTGCACTCCCGACTGCGGAGCTGACGGCCCGCTAGTCGCTAGCGAACGACCGGAAGTCGCACCGAGGCGTCCTGCAGCACGATGGCGCCCGGGGTCCGGCTCCCCATGCCGGCGAACATGTCGTTGGTGGCCATCGCCATGACGAACAGCGACTGGCCGGCAGGCACGTCGATCGCCACAGACGGCAGCTCGATGCTGCGCGTCTCGCCGGCCACCGGCAGCAGCTCGTTGACCGGCAGCACGTTGCCCTGCACGACCTTGGCGTCCGCAGGGGAGGTGCCGACGCCGAGGGCGTAGAAGGCGCGGTTGTTGACGCCCGCGGCGTACATCGTGCCCTCGAGGTACGGCGTGCCGGCGATGCGGATCGGGCCCTTGGCTGCCTCGAAGGCCAGCGGGGGGCTGGCCACCTCCGTCGTCGCGACCGTGCCGACCTCGAAGACCTTGTTAGCTGTCACCGAGCTGACCGTCGTGCAGGTGCTGTTGGCCGTTGCGAGGTGGTACTGGCCGTAGCCCTTCAGCGTCGTCGGCTTGCCCTTGAGCGCGTGGTCGAAGAACTTGATCGTGAGGTCCTCGAACGAACCGCCACCGAGCTGCTTGCTGCACGGGTCATCACTCGGCGCGACTGCCTGCGGGAACGCGTTGGGCAGCACGTGGCCGCCGTTGTAGCCGACGAAGATGCTCTTCGCGCGGGCCGCCGGCGTGATGGCCTTGGCGAAGTTCTGCAACCCCTGGTGCAGCGGGAACAGCGTGTCGGTGATGCCCTGACCGAAGAGCATCGGGATGTCGAGCTTGCGTCCCTGCGAGACGTTCCAGGCGGGGCCGTTCTTGAGGAAGAAGGCATCGAGGTCCGGCGTGCCCGGGACCTGCCCCTTGGGCCAGAACCCGGTCGCGGCACCGATCGCGGTCCCCTCGAGCGCCTCGTTCGGCAGCGCCTGCGCCCCGGCAGCCGACAGCAGCGAGACCCACTCGGTGCGGACGGCCTCCTGCGGAGCCAGGCTCTGCTTGAGATCCCACCAGGTGATCTCAGGCGCGAGCGCGTCGAAGACGGTCTTCTTCTTGTCCAGCAGCTCGCGGAACGCGCCCACGAACTGGTAGCCGCCGCCGTACGAGCCACCGATCGCGCCGATGCGCGGGTCGCCCTTGCCGTCCTGCTGCACCCAGGGCAGCGCGCTGACCAGGTCGACGAGCTTCTCGACGTCCTTGCCCTCGTAGTCGATGTTCTCGATGCGCGCCTTGCCGCCGTCCTCGCCGAAGCCGCGCTGGTCGAACGACAGCACGCCGTAGCCCGCCGACAGGAACTTGCTGAACGACGCAGCGTCCTTCGTCCGCGAGCCACCCCAGCCGTGCGAGTGGAAGACGAGCGGGACGCGGTGCCCTGCGTCAGCGGCGGCAGGCTGGAAGAGCGTGTAGCAGATCTTCTGCGGTGTCGTGGAGTCCTTGTCCGGCACCGAGGTGATGCAGGCGTTGGTCACCTTGGGTGCGGCCGAGGCGCTGGCGCCGACGGCGGGTACGGCGAGCAGGCCGGCCACGAGGGCGGTACCGCTGATCAGGGCGAGACTGGGGATGCGCATGGAGGTTTCTTCGCGGTTTCGGCGCGCGTTCCTGCTCGGCCGTGACGCAGGTCACCCGGGCGGCTGCGACCCCAGGATGCTGACCCAGTTCTTGTGGTCGTAGATCTCGTCGTCGCCGGGCTCGTAGCGGAGCAGGTCCGGCAGCTCGAAGGTCGCCTGCAGCCAGTCCCAGTCCAGCCGGTCCGTGAGGTAGGCGACGTAGCCGCCTTGGCCCGGCGCGAACAGCTCCCCCTTGGGGCCTGGGTGCGCGATCCGGTTGCCGTGGTCGAGGAGCGCCTGCACCAGCGGCACCAGGTGCGTGTAGGGCCGGTTCGGGTCGGCCGGGTCGGCGTCGATGTGCGGCCGCTCGGTCATCGACATCCTCCTGCTCGGGCCAGGCCTGATGCGGCCAGTGTCCCGCCGCCGGCCTCGGCCGCTTGGGCGAGGGCGACGACGCGCGGGTCGGGCAGCCCCTTCGGGCCGATGACGGCATCCAGGTTGGTCATCTCGGTCAGCGTCGGCTCGCTGATGTAGCCCTCGGCGATCAGGTTGTCGAGGAGGTCCGGAACGTAGTACTGCCCGAGCCCGCCGGCACCCAGTCGGGGGTTGGCCTCGGCGATCGACTCGGCGACCGGCAGCGGCTTCTTGACCTCGTACGTCGCCAGGTGGCTGCGGTAGCGGTTGACGCCGTCGACCGGATCCCTGCGCGACTGGACCTGCAGGCCTTCGTTGTAGCGACGTGCGTCGCCGGCCACCTCCTCGACCGACTCGGGTGTTGCCGCGAACTGCCCCCGGCCGGGCGAGCCGAGGCTGAAGGTGTCACCCGGCTTGAGGATGCGGTCCCACCAGCGGTCCTGACCCTTGTAGGCCCCCCGGGTCTGGAACTCCAAAGCTCCTTCGGTCGGGCTGCCGAAGCGCGCCTCGAGCGCTGCCGCGGCATCCTCGGACAGACCCGCCGCCCGGGCAGCCGCCCCAGCTCCCCGCTCGCCGGCGACCGCGAGCCCCTCGACGACCTCGGCTCCATGGGCGGCGCGGGCGCCGGCCACGCCGGCCTCCCCGGTGCCGGCCGTGGCGATCGTGATGAGCAGGTCGGGCACGAGGTGACCGAGCGCTCGCGCCGGGTCGTGCGACCAGGTGTCGTAGTCGATCAGCGCCTTGCCGAGCTCCTTCGGGTGCTCGACGCCGTAGCCGATGCCCTTGGCCATGCCCTCGGCGTTGTCGAGGAAGCCCCCCGGATCGACCATGGCGGAGGCGAGGGACGTCTTGTAGCCCAGCTCGAGCAGGCCCCAGGTTGCCTCGCCGGCCCCCGCCAGGAAGGACCCGGCGGCGTGCAGCGCCTTGCTGAACAGCCCCGGTTCGTGCGGTGCGCCATGTCGGGCGTCGTCGAGCACCCGCGCCGCGCGCCGACCCGACATCGCAACCCGCTGCTGCGCTGCGACGGCTGCGGGTTGGTCCTCGCGGCGTACGGCGGCTGAGGCATCGGCCTGTGCATCGCGCAGGACCCGCGCGTGCTCGGCCAGGGTGGCGGAGGCACGAGCGAACGCCTGCTGGCCCCGGTCGAGCTTGGCCGGCAGCTCGTCGATGGCCGACCGGAACGCGTCACCGGCCGGGCCCACCCAGCTGCCGGTGTCGATCCGGCGCAGCTCCCGTGCCGCATCCGCCGCACCTCCGGCATAGCGGGCGTACTCCCGGGACAGCCACTCCACACGTTCCGGGTCGCCCGGCACCGGGCAGGTCGTGACCGTCATGGACCGCAGGCGCCGGCCACGGCGCCGTCCGTGCGGCGGTAGGCCTCGGCTGCCTGGGAGAGCATCCGCGACAACGTCGTCGCGTCGTCCACCACGAGGCCGAGTCCGTAGCCCCACGTGGAGCGGAACTCCTCGAGAGCCGCTCCGAGCTCGCCACTCCCGCCGGCGTCGGCAGCATCGGACAGCACCCGGGCGCCCTTGTGGACCTCGCGCGCGACGGCTGCCGCACTGGCGAGCGCCGCTGAGGTCGCTGCGAGGGCTGCCGGGTCTACCTCGATCTGTGGCATACCGGGATGCTTGCAGCGAATCTGTGCACGAGGCTCTCGTTGTCCACAGGCACAATGGGCGCCAAAGCCCACCCTCCGGAGGTCCGATGCCGCTCGACCCGCCCGTTGCCGCGATCCTGCAGATGCTGGCCGACAGCGGCACGCCCATGTCCATGGTCAACGGCACACCGGAGCAGGCGCGGGAGGGCTTCCGGACCATGACCGTCGGACTGCGCGACCCAGCGACGCTCGCCCAGGTCGGGTCGACCGAGGACGCGACGCTGCCCGGACCCGGCGGGGACATCGCCATCCGGACCTACCGTCCAGAAGCCGACGGCCCGGTGCCCACGGTCGTGTACTTCCACGGCGGCGGCTTCGTCATCGGCGACCTCGACACCCAGGACGACCACGCCCGGTTGATCTGCCGCGACGTCGAGGCGGTCGTCGTCAGCGTCGACTACCGGTTGGCTCCGGACCACCCGTTCCCGGCTGGGTTCGAGGACTGCCTCGCCGCGACCCGCTGGGTCGCCGAGCACATCGCCGACCTCGGTGGCGACCCCGATCGCATCGCCGTCTCGGGCGACAGTGCGGGCGGCAACCTGGCTGCGGCCGTGGCACTCGCCTGCAAGGACAGCGGGCCGAAGCTCGCCGCGCAGCTGCTCCTGTACCCCGGCGTCGACTTCCGCGAGGACGAGGATCTGCACCCGTCGCGCGTCGAGAACGGCGAGGGCCTTTTCCTCACCGCCGAGGACATGCGCTGGTTCAGCAACCACTACCTGTCCGAGGAGGCGCACCGCGAGGACCCGCGCGCCTCTGTGCTCCTCGCGCCGGACCTCTCCGGGTTGCCGCCCGCGGTCATCGGCACCGGTGAGTACGACCCGCTGCGTGACGAAGGGGAGGCCTACGCGGCTGCGCTCGAGGCGGCCGGCGTCAAGGTCGTGCTGCATCGCTACGACGGCCTGATCCACGGGTTCTTCGGGATGGGCACCTGGTCGCCGGCCTCGGCGGCCGCCGCCAAGGACCTCTGCGAGGAGCTGCGCGCCCTTCTCAGCTGACGGGACTTTGGTCCCGCTGTTCCGGGACAGAAGGACCTGCCGGTGTCGACTGTCCTTTGCCAGGCTCGTCGTACGTCGACGAGGAGCTGCGCCATGACCCCGACCGCCCTGCCGCCTGTCCATGAGACGTGGTTCGTGCATCACCCCGAGGACTTCCCGGTTCGCTGGGAGGAGTTGCGTCGTCCCTCGGTGCTGATCGGCCTCGCGCTCGTGGTGGTCGTGACTGTGTCCTGGCGGCTGGCAGCCCGCCGCATGCCGACCCCGGAGCTGCCCCAGCTGCGCGGTCTGGCGCGCTTCGTGCCCTGGGTGCCGCGGCTTCTCGCCATCCACCTCGGGGCGAGTCTGCTTCTGCTCGCCTTCGACCGCGCCGTCCTCGACCCATCCGTCATCGTGCCGAACGACCCGGCGCACACGCTGCTGTTGCTCCCGGAGGTGCTGGCAGGTCTGCTGCTCCTGACGGGCTACGCGGTCCCCTTTGCGGCGTCGCTGGTGATCCTTGCTGGGCCCGTGCTCTGGTGGCTCGCCGGCACCAGGTCGCTGCTGTCCTGTCTCGCGCTCCTCGGCATCGCGGTGTTCCTGACGCTGGTCCCTCCGCGCCCGTCCATGGGCGGCCGGGCTCGCCTGGACACCGCGCACCTGCGGCCGGCAGTTCTCGCACTACGGGTCGGCACGGCGGGCACCCTCATCACGCTGGCCCTCGTCGAGAAGCTCGCGAACCCGGCGATGGCGCACGCGATGCTGGTGCAGAAGCCGCTCCTCGACATCCTGTCGCCCATCGGTGTGGGCCCGGACGCCTTTGCGACCTTCGCCGGGTGCGTCGAGGTCCTCTTCGCGCTCCTGGTGCTCTCCGGGGCGGCGCCTCAGGTCGTCGCTCTCGTCGCGGCGGTTCCCTTCACGGCCACGCTGTTCGTGTTCGGTGGCACAGAGCTGATCGGACACCTGCCCGTGTACGGCGTGCTGCTCACCCTGCTCGTGCTCGGCAGCCGCGCGGCGACCTCGGGCGAGCTCAGCCGGCTGCCGTTCCCTGGTAGCACTCCGGCGCAGCGTCGTAGCCTCGCTCAGGTCTGAGCAGGGGACCGCGCTGCCGCGTCGAAAGACGTCGCATGCGCCTTCGCCCGCCGTCCGCTGTTGCTCTCGCGACGGCAGCTGCCGCACTGGCCCTCACTGCTACCGCCGCCAGTGGTGCGGCCATCCCCAAGCCGGGGTTGACGTTCGGGGCCAACACGTACGCCTACCCGAGCAGCTACGGCGAGCCCGGACTGGACATCGCCCCTGACGGGACCGTCTACGCGACCACCCCGGGCGACGGCGGTGCGGTGCTCGCGAGGAGCAGCGACAAGGGCGCCACCTGGACCCAGCTGCCGACTGCCCGCAGCACCGCGACGCAGGCCGCGCTCAAGGGTGGCGACTCCGATGTGGCCGTCGCGAAGGACGGCACCGTCTTCGCCGCCGACCTGAACGTTGACGGCATCACGATCTTCCGGTCGACCAACCGTGGCAGGACCTTCCCCCACCAGGTGTTCATCAACGGCACGAGCGACCGCGAGTGGCTTGCCGTCGACGGACCGCATGGCGAGAACGTCTACATGGCGTACCACGAGATCGGCACTGGGACGATGCTCGTCGCCGTCAGCCACGACCGCGGCGAGACCTTCGGCCCGCAGCAGGTCATCTACTCGCAGCCGACGACCATCGCGCAGAGCGCGCACAACGGCACCTCGATCGGCAACGTCACCGTGGCGCCTGGCGGTTACGTCTACGTCACCTACGGCACCACCCGGCTGACGACGACGGACACGACGTACGGCTCACCGCCCATCAGCTCCATCCAGATCAGCGTCAGCAAGGACAAGGGCGCGTCCTGGCACGACGTCACGGTCAACCCCGGCGCCGACGACGCCAACTACGGCAACTTCTGGATGGCCAACGCCGTCGACACCGCCGGCTACGTCTACGCCGTCTACTCCGGCTACGCGCACAAGGGACAGCCCATGCACGTGTGGCTGCAGCAGTCCAAGGACCACGGCGAGACGTGGACCGCGCCGTACGCCGTCGACAACGCGCTCACCGGCCGGCCGGTCGGCCAGGACCTGTTCGGCTGGGTCGCCGGCGGCGGGCCCGGCGTCGCCGTCGTCAGCTGGTACCACACCGATGCGCCCAACAAGGACGCCGACGGCATCGACTGGGTGGTCCCGCTTGCGCAGGTGCGGCACCTCGACACCGCCGCGCCGCAGGTCATCTACGGCATCGCCAGCAACCACTCGGTGCACCACGGGCCGATCTGCACGCTCGGCACCTTCTGCGGGATCCTCCCCGGCTCGAGCGACGACCGCAGCCTGCTCGACTTCTTCAAGGTCGACGTCGGACCGGACGGCATGCCGGCCGTCGTCTGGAGCGACAACAACCGGGTGGGTGATGTGAAGACGGGCGTGGGCTACGCCCGGCAGAGCCGCGGACCCAGCGCTTTCGCGCGGACGGCGACGAGCCGCCAGGGCTGACCGCGGGTAGGCGTTCGCTGGCTGGCCCGCCTACTAGCGTGGCCGGGTGAGCGATACCCGGCGTGGCGCCTTGTACGGCGCAACCGCGTACCTGCTCTGGGGCGTCTTCCCGCTGTACTTCCCGCTTCTCGATCCGGCCGGCGCCGTCGAGGTGCTCGCGCATCGCGTCGTCTGGTCCCTCGTGGTCGTCGCAGCCCTCGTCCAGGCGACGCGCTCCTGGGCCTCCGTGCGGGCCGTGGCCGCCGATCGCAGCAAGCTCTGGCGGCTCTCTGCCGCCGCGGTCTTCCTCGCCGTCAACTGGGGCGTCTACATCTACGGCGTGACCAGCGACCAGGTGGTGGAGACCTCGCTCGGCTACTTCATCAACCCGCTCGTGACGGTGCTGCTCGGTGTCGTGGTGCTGCGCGAGAGGCTGCGTCCTGCCCAGTGGGCCGCCGTGGGTGTCGCTGCCGTCGCGGTGCTGGTGCTCTCGATCGAGAACGGCCGGCCGCCCTGGATCGCGCTGACCCTCGCCTGCAGCTTCGGCACCTACGGCCTGCTGAAGAAGACGGCCGTGGTGGGCGCGCTCGAGGGCCTGACGGTCGAGACGGCAGTGCTTGCCCCACTGGCCCTGGGCTACCTCGTCGTGCTGCAGGTGACCGGCGACTCGACCCTCACCCGCAGCCCCGGTCATGCGTCCCTGCTGGTTCTCACCGGTGTCGTCACCGCCGTACCTCTGCTCTTCTTCGGAGCGGCAGCGTCGCGAGTGCCGCTGACCACGCTGGGCGTGCTGCAGTACCTCGCGCCGACGATGCAGTTCCTCATCGGCGTCGTCGTCTTCCGCGAGCCGCTCGGCGTCGCCAAGGCGATCGGGTTCTGCCTGGTCTGGGTCGCGCTCGGCCTGTTCAGCGCCGACCTGATGACCCAGCGCCGTCGTACCGTGCGCCTTGCCGTGCCCGAGCCGGTGTGATGCACGCCCGTCACGACGTGCCGTTGGCCCCGCTGACCACCCTGCGGGTGGGCGGGCCGGCGAAGAGCCTGATGACCGTGTACGACGAGGGCGAGGTGGTCGAGGCACTGCGCGTCGCCCAGGCGCCGGTTCTCGTCCTGGGCGGCGGCAGCAACGTCGTCATCTCGGACGGCGGCTTTCCGGGGACGGTCGTGCGCATCGCGTCGCAGGGCAGGGCAGCCGAGCGCGACGGTGCTGACGTCCTGCTCGACGTTGCCGCTGGTGAGGACTGGAACGGGCTCGTCGAGAGCTGCGTCGCCGATGGGCTCACCGGCATCGAGTGCCTGGCCGGGATCCCCGGCTTGGTCGGCGCAACGCCGGTGCAGAACGTCGGGGCCTACGGGCAGGACGTGTCGCAGACCATCACCGCCGTTCGTGCCTACGACCGGCTGCTCGACGAGATCGTGACCGTGACCGACTGCGGTTTCGCCTACCGCTGGAGCAGGTTCAAGGCCGAGCCCGAGCGCTGGGTCGTGCTCTCGGTGCAGTACCGCTTGTCGTACGACGTGCAGAGCCGGCCGGTCCGCTACGCCGAGCTGGCCCGGGTGCTCGGCATCGATGTCGGGAGGCAGGCGCCCGTCGCAGAGGTGCAGGCGGCGGTCCTGTCGCTGCGCAAGGCCAAGGGCATGGTCCTCGATGAGGACGACCCGGACACCCGCAGCGTCGGCTCGTTCTTCACCAACCCCCTGCTGGACGCCGGCCGCGTTGCCGAGCTGCGCAGCCTGGGCGGTGACCCGCCGTCGTACCCGGAGCCGGACGGGAGAGTGAAGGTCTCCGCCGCCTGGCTGATCGAGCAGGCGGGCTTCGGCAAGGGCTCGTTCGACGGGCCGGCAGGCATCTCGACGAAGCACACGTTGGCGCTGGTCAACCGCGGTGGCGCGCGGGCCGAGGACGTGCTGCGGGTGGCCCGTGCGATCCGCGCCGGAGTCCGTCAGCGGTTCGGCGTCGAGCTCGTCCCCGAGCCGGTGCTCGTCGGCATCTCCCTCTGAGCCGTCAGTCCAGGAACTGGATCAGCTCTTTGCACACCGGGCAGACGGGGTACTTCTCCGGGTCCCGGCCGGGGAACCACTTCTTCCCGCACAGCGCCGTGGCGGGCACGCCGTCGACAGCACTGCGCAGGATGTCCTCACGACGCACGTAGTGGGACATGCGGTTCTCGTCGCTGTCGTCGTCGAGGTCTGTCTCGAGTGCCTCCGACGTGCCCTGCCTGACATCGAGCTCGGTCATATGGCGAGGGTACGGCGGCTCAGGCCGGGCGCAGGCTCGTCACGTCGGCCAGTGGACGGCGGTAGTCGTCGAGCCACGACTCCAGCTGGGCCTCGGGGAGGGGCCTCGACAGGTGGTAGCCCTGGATGACGTCGCAGCCGAGCACCCGCAGCATGTTCCACGTCTCGGCGTCCTCGACGCCCTCGGCGACGAGCCGCAGACCGAGGTTGTGCCCGAGCTCGATGGTGGAGCGCACGATCACGGCGTCGTTGGAGTTCGACGTCATCGTGAACACGAAGGACTTGTCGATCTTGAGCTCGTTGGCCTCGAGCCGCTTGAGGTACGACAGCGACGAGTATCCCGTGCCGAAGTCGTCGATGGACAGCGAGACGCCGAGGTCGCGAAGCAGGCCCAGCACCGTCATCGTGCGGGTCGGGTCGACCATGATCGTGGTCTCGGTCACCTCGAGGGTGAGCGACTCCGGGGGCACTCCCCATCGGCCGAGCAGACCCGCCACCTGGCGCGGCAGCTCGAGGTCGGTGAGGCAGCGCACCGAGATGTTGACCGCCACCCCGAGCGGGGTGCCTGCATCGCGGAGCTTGCGGGCGAAGCACAGCGCCTGGTCGAGGACCTCGATCGTGAGTGCGCCGATCAGACCGGTGTTCTCGGCGATCGGGATGAAGTCGTCGGGGAAGACCAGGCCGCGGGTCGGGTGCTCCCACCGCACGAGTGCCTCGAGCCCGACGAGGACGCCGCTGCTGGCGTCGCACTTGGGCTGGTAGTAGACGCGGAGCTGGCCGTTGCTCACACCCTCCCGGAGCTCGCCGAGCAGGGCCAGCTTCTCGAGGCTGTGCAGGTCGCCCTCGGGGGAGTAGAAGGCGAAGGTCCCGCGGTGCTCTTTCGCGGCGTACAGCGCCACATCGGCGCGCTGCATGAGAGTCGCGACGTCGTCGCCGTGCTCCGGGGACAGGGCGATGCCCACGCTGGCCTGCACGTCCAGGCGCACTCCGTCGATGCTGAACGGCTGCATCAGGGCAGCGACGAGACGCTTGGCCACCTGCTCGGCATCCACACGTCCGTCGAGATCGCAGGCGAGTACGGCGAACTCGTCGCCGCCGAGCCGGGCGACGGTGTCGCCCTCGCGCATGGCTGACCGCAGTCGCGAGCCGACCTCGCGGATGAGCTGGTCACCGACGTAATGACCGAGGGTGTCGTTGATCTCCTTGAAGTGGTCCAGGTCCACCAGCAGGACGGCCGTGCCGGCGCCGGACCGACCGGCGGCTTCCAGCGCGCGGGCGGTGCGGTCGCTGAGCAGCAACCGGTTGGGCAGTCCAGTGAGGTCGTCGTGCAGCGCCTGCCGCTCGCGCTCGGCGGCCAGCTTCGCGCTCCGGTGCACGGCCGCGATCGGCAGCATCATCAGCGGCAGCAGCAGCAGCGAGAACGTCGTGGCGACGACGACGACAGGCGCGAAGGCGAGCAGCACTCCGGACGTCGACAGCTGGAAGCGCACGTCGTCGCGCAGGTGCGGCAGCACGGGCTTGTCGAGTGCCAACGCGACGACGACGCCGGTGAGACCGTTGTTGACGAGGAAGAAGACCATCCCCGCCACCAGGGCCGGCGCGACGTCGCGAACCGTGAAGCCGGACGCATCGGCCGTGAAAGACCGACTCGTCCAGAGGCAGAAGACGGCTCGCGTCACGGCGCCGCTGAGGACGAGCTGCGCGTTGTTGAACAGCAGCCGCTGCAGGTTCTTGCGACCGCGCAGGTCGTCCAGGCTGACCGCGACGACCTGGGCTGCGAGCAGCAGCCACATCGGGCCGAGGATGGCGAGCGCGAGGATGAAGGTGCTCGCGATCGTGACCTCGTCCAGGTCGTCCTCGCCGCGGGAGATGACGATCGGCTGCGACTCGCCCACGACCAGCAGCGCAGCCAGCACCAGAGCCGTGAGGCTCGGCAGCTCGAGGTGCTGCGGGAGGTGCCGCAGCAGGACGTCGAGCACGACGGCGAAGCCAGCGGCGGTCACGGCGAACACGTAGGTGTTCAGCCGCGAGGGCCGCAGCCGCGCCGCGAGCATCACGTGCGCTCCTGTGGGGTCCGGTTGGGCCGGTTCTGGCCTTTCCGAAGGGTCGGCATCGATCGCCCGTCGGCACAGGGCCGAACGGAGTAGTTAGGTGCTCCCGACGGCAGTGCCGACAGGCGACTACACCTCCAGGCGGGTCATGCCGAAAAAGCCCTGACGGGTCGTCGGAGGGGGCAGCGGTGCAGGGGCGGTACAGCCGTGTGCTCACGCAGCCCGGCGTCGCGCGCACTCTGGTGCCCTACCTCGTCGCCCGGCTGCCCTCGAGCATGCTCCTGCTGGCCTTGCTGCTGTTCATCCGGCAGACGAGCGGGTCGTTCGTCACCGCGGGGGCGGTGAGCGCCGTCTTCGCCGTATCCGTCGCCGTCACCGCACCGATGCTCGGCCGCCTGGTCGACGCGCGAGGGCAGACCGGCGTCCTCGTGGCGACGTGTCTGGTGCACCCGGTGGCCCTCGCAGTCGTCCTGATCGGCGCCTACGGCCACACCTCCGCTCTCGTCCTGGGTGGCTCAGCCCTCGCCGGCGCCTCTCTCCCGCCGATGTCCGCGTGCATGCGGGCACTCTGGCCGAGCCTGCTCGCTGACGCCGACCAGCGGGAGACGGCGTTCGGCCTGGAGGCGCTCGTCATCGAGGCGTGCGAGCTGGGCGGACCCCTTCTCGTCGGCGGCTTCACTGCGGTCCTGTCGCCGGCGGCCGCGGTCATGGCCAGCGGGGTCCTCACCTGCGCGGGCGCGCTGCTCTTCGCGGTATCGCCGTCATCCCGGGGCTGGGACGCGGCCGGCTGGAGCACGCGCCGGTGGCGTGGTCCGCTGGCGACGTCCGGCGTGCGCTGGCTGCTCGGCATCATCGCCTTCTCCACCGGGGGGTTCGCGGCGTTCGAGGTCGCGGTGGCCGGCTTCGCGACGGCACACGGCGGTGCGGCCTCCGCCGGCACGTTGCTGGCGCTGTGGTTCGCGGGCAGCCTGCTCGGCGGCTGGTGGTACGGCGCGCGCCGCAACGCCTCGCCACCGGCCGTGCAGCTGATCGTGCTGCTCTCTGCCGTTGCCGCCGGGGGGCTCCTGCCGCTGCTCGCCCGCGGCAGCTGGACCATGGCGCTGCTCCTGCTGGTGTCCGGAGTCGCGATCGCGCCCGCCATGGCCGTCCAGCTGACGCTGATGTCGGAGGTCGCCCCCGAGCGCAGCCGGACGGAGGCGTTCACCTGGGCGAGCACGGCCAACTTCGTCGGCATCGCCAGCGGCTCGGCCGCGGCCGGGTGGGCCGTCGACCGAGGTGGCTTCCGCGCCGGACTGCTGGCTGCGGCCGGTTTCGCTGTCGTGACGGCTGCGTTGGCGGTCGCGGGCAGGTACCGGCTGGGGCTGGCCCGCTACGACAGCGAGGCGGAGCAGGACGCCGACGACCTCGCGATCTTCCAAGACCTGGCCAACGAGCGGGACGTCGCACTGCAGGAGCTGCGGCGCGCGACCGAGCGCAGCGCGGAGCTCGAGCGCGAGGTCGCCGCCCTGCGCGAGCAGCTGGGCGAGCCGCAACGGGAAAACGGGGTCGCCGCCACGGCGTCCCCGCCGGACGCCACCGACCTGGTGCGCACCGGCCTGGCCCGACTGGACGCCAGCCTGGCCGACCTCTACCTGCTCGACCAGCGTCGCGCCGCAGTGCTGCACGAGCTGGAGCAGCTCCGCACCGAGTTGCAGTCCGCCGTGCTGCCGGCCAACGTCACGGCGCTGCCTCGCCAGTCGCACGGCGGCTGAGGGTAGGGCTCCGTCACCTCGGGGTCAGGTGACGCAGGGCTCGCCGGGGTATCTGGGAGCTGTGACGAGCACGACGATGACGTACGACGCGGTAGAACGCCGCCGCCGGCGGCGGGAGCTGCTGGACACCCTGCGCCAGGCGGCTGAGCTCCGTGCCCGCCTGCACCCTCGGGCCAGCGCTCTCGCCCGCTCCCGCGCACTTCTGCACGCCCGCACCACCCGCGGCTGACGCGTCCCGCGCCGCAGACGGGGTACTGGCCCGCCACCACCTCGTCGTCCCTTGGAGCAGCTCTGTCCCCCGTGCGCGCAGATGTCCGTCGTACGGCGAAGCAGGCCTTCGGGTGGAAGGAGCTGCGACCGGGACAGGCGGAGGCGATGGAGGCCGTCATGGCCGGCCACGACACCCTCGTCGTCATGCCCACCGGCTCGGGCAAGAGCGCCGTCTACCAGGTGCCGGCCCTGCTGCTGGACGGGCCGACGGTCGTCGTCAGTCCGCTCATCGCCTTGCAGCGCGACCAGGTCGCCGCCTTGACCGAACGGCTCGGCGTCGGGGAGGCAGTCCAAGCCAACAGCTCGCTGTCCGCGCGGGCCCGCGAGGAGGCTTTTGCCGCGCTGGCAGCCGGCGACGTCGAGTTCTTCTTCCTCGCACCCGAGCAGCTCGGCAAGCCCGAGGTGCTCGAGGCGATCGCGGAGGCGCGGCCGTCGCTCTTCGTCATCGACGAGGCGCACTGCATCTCGTCATGGGGACACGACTTCCGGCCCGACTACCTGCGGCTTGCGCAGGCGATCGAGGCCGTCGGGTCGCCACGCGTGCTGGCCCTGACCGCGACCGCATCGCCACCGGTGCGCGAGGAGATCGTGACGAGGCTGCGGATGCGCGATCCGGTGCAGGTGGTGCGCGGCTTCGACCGGCCGAACGTCCGCCTCACTGTGGAGGCGTTCCGGGACGAGGAGCAGAAGCGGGAGGCGGTCGTCCTGCGCGCGATGGGCGAGACGAAGCCGGGCATCGTCTACACGGCGACGCGCAAGAGCGCGGAGGCTTACGCCGCAGCGCTTTCCGAATACGGTATGTCCGCAGCTGCGTATCACGCCGGCATGCGGGCGGGTGACCGGTCCTTCGTCCAGGACGGCTTCCTCGACGGGTCGATCGACGTCGTTGTGGCGACGACTGCCTTCGGTATGGGCATCGACAAGGCGGACGTGCGATTCGTGCTGCACGCGGAGGTCGCCGACTCGATCGACAGCTACTACCAGGAGGTCGGGCGCGCCGGCCGGGACGGCGAACCGGCGGACGCCGTGCTGTTCTA
This sequence comes from Actinomycetota bacterium, assembly GCA_032230005.1. Lineage (GTDB taxonomy): Bacteria > Actinomycetota > Actinomycetes > Mycobacteriales > SCTD01 > RYN-124. Next base: position 9,787 of record JAVXVI010000013.1, on the reverse strand, counting down.
CCGGCCGGAGGACCTCGGGCTGCGCAAGTTCTTCGCCTCCGGGTCGCCCGACCAGACCGCCTTGCAGAAGGTGGCCACGCTGGTGCAGCACGCCGACGGCCCGGTGGAGCCGAGTGAGCTGGCCGACGAGATGGACGTGTCCGCGACGCGACTGGCCGGCCTCGTCAACCTGCTCGAGCAAGCGGGCGCCGTGGAGGTGCGCGCCGACGGCGTCATCGACACGGGTGGCGACGCACCGGAACCAGCTGCGGCGGCGGAGCTCGCGACCGAGGTCGCCGAGTCGCACCGCCGAGTGGAGAAGTCACGCATCGAGATGATGCGCGGGTACGCCGAGACGACGGGCTGCCGGCGGCAGTACCTCCTTGCCTACTTCGGGGAGGCGTACGACGAGCAGTGCGGCAACTGCGACACCTGCAAGGCTGGTACCGCGTCCGAGCAACCGGACGCTGCCGAGTCGCCGTATGCCTTGCAGTCGCGGGTCGCGCACGCGACCTGGGGGGAGGGCGTCGTGATGCGCTACGAGGGGGACCGCATCGTCGTGCTCTTCGAGGACGTGGGCTACCGGACGCTGTCGCTGCAGGCCGTGCAGGAGCGCGGTCTGCTGGCACCGCTGTGACGGAGGTCGACGCGGTCGTCGTCGGCGGCGGCCCGGCCGGGCTCGCCGCGGCGCTGTGGCTGGGCCGTTACCGGAGGTCGGTCGTCGTGGTCGACTCGCAGGACTACCGGTCGGCTCGGGTCGAGCACTCGCACGGCTACCTCGGGCGGGACCCGCAGACACCGGTGGAGCTGCTGGCCCGTGGCCGCGAGGAGCTGCTGGCGTATCCCACCGCGTCCGTCCGGCACTCGTCCGTTTCGGGAGTTCGCCGGCGTGACGACGGGCTGTTCGACGTCTCGCTGGCGGACGACTCACTCGTCGCGCATCGCGTCGTCCTCGCGACGGGGGTGAAGGACGCGTTCCCCGCGGTCACGGGCTTCGACGAGCACTACGGCGCGTCGGCATTCCACTGCCCGGCCTGCGACGGCTACGAGGCGCGGGACTGCGACGTCGTGGCTCTCGGCTGGGACGCGCACCTCGTCGGGTTCGCATCGACGCTGCTCAACTGGGCGAAGTCCGTGACGGTCGTCACCGACGGCCACCGCTTCGAGGGTGATGAGGCGTGCCGCCAGACCCTGGCGGGCAACGAGATCGAGCTGATCGAGCAGGACGCGGTGGAGTTCGTCGGCAGCCGCGGCAACCTCGAGTCCGTGCTCCTGCGCGACGGCCGGCGCCTGCCCGCGTCCCTCGTCTTCTTCTCCCTCAGGCACGCCCCGCAGGTCGAGCTCGCGGTGTCGCTGGGCTGCCGGCTCGACGACGACGGCTACGTCAGCGTCGACCGCACCGGGCAGACCACGGTCCCCGGTGTCTACGCGGCCGGCGATCTCACGCCGCAGCTGCAGCTGGTGCAGATCGCGGCCGCGTCGGGTGCCGTGGCAGGGGTGGGAGCCGCGCAGTCCTTCTTCGGCAAGACCGGCGCCCCGACCTCACCGGCGCCCGGCCCTGACCCCACCGTCCACGACCCGACAGCCCCCCACGACGACTCCACCTGACCCCCGCCCCCGCCGTACCCGCCTCCGGTCAGTCCGGGACGGATATGCACAAGAAGAGCTGCAAGAGTGGGTCAGCGCGCTCGTACCGGAAGGACTGGTGCAGTTCTGCACAGCCGCTCGCGCCGTCCACAGTTGTGGTCTGGGCGAACCAACTGGCGCAGCTGCTGACCCAGCGTCGCGGTTATGGATCCCCTCAAGGCGTTCGCGAGCTGCGAGACCGACCGGTACCAGGTCGTCACGCGGCGCCAGCTGGCAGATGCGGGTGGCTGATCGTGGAGACGGACGGCCGGCGATGGCATGACCCGAAGGACGCCCGCGAGTTCGACCGTCGGCGTGCGAACTCCTGCGCCAGTCTGGGCTGGCGGTTGCTGCGGTTCACGTGGGCCGAGGTGTTGCACGATCCGGCGTACGTGATCGCGACGGTCCGGGCGTCCCTCGCCGAAGCGACGGCGGTCCTGATCCCCGCCGACCCGGCCACGGATGCACCAGAACAGGCCCATGCGGCCCGCGCATGCCCTTGCGTGTGAAGAACTGGCGCAGTTCTGGTCGGCGCCGGCTCTGGGCGAGCTCGGCACAACTGGTCCGGACAGCAGGACGCCCCGCGCACCTTCTGCAGGTGGCGGGGCGTCCCGGAACGCTCGCGCTAGACGGCTTCCCGGACCTTGTCCGAGACCTTGTCGTAGGCACCCGTCGCCGCGGTCGCGGCGGTAGCGGCTGCGGTCGCACCGAGGGCCGCCGCACGACCCGGCACAGCCTTCAGAGTTCCCTTGAGGACCTCGCTCGGCCGCTGCTGCTCCTCGTGCAGCGACGACGAGGCGAGGACAGCACCGGTCAGGCCGGGGATGGCCCACTGCAGAGCCTTGAGCTGCTTCTGCGCCTTCGCGACCTCCGGGGGCGTCGACGGCAGCGGCTCGGTACCACCGGCGACCGGCACGTCGCCGGCGTTCATGACCTTCTGCCCGAGCAGGCGGGAGTAGGCCGTCGCGCCGAGCGCGCCGGCCGTGAGTGCCAGCTTGACGTTGGTGTTGGCGAGGACGCCCTTCTGCGTCGCCACGCGGCCCTTGTTGGCCTTGAGCAGCTGCGCGCCGCCGACGAGGTGCGCACCGATCGCGACCAGGTTGAAGGGGGTCCATCGACCCCAGCCGGCGTTGGCCACCCGTGCACGCTGCCGCGGGTCGTCGACGTCGGCGGCGGCGCCGTTGACACCGATGGCACCCATCAGCGAGCCCCCGAACCAGGCCGCCAGCCCGGCGTCGTGGAGGAAGTGGGCGAGCGTGTTCCGGTTCTGCATGGGAGGTCCTCCGCGTTGCGTATGGGTTCGTTGTGTTCCTTGTCGCTACCCGGTGGCCAGGCGTGCGAACCGGCGCCACGCCTTCCCTCTGCTCGCCCGGTCTGACAGAGTCCGCGAGGACGGTCCGGTACGGCGGCGAGGGGTCTGATGTGGCGGGGTCAGCGATCGACGCCGACGCCTACGCCGTCGTCGTCTTCCGCGAGGAGGGTGCCTGGCAGGTGGGTGTTCTGCCCGAGGTGCTCACCGAGGACCTTGACGGCCTCATCGCGGCCGTCCGGCAGCAGCCCGGCGAGACGGGGTCGTTCGCGCTCGTGGACGTCGCCGACGAGTTCTTCGTCGTCGTACGCGTCCAGATGGGTCGCATTCGTCTCCTGCTGTCCGACGTCACCGCGGCCGTCGCCTGGGACCTGGCCGCGCAGGTGCTCGAGGCTCTCGGCCTCGATGTGCCGGGGGAGGACGACCTGGAGGACGTCTGGCCGGTCGGAGACCTCGGCGTGTTCGAGGACATGGGACTCGATGAGATGGAGCTCGGTGCCATCCTGTCCGACGTCGACGCCTATGCCGACGAGATGCTCTCGGCCTTGGCCCGCCGACTCGGTTTCGCCGATGCGTACGAGCGGGTAGTCGACGCCCTCGTGGACTAGCTCCACTCACCGTCCTGTCCCCAGCAACGGGAGCCCTTCACGTGTCGTACTTCGCCGTCGCGCTCGCCCGCACCGGAGAGAGCTGGACCGGGGTGGAGGTCGACCTCGACGAGATCGAGGACATCGAGGGACTCACCGACCTCCTTCGCGACCTGAGCGGCGAAGGCCCGGGTCCCGCGCTGCTGCTGCTCGAGGAGGACGACGAGTACGTCGCGATCGTCCGGGTCGACGGTGGCGCCAGCGGGCTGGACGAGCCGCGGGTCTTCCTCTCAGATCGGCGGGCCGTCCAGGGCAGCGACGTCGCCGCGATGCTCTGGGAGGAAGCCGAGCTCGATGAGGATGACGAGGATGACGACGAGGACGAGGGCACCCGCCCTGTCGCTGAGCCGGTCGGAGATCCCGAGCTGCTGGCCGATCTCGGGACGCCGTCCAGCCAGCTCCTTGCGCTGTGTGCAGAGGAGGGGCTGCTGCCCGCCGACGTGCTGACGTCGGTGTGCGAGCGGGCCGGCTGCGAGGACATCCTCGAGGAGCTGCGCGAGGGGTGAGGCCGTACGACGGCCTGATGCTCCTTGCACTGGAGCAGGCTGACCTGGCAGCGGGTCAGGGGGACGTGCCGGTGGGCGCGGTGGTGGTGGCTCCCGACGGCGTCGTCCTCGCCGCTGCTCACAACGAGCGCGAGGCGGCGGGCGACCCGACTGCCCATGCGGAGGTACTGGCGCTGCGGCGGGCTGCGGCCGCCGGCGACGGGTGGCGGCTCGAGGGCTGCACCCTGGTCGTGACGCTCGAACCGTGCGCCATGTGCGCGGGTGCCGCGGTGCTCGCGCGCGTGGAGCGCATCGTCTACGGCGCGGCCGATCCGAAGGCCGGGGCGGCCGGGTCCGTGTGGGACCTGGTCCGTGACCGGCGCCTCAACCACCGTCCGGAGGTCGTCGTGGGGGTGCTGGCCGCGGAGTGCGAGGAGCAGCTGCGGAAGTGGTTCGCGGGGCGCCGGCCGGGGTGAGTCGTTCCGCTAGGCTCGTCGGCGGTGGCGTGTCCGAGCGGCCGAAGGAGCACGCCTCGAAAGCGTGTGACGGCGCAAGTCGTCCGTGGGTTCAAATCCCACCGCCACCGCCAAAGATCAACAGCGTTCCTGCAGGTCAGGGGCCCGAAGGGCTACGCCGAAGTGGCTTTTTTGGCCGACTGGTCACAGAAGTGGTCACGAAAGGTCGCGAGCGGTCCGCGATGGTAACCGCCGTCATGATTCCGTGACCAGGGCGGCGACCAGCTTCGCTGCGGCCGTCTGCATCACGAGGTCGACGTTGGAGTAGGTGTCCAGCGTGACCGACACGTTGGCGTGGCCGAGACGCTCCTGCACTACTCGAGGGTGGATTCCGACTCGCAGGGCCAGGGTGGCGTGGCTGTGGCGCAGGTCGTGGAGGCGGATCGGCGGGAGCCCCGCCGCCTTTGCGACGCGACCGAACTTGTAGCTCAGGTTCTTCGGGTGCAGCGGCGAGCCGTCGAGCTTGCACACGACCAGATCTTCGTCGGCGTAGTTCGCGCCCAGGGCCATCCGTTCCTCGAGCTGGCGTCCGGTGCTGCCGTAACGCGGCGACGCTCGCCGGGTCCAGCGCGACTGTCCGGCGTCCCTTCTTCGTCTTGGGCGTCCCCCAAGCAAAGCCCGGTGACCCGGTTGCGTACGAGCGCTTGCCAGCGCACCGCGTCCCGGAAGGCCCGGTGCAGGATGGTGGCGACGTACGCGACTTAGCGCGCCGAGAGTCGACGGTGCTCCCGCGCCGGGACGGCGCCCGTGCGTGGTCTGGGTCTGCTAGCGGTCGTCGCTTGGGGATGCGCCGAAGCCAGGTGATCGTGAAAGAGCCGCGCTGGCTATCGCCTCCGCCCGCGCGATGGGGCGCAGCGTAGATACTGAGGCAATGCCAGAGACAAGCCCAGTCTCTCCGGGCGGGCTGCGACCACTCCCGACGCCGCGAGAACTGCGCCAGCAGTTCCCGGAGGACGGTTACCTTGCGTTCCACGCACCGCGATACCGCGTCCTGCTGGAGAGCATGGATCGGTTCGTCGCCGGCTCAAGCACCGTGCTGGATATCGGGCTTTCCCGGTTGACCGGGCTCATGCATCAGCGATACGGCATTCGAGTGGACGCGCTCGGTTTCCTCGGCGACGAGCCTATCGAGACCGGGCGGAGCTGGTGGTTCGATCTCAACTTGGCCGCGCATCGGGAGCGTTGGCGGTCGGATCTTCCCGGTTACGACGTGATCGTCATGGCCGAGGTGATCGAACATCTCTATGTTGCCCCTTCGTACGTACTCGCTTTCCTCAGCACCCTTCTCGTACAGGGGGGGCGGCTAATCATCCAGACCCCAAACGCGGTCGCACTTCACAAGCGGCTGGAGATGCTTGTAGGCCGACATCCGTATGAGCCGATACGCGAGGCACTCAACGACCCGGGGCACTTCCGCGAATACACGAAGCGAGAACTGGTGGGGGCGGTGCAAGCGGCCGGCTTCCGCGTCGAGGAGTGGCGCGCTGCGCGTTACCTGGACTATAGGTATGTCCACCACGATGGGCCTCCAAGTCGCGGCACCGGAGCCCTGATGAATGCGGTGTATCGAGTGATGCCGCCGTCCTTGCAGCCTGGGCAAATGCTCGTCGCGGCAAAAGTCGAGTAGCGAGCGGTTCATCTAGCCGAACGAGCATTGCGCCGGTTTGCGGCCCCAGATACGGTTCCGCCCACCAGTTTTGTCTGGCGGCTGCCGGAGGCCCCGTTGCGTGCCGTTCGTGTAAATTGGTCCCTTTCGTGGCTATTGATCGCCACCCTCGCCTGCGTCATGGCCACGATGGGCACCGCCCCAGCGGCCTTCGCCGCCACGAGTTGCCCCGCGGCGAACCCCGCCGACACTCTGCCAGATGACGCGGCACTGCAGGCATGTCTGAACCAGGGCGGAACGCTCACCCTTGACCCGGGTTCACCGGGCTACATCTTGTCGCAGGGCCTGGCCGTAACCGTGTCGACCACGTCGATTACGACGAGTACGCCTGGGACGAACGCCACGCTCGTCGCGGCGTCAACCTTGAATGCGCCCTTACTTTCGATCACAAGCAGCACTGTCAGTCACACGACGATCAATCACGTCACCTTTGACGGCAACCGACCCAGCCGCACTGACATAAGCAGTTGCACGGGCAACCGCAACGCTGAATCCACCATCGTCATGACCACAGCGAACGCCCTTGATTTCGAATACAACAACATCATGAGGACGGTCTGTGGATCGGCGCTGAACCTTGCGGGTACGACCATGACCGTCGCCCACAACACCATCACCGACAACGGCCATGGCAGGGAGGCTGTCGACGCCCCCGAGCCTTGGTCAGACGGCATCACACTCAGCTACTGCGCACAGGGTGACATCCACGACAACCTGATCTCCGACGCTTCGGACGTCGGCGTCGTCGCTTTCGAGTCCACCAACTGCAGCATCCACAACAACACGATTCAGCAGGCAAACCGCCACGCCTTCGCAGGCCTGCAGTTTGGCGCGTCACAACCGGGAACGGATGGCTCTCATTCGGGCAGCGTGATTCAGAACAACACGGTCACGGGAGCCGGCAAGCTGAGCTTCGGCATCGCCTACGGGGTGCTGCCCTGGTTCTCCTCGACCGTGCACAACGGTCAGGTCGCGGGCAATGCAGTTAGCGGCGCGATCATCAATCTGCTCGTCGACGGCGTTCAAAGTGGCAACGTCGGCATGAACACGCTCTCGTCGCCCGCTGGCACACCCCAGTGTCCCGCGAGTGACAACGCGCCAGTCAACTACGACTTAGACCTTACGCACGTATCACAAACCGTGACGCTCATGGCTCCCGATGCCGTCCGTTCATATTCGGGATGCATCCCGTAGCGTCCATCCACCGCTGCCCCGCCATTTGCCGGCGAACATGCACGCCTCTGGACACTGCCCGCCGAGTGGGCCTTCAAGATCGCACCGCGAGAGGGCTGGCTCACGTAGGCGCGCGTTGACAACACGGCCACTTGCCTGTGTGTCCCGTCAACCGCTCAGGCCTTCGGCTGTTCGTCACCGGATCGGAGAGGCTCGTACGACGCACTGCACTCGTCCTTGCTGCGCTGCTGGCGGCGACGCCGGCGTCGGCCGGGTACGCCCCGACCCGCGTGGTCCGTGCTTGTGCCGGCTCCCTCCACATCGCGGCGACCGCGAGCGGTGCCCTGTGGGGTGCCGCGTCCTGCGACGGGCAGTCGCAGGTGAGCATCGTGACCGCGTCGGTAGGCGGGGCCTGGCGTCGTATCAGCTCGCCCTGGTCGGGACGGGTGCTGGCAGCAGCCGATGACGGGAGTACGACGTTCGTGCTCTGGATCGACGCCAGCGGCCGGCTCCAGATCGGCCGGCGACCCCATGACGGCGCAGCCTGCGCGCCAACCCAGCTCTCCGGGCAGGGTGCCAATGACGCTGATCTCGTCGCCCGGGCTGGTCGGTGGTGGGCTGTCTGGTCGACGTCCAGCTGCACGTCGCACATGGACGGGTGCTCGACCGTGCTGCGGCAGGCCAAGAGCCTCGGCAGAGGCGTGCGGCCGGAGTCGGTGCTCCCGAAGGCAGATCCGGCGGGGACCCTGGATGTCCTGCCCAGCCTGGCGTTACGCGATGACGGCGCTGTCCTCGTGTTCCTCCGGCGCGACAGCCAGGGCGACGTCATCCACTACGCCGTGGCGGGTCTCGACGGCCGGTGGACCGACAGCGTCTTCGAGCCAGCGGCCGGTGCCCGGGAGTTCGCACCCGACGTCACCGTGGCGAACGGCCGGGTGGTCGTCGGCTGGGTCAGGGACGGGCTCCCTGTCGTCGCGATGGACGACGCAGCCGGGCACTTCACCCGGTATGCGCTTCCGTATCGAAGCGAGACGTCCGAGGTGCGTGTCGCCGCGTCGGCCGGCCGCGCTTTCGTGGGCCACCATGCGTGCTTTCAGTACGGCGGCGGCTTCACCTGCCGGACGTACGTCTCCACCCTGACAGCAGACGGCACGGTCACGGGCACGACCGAGCTGAGCGCCGGGGCAGGAGCGACCACCAACTGGGTGCTCGACGAGCTGGTGGCGGCGCATGGGACCGCGACTGCGGCGGTGAGTACCGCCGGCTCACTGGTCAGTCGTTCGGGCTTCTGACCGGCGGGTTCCCAGGACATTGCGGCCTGAATGTCCGATTCTCCGGACTTTCACCCGGATGGCCTATCAAGTCCCCAGGTTCTGTGGTGTTCGCTCACAGCTTGCCGGGGTATACGCCGCGCGATCCGGTCGCGCTCTGTGACCGGACACCCGCCTTGGAGTAATGATGACTTCTCTGAGCCCGCAGCCGCTCGGCGCGCTGGGCGACGCCACCGACATCGAAGTGCGGCGTCGGTCCGTCGCCGGGCGTCTGGCCATCGCGTTCGTCGCCTTCGTCACCGCCTGGATGGTGGGTGGCGTGCGCGCCACGCCGGCTTTCGCGGATGACGGCGGGGGCGGGTACGACGGCCACACGGCCGGCGCGCATCGCGACGGTGGCGGTGACCGTCAAGCCCGCTCCGGTGACTCCGCGGAGAAGGCCGACGAGCAGAAGAAGGCCGACGAGCAGAAGAAGGCCGACGAGCAGAAGAAGGCCGACGAGCAGAAGAAGGCCGACGAGCAGAAGAAGGCCGACGAGCAGAAGAAGGCCGACGAGCACAGCTCCGGCGGCGCCTCTGGCTCCTGCTCCTGCCCTTCGACTGCCGACAAGTCAACCGGCAAGAAGGACGACAGCTCGACGTCCAGCGCCAAGTCGGCCGGCACGGCGGATAAGGCCCAGACAGCGAAGTCCTCGCACAAGAGCGAGTCCAGCAAGGCCCCCAAGGCTGAGTCGACCTCTACCTCGGGCGGGTCGGAGCACGCGGCGACTGCCAAGGACCAGAAGCCTGCCGCGGCCCACACCTCGAGTGGCAAGAGCGACAAGCAGCCCGGTCGCGCACCGCGTCAGAACAGCGACGCGTGCCTGCCGACACCGGTCCCGTACGGGCCGAAGAAGCACGAGGACGCGGGCGACACCGAGGGCAAGGGCGGCGACGCGGGCAAGGCTGACGACACCAAGGGCCAGGCCAGCGGTGCGACCAGTGCCGGCAAGGGCTCGGGTGCCAAGGGCACGTCGGGCAAGGGCACCGGTGGCAAGGCCAGCACCGGCAGTGCCGGTAGCCCGGTGGCGGGTGGCACGACCGGTGGCGTGAACGGCGGTGGCTCGCCGAGTGCCGG
>JAVXVI010000012.1:0-3783 GCA_032230005.1 Actinomycetota bacterium | reverse complement strand
AGTCGCCGACCTTGACGACGTCATTGGGGTCGACGTCGTGCTTGATGGAGAGCTCGCGGGAGGGGATGACGCCTTCGGTCTTGTAACCGATGTCGAGAAGGACCTCGTCGCGGTCGACCTTGACGATGGTTCCTTCGACGATGTCTCCGTCGTTGAAGTACTTGATCGTCTCGTCGATGGCGGCGAGGAAGTCCTCCATGCTCCCGATGTCGTTGATCGCGACCTGGGGAGTGGAGGGGCTGTCGAGGGTGCTGGTCAAGGGGTGGGCTCCGGCAGGGATAGGGGTCGTGACACGTCCCGGTTGGACGCGTCGGCGGGATCTGGCGCAGACGAACGTGGACACACGGGAAGGCGCGCCCACAGCGCGTGCTGGCAGTCTAGGCGCGTGCGTACGACGAGGCAAAGGAACCCATGACGGGCAATCCTGCCTCGCGACCCGTCGGGCCGGGTGAGAGCGCCCGCGCGAACCGGTCCTGGTGGGACGCGGAGGCGACCGCCTACTACGCCGAGCACGGTGCGTTCCTCGGTGACGCGGACCTCCTGTGGTGCCCGGAGGGACTCCGCGAGTCCGACGCCGACCTGCTGGGTGAGGTCCGTGGCCGCGACGTGCTGGAGGTCGGCTGCGGGGCGGCGCAGGCTGCTCGTTGGCTGGTCGGCGCCGGGGCACGCGTGACGGCGTTCGACGTCTCCATGGGCCAGCTCCGGCAGGCCCGCGTGCTCGACGACCGGTCCGCGGTGCGGGTGGACCGCCTGGTCCAGGCCGACGCCCAGGCCATGCCGTTCCGCGACGCGTCGTACGACGTGGTGGTGTCCGCGTTCGGCGGCATCCCGTTCGTCGCCGACTCGGCCGGTGTCATGCGCGAGATCGCGCGGGTGCTGCGGCCGGGCGGCCGGCTGGTCTTCTCGGTCACGCACCCCATCCGATGGGCGTTCCCGGACGACCCGGGGCAGCGGGGGCTGACGGTGCGGCAGTCCTACTTCGACCGGACGCCCTACGTCGAGGTGGACGACAGCGGGACAGCGACCTACGTCGAGCACCATCGGACGCTCGGCGACCGGGTGCGCGAGCTCGTGACCGCCGGCCTCACCCTGGTCGACCTCATCGAGCCCGAGTGGCCGGCCGGTCACGAGCAGGAGTGGGGGCAGTGGAGCCCGCTGCGCGGCCGGCTGATGCCAGGCACGGCCATCTTCGTGGCGCAGAAAGCAGCGAGGCCCGCCTCCCCCTAGCAGGGCGACGGGCCTCGACTGCAGTGCTTACGCCGGCTGCGAGATGTGCAGGCGCGCCATCTCCTCGCGCACCAGCCGCTCGTGTGCCTCGGCCTCCTCGCGGGCCCGGCGGGAGCTCCACGGTCCGCCCAGGACGAAGATGAGCGGGAGGAACACGATCTGCCCGAGCAGGCAGATCAGGAACCAGTGCCGCCACTGGTCGGGCGACTTGGCCTGCGCAGCCAGGACCTTGGGACCGTCCTTGGCGAGCAGGGCGAAGTCGGCCTTGCCCTCCGGTGTCGTGAGGCGAGTGGCCACGTCCGCCCCGACCGTCTCGACGACGATCGTCGCGGCGGCGTCGGGCAGGTTGCCGTCGGGGTACTGCTTGGCGACGTTGTTCAGGAACTCCTGGTTCGCCTGCACGGTCGGCAGGTACTTCGCCTCCCGGGTTGCAGCAGCCTGGACCGCCGGTCCGTTCTCCACCAGCGGGGTCACGGAGCTGATCACGTGTGGCAGCAGCAGGAACGCGACGGCGACGATCGCGCGCAGGATCCAGCCCCAGACCGCCAGCCCGTGGGCGATCAGCGCGGGGCTGATCTCCTCGACCGTCTCGGTGAACGACGCCATCCAGGTCGCGAACGCGATCCCGGCGTAGACGCCGACCCCGGCCATGATCAGCGACCAGGCGCGGTAGCTCGTGTCGGTGTGCGGGGTCTGCGCGTAGATCAGGGCAAGGAACACGATGGCGCCGATGCCGCCGATGAGCATGAAGGGCTTGCGCACCCTCAGCTTGTCCGAGAGGACACCGGCCACGATCAACGAGACGACGTTGGCCGACCAGTAGTAGTTGAGCAGGCCGTTGGCCTGGTCCGCCGTGAAGCCCTGGACCGTCTGGAAGAAGATCGGGAAGAACGCGACCGCCGTGTAGTAGCTCAGCAGGAACAGGCCGATGGCAACGGCCGAGCTGATGATCGACGGCTTGAGGACCCGGCTCCACGGCCGGGCCATCGCGGCCTCCAGGTCGATGCCCTTCGCCTTGGCCTCGACGAGGGCCCTGTCCTGGAGGCTCACCATCAGCTGGTCGCGGATGCGCGGGGCGAGCTCACGCAGGAACAGCAGGGTCACCGCCCAGACGACAAGTCCGACGATGCCGCAGATGATGAACTGGTCCTGCCACCGCGTCAGGTGCTTCAGCGTGTGCGATGAGACCTCGCTGACGACCAGGCTGCCGGCCACCGGACCGACGGTCCAGAAGCCCATGGCAGAGGCACGACCGAGCTGAGGGCTGAAGTCGCGGACCAGCGCCGGCGTTGCGACCAGCACGATCCCCTCGACGAATCCCAGGCAGGCCGAGAGGATGCCGAAGCCGAGCTTGCTCTGGACGTTCGGGAAGCCGAACAGGGTGAGTCCACCCGTGATCAGCAGCCCGTAAGCCACGAGGTTCGCGCGTCCGGCACGGTCGGAGAGACCGGCAGCCAGCGACGCGAACGCCCCGATCCCGTTGGCGATGACAAGCACCATGACGAAGTAGCCGAACGACATGTGCAGGTCGCGCAGGATCTGCGTCGCGACAGCGCCGTTGATGTAATTCTCGTAGTAGAGCGTGATCGTGGCCAGCACGACCAGCGACAGCATCGCGTAGCGCTGCCTCTCGGCGGGATAGTGCTCGAGCTCCCGCCGCCAGAGGCGCTGCACGGGGGTCACGCGTGCTGACCGTCCGCGGGGTGCGCTCTCGTAGACCGCCGTGCTCACGGGTTGCCGTAAACGGGTGCGGTGGTGCTCGGTGCGACGCGGTCGTTCGAGGTGTTCGACACTGCCGTGACCACCCCAAACAGCGTTCCAATCGCGAGCAGTCCGGCCAGTCCGGCCGCGGCCCACCTGTTCAAAGCAACTCCTTGTCACGTGCATGTACCAGTGATGTCTCGTCACCATAGGCATGAGAAGCCTCTTACGCGCACTGTTTGGCCACGTCTTGCTAACCCCGTGTCGCGCCTCCACCAGACTTGCCCCATCTGCCCGCTACGTCCTGCGGGTCAGGACCAGAGCGAGGTTCCAGGACGCCACCTCGCGAAGGCCCGGCACGCGGGCGACCCACCACGCCCACCACGGGTGGTAGCGCGGCAGCACCGCCACGACGTCGACGTCACGGCACCGCGTCGCCCAGCGCACGACCCGCCCGCCGGACACCGCGAACAGGCTGGTGCCGTAGACGTTCTTCGGCGGGTGGCCGTGGCGCCGGGTGTAGCGGCGGGCGGCGTAGTGCCCGCCGAGGAAGTGCCACGGGGCGGTCTCGTGACCGCCCCAGAGCGAGAGCCACAGCGTGTAGGAGCAGAAGACCGTCCCGCCCGACCGGGTGACCCGCGCCATCTCGGCGAGCATCGCCTCGGGGTCCGCGACGTGCTCGAGGACGTTGCTCGAGTAGCAGACATCCACCCCGCCGTCGCGGATCGGCAGAGCGAGGGCTGACCCGAGGACGCTCCCGGGTCCCGGTTGCGACCGTGCCGACAGCTCGCCGAGGTCTGCTTCCACCGAGACGTACCGCGCCCCGGCAGCCCGGAACGCCGCGGCGAAGTACCC
>JAVXVI010000011.1:0-14482 GCA_032230005.1 Actinomycetota bacterium | reverse complement strand
GACGGCGTCTGCCTCAACTGGATCGGGGCGCACGCCGTCGCCGATGCCATCGAGAAGGTCAAGGCCGGCCCGCGCGAGACGACAAACGCCTGCTTCGTGCGCGTCTGCGTGACCGAGGACGTGGAGTCGGTACGACGGTGGGCGCGGCGCGAGGTCATGTCCTACGTCACCGTCCCGGCGTACCGCAAGGCCTTCGGGATCCAGGGCTGGGACGCGGTCACCTCCAAGGCGATGGAGCTCTGGGACGGCGGTGACCGCAAGGGCGCAGCGGCCTCGCTGCCCGAGGAGTTCCTCGACACCCTCGTCCTGGCCGGTGACGCCGACGACGTGCTCGCCCGCTTCGAGGCCTACCGGGAGGCCGGTGTCGACGAGCCCGTGGCGTTCCTCGTCAGCGGCCAGACCGATCCTGCCGCCGTACGCGAAGAGCTCGAAGCCACCACCGCAGCCCTCGCCCCGCGCTGAACCCGGGGGGCGAACCTCCCTTACGCGCAACGGGCTTCGAGGGAAAGGATCGCGGCGGCCGGCCGGGGCCGGTGTGTGGACCTGCCCCGGCCGTCCCTCTAGCGTGATCGACAACGCGCGGGGTAGGGGGACACGGTGAGGTCGATCTGGAAGGGCGCCATCAGCTTCGGGCTGGTGACGATCCCGGTGAAGCTGTACAGCGCCACCGAGCAGAAGGACGTCTCCTTCCACCAGGTGCGCCGGTCCGACGGCAGCCGCATCCGCTACAAGCGGGTGTCGCAGGCCGACGGCGAGGAGGTGCCGTACGGCGAGATCGCCAAGGGCTACGAGCTGGCCAACGGCGAGACGGTCGTGCTCACCGACGAGGACTTCGCCGACCTCCCGCTGACGACGAGCCGCGCCATCGATGTCCTGCAGTTCGTGCCGCTCGAGCAGGTCGACCCGATCTTCTTCGAGAAGAGCTACTACATCGAGCCGGACAAGGCAGGGGCCAAGCCGTACGTGCTGCTGCGGGACGCGCTCGAGGAGTCCGGCAAGGTCGCCGTGGTGAAGGTCGCCCTGCGCAACCGCGAGTCCCTCGCGACCCTCCGGGTGCGGGAGGGCGTGTTCGTCCTGGAGACCATGCTGTGGCCGGACGAAGTGCGCAAGCCGGACTTCTCCTTCCTCGACGAGGACATCGACGTGCGCCCCCAGGAGCTGGCCATGGCCGGCAGCCTGATCGAGACCCTCAGCGGCGACTTCGACCCGAGCGAGTACAAGGACTCCTACCGCGAGGCGCTGCAGGAGGTCATCGAGGCCAAGATCGCCGGCCACGAGGTCAAGCCGCCGGAGCAGGCCCAGCCGACGTCGGGCACGGTCGTCGACCTGATGGCCGCACTGCGGGCCAGCGTCGAGGCCGCGAAGGCCGGCCGGTCGGGCGGTGGCGAGCGCACCGTCAAGGCGCCGGCCAAGGCCGCCAAGAAGCCGGCCGCGAAGACGGCGGCGAAGAAGGCCGCGTCATCCACGAGTTCGCCTAAAACCGCCGCGAAGGGGAGCAAAGCAGGTAAGAAGACTGCTCCCAAGAAGGTCGCCGCCCGCAAGTCGGCCTAGTCCTTATGGGTCATCAAGGGCATCGAGACGGTCGTCGATCACTCTCGGTAACTGATCTTCCCTTCTGCCGAGAGTGACCACTGTGAGCGTCACGGACTTCCGCGAGATCGTCGCGGCGCTGCGTGACGTCCCGGGCGTCGCGGACGCCGACGTCGAGCCCGACGCGGACGGCGGGATGGGGCTGCTGCGCCTCGGGCTGGAGGCCGGCGTCGACGAGGTCGCCGTCGCTACCAGCGTCGGGCGGCTGCTGCGTGAGCGGTTCGGCCTGGGTGTCGACGCGGAGCGCGTCCAGATCGTCGAGGACGCCGAGATGATCACCGAGGAGTCCACGACCTTCCCGGACGTCCCGCAGCAGCGGGTCGCCGGCCGGCCGGCGATCACCCGGATGCACCTGGTCTCAAGCGGCCTGGACGTCACGGCCACCGTCAGCCTCACCTCGGACGGCCGTACGGCGTCGGGCGAGGCACGTGCCAGCGCCTCCCAGTCCGGCGTCCAGCGGGCGGTGGCGTCCGCCACGCTGCGTGCCGTCGAGTCCCTCTCGGGCGACATCGCCCGCTTCGAGCTCGACCACCTCGAGGTCACCCACATCGGCTCCGAGCGGACCGTCATCGTCGCGCTCACCATGCTGTCCGCGCGCGGCACCGAGCGGCTCACCGGCGCTGCGGGGGTCCGCGAGGACGTCCGCCAGGCCGTCATCCGGGCGACCCTCGACGCCCTCAACCGGCGCCTCGAGACGCTCCTGACCTGATCGGCCGCTCGGCCTGACCGGTTACGTTGAGTCGTGACCGGGACCGTCTGCCTGCAGGGCGGGGGAGAGTTCTCGGTCGCGTGCCGCGGCATGGACGCCGATCTGTTCCACCGCGCCGGCGGCCGGGTCGTCGTGACCGCGCTGGCCGGCCAGCCGGGCCGTGACTACGACACCGCAACGGCCAACGGCGTGCGGCACTTCAAGGCGCTCGGCGCCGGCGATGTCATCGGCGCCCCCGATGCGCGGCACGACCCGGTCGCGGCGGCGGCCGCGATCCGCGGCGCGCGACTGCTGGTCCTGCCGGGCGGCTCACCGTCCCGGCTGCTGGCCGCCCTGCGGGTCACTCCTGTCGGGGGCCTGGTCGCCGCCTTGCTCGAGGACGACGGCGTCGTCATGGGCGCCAGCGCCGGTGCGATGGTGCTCTGCCCGTGGACCGTCCTGCCCGACAAGCGCTCGGGCGGTCAGCTTGCGGTCGAGCCCGGGCTCGCTGTCGTCGGGGAGCTCCTCGTCGTCCCCCACTGGAGTGGCGGCTCCAGCCGGGGAGACTGGCTGCGAGCCATCGACGCGGTCGTCCCGGCCAGCACCTGCGTCCTGGGCATCCCGGAGGCGTCCGGTGTGCTTGTCGAGGGCGATGGGGGTAAGGCGCTGACGGCGGTCGGGACGTCCCCGACCCATCTGCTGCACGAGGGGCGCGACCTCGCGCCCGGGAACACCTGGAGGCTGCCGTGAGGTCCGAGGTCCGTTTGTCCGAGGCGGGTCTGCCGCGCTGGGAAGGCGTGCTGCCGGCCTGGCCCGGCACGGTCGAGGACGGGCTGTACATCCGCCGCGCCCCCGGAGCCGGGACCGAGCCAGCCCTGTTCGTGCACGGCCTGGGTGGCGCCGCGACCAACTGGACGGACCTGATGGGGCTGCTCGCCGACACCGTCGACGGCGAGGCCCTGGACCTGCCGGGCTTCGGCCGTTCCGACCCGCCCCGCTCGAGCTCCTACCGCCTCCGGACGCATGTCGACGCCGTCGTACGCCGGCTCGAGCGGCGTGGGCCGGCCCACCTGTTCGGCAACTCCCTCGGCGGGGCCGTCTCCACGCGGGTGGCCGCGCTGCGCCCCGACCTGGTGCGCACGTTGACGTTGGTGTCGCCGGCGCTGCCCTCGCTGCGGCGGACGCGCGGCTCGGACCCGCGCCTGCCGCTCATGCTGCTGCCCGGCCTCGCCCAGCTCGGCGCCCGCCAGCTGGCCAAGCGGTCCCCTGAGCGACGCGCCCGGGATGTGCTCACGCTCTGCTACGCCGACCCGTCCCTCGTGCCCCAGCAGCGCTTCGACGAGGCCGTGGAGGAGGTACGACGGCGGTCGACGCTGGCCCACGCCGACGACGCGTTCACGGCTTCGCTGCGTGGCCTGGTCGGCTCCTACCTCGAGCGCGGGCCGTCCTCGCTGTGGCGGCAGGCCGCCAGGGTGCAGGCCCCGACGCTGCTCGTGTGGGGCGACCGGGACCGCCTCGTCGACGTCGCACTCGCACCGCGAGCCGCGGCGGCGTTCCGCGACAGCCGCCTGCTCGTGCTGCCCGGTGTCGGGCACGTCGCGCAGCTCGAGCGGCCCGAGGTCGTGGCCCGTGCGTTCCTCGGAATGCGCGAGGAGCTGGCCGAGCGGACGGCTCCGGCGTCGGCGTCCTGACCGCGAGAACGACATACTGGGCCTGAGACGCCCGAGGAGGACACGTGTCAGAGGACGCAACGGCGGCCGGCCCCGGCCCCGGCTACAGCACCGGAAACCCGGTCGCCGAGCGGATGCAGGCCCTGCTGTCGCGCGCCGTCGAGGACCAGCTCTCCGAGCAGCGGACGGTGGCCAACGCCCTGGCCGAGGTGCGGTCGCAGGTGGCTGCCGTCGGCGAAGGGCTGCGTGGCGCCGCCTCAGGGGTGGCCGTCGAGCGCCTCCGGACCGACCTGTCGGCCGTCGCGACCGAGCTCCGGATGTCGACCACCGCGCTCGGTGAGCGGTTCGACGTCCTGGCCCACCGCCTCGACGAGCAGGCCGCCGCGGTGGCAGGAGCCGGCGCCGGCTCCGCCGACCACGCGGCGCGGCTCGAGGCGGTTGCCGCTGACCTGAGGGCCCAGGGCGAGGCCGTCCAGCGCGTGACGGTCGCCGTGTCAGCACTGGCCGCCTTCCCGGCCGCCCTTGCGGCGCTGCAGAGCGACCTGTCGGGGGTGCACGACCGGCTGGCTCCGCTGTCGGAGGTCCGCAGCGCCATCGCCGACCTGCAGGCCCGGGGCAGTGCCGCCGAGGCGGTCCGCCCCGAGCTCGAGGCCCTCACGGCGCGCGTCGAGGCGCTCGCGACGACGGCGGACATGAGCCGGATGCGCGACTCGGTCGTGCTGTCGCTGACCGAGCGCCTGGACGGGCTCGCGGAGGCGCCCGGCCTGACCCGCGAGGAGCTCGACGCGGCCCTCGCCCCGCTGCAGAACCGGCTCACCATCCTGTCCGCAGGCGGGCCGACGGTGGAACGGCTGCAGGCGGTTGACGGCCGCCTCCCGGCGCTGGAGCTCTCGCTGGCGCATGTCGCCGAGCGGCTCACGTCGGTCGGCGACGCCGCCGGCGGCATCCCCGCCCTCGCCACCGACCTGCACCGCCTGACCGAGCAGGTCGATGGTCTGACGGCACTGGGCGGACAGGTCGACGGCGTGCGGTCGCAGCTGTCCGCCATCACCGACGGCCCTGCCTCGGTCCGGGCCCAGCTGGCCGGTCTCGACCAGGACGTCGCCGCCCTCGACCGCAAGCTGACCGGCTTCGCGGTGCCGAGCACCGAGGAGATCTCGGCTGCCGTGGCGGCCCGGCTCGCCGACCGCCTGGTCGACGAGCTCGCCCCGCGGGTCGCCGACGTCGTCCTCGACCGGATCGGACCGGTCGTCGCACAGCAGGTCGGCGCCACGGTTGCGGCCAGCGTTCTCGACGGCGTGCAGGCCTCCACCGACCAGGCCGAGGTCCGGCTGCGGACGCACATGGACGAGGCGATCCTCACCCTCGCTGAGGCGCTGCTGCGCAAGCGGCGCCCGAACCGCTCGTGGGCCCCCGCTGTCGCGGTGGACGACCTCGGTGACGATGACGAGGAGGGCGAACCAGTCGCCCCCGCTGCCCCGGCATCGTCTTCGGGCATCACCACCGCTCCGGCCCCCGCGATCCGGGTGGACCGCGAGCTGCCCAAGGCGCCGCCGCCGGCTGAGCCCGTCGACGAGGTGGCCCCCGAAGTGGCCGAAGTCGACGAGGACGACGAGGACGACGACGAGGTCGTGCTCGACCTCGATGAGGCGCAGTACGACGACAAGCCCGAGCCCCCTTCGCCCCCTTCCCCGCCGGCCCCGCCGGCCCCGCCGGCGCACCAGCCCATGCCGGCGCCGCCGGCCCGGCCGACCGCCCGGATCCCGCGCGGCAACGTGCTGCCGGCCGAGCCGGTGCGCGGCCGCGCCGCTGTCGTGGAGGACGACGACGAGGACGGTGACGACACCCGCCGCCGACCGTGGTGGCGTCCCGGCGGCTGACCGCCGGACGACGACGCGCGAGAGGCCGAGCCCCCTGATCGGGGCCCGGCCTCTCGTCGTACGGCTGAACTGCTCTTTGGAGCTGAGGGCTACTTGAAGGCGTCCTTGACCTTCTCGCCGGCGCCCTTGAGGTCACCGACCACCTGGTCCTTCTTGCCCTCGGCCTGCAGCGACTCGTCGCCGGTCGCGCCGCCGACGCGCTGCTTGGCCTCGCCCTCGAGCGACTGTGCCTTGTCCTTGGCCTTGTCGACAATTCCCATGGTGGGCTCCTTTCCTCACCTCAGGTCTGCCCCCCGAGCCCGGCGCGAACCGTTTCTGTGGGCCTGGTCACCCCTCCGAATGGGGAAGATTCACCGCGCTGGCAGGCTTGCAAGATGACGTACGACGTCGTCGCCTGAGGAGCTGAGCCGTGTCCCTGCCACCGCTGGTCGAACCGGCCGAAGCGCTGAGCCGCGAAGAGGTGATGCGCTACAGCCGTCACCTGATCATCCCGGATGTCGCCACCACGGGGCAGAAGCGGCTGAAGAACGCCAAGGTGCTCGCCGTCGGCGCCGGCGGGCTGGGCTCGCCGACGCTGATGTACCTCGCAGCTGCCGGCGTCGGGACGCTCGGCATCGTCGACTTCGACGTCGTCGACGAGAGCAACCTGCAGCGCCAGATCATCCACGGGCAGAGCGACATCGGCACGCCCAAGGCGGAGAGCGCCAAGCGGTCGGTGCAGGAGATCAACCCGCTGATCCAGGTCAACCTGCACCAGGAGCGGCTCGACTCCAGCAACGTGATGGAGCTGTTCGCGCAGTACGACCTCATCGTCGACGGCACTGACAACTTCGCGACCCGCTACCTCGTCAACGACGCCTGCGTGCTGCTCGGCAAGCCCTACGTGTGGGGCTCGATCTACCGCTTCGACGGCCAGGCCAGCGTCTTCTGGGCTGAGCACGGCCCTTGCTACCGCTGCCTGTACCCGGAGCCGCCGCCGCCCGGCATGGTCCCGTCGTGCGCCGAGGGCGGCGTCCTGGGTGTGCTCTGCGCGTCCATCGGCGCGATCCAGACCACCGAGGCCATCAAGCTGCTCACCGGCATCGGCGAGCCGCTCGTGGGTGAGCTGATGGTCTACGACGCCCTCGAGATGGACTACCGCAAGATCCGCGTCCGCAAGGACCCTGAGTGCCCGCTCTGCGGGAAGAACCCGACCATCACCGAGCTCATCGACTACGAGGCCTTCTGCGGCACGGTCAGCGACGAGGCCATGCAGGCCGCCGCCGGCTCCACGATCACCGCTACGGAGCTGAAGGCGAAGATCGACGCCGACGAGAAGCTGTTCCTGCTCGACGTCCGCGAGCCGGCGGAGTACGAGATCATGGCCATCCCGGGGTCGGTGCTGATTCCGAAGGGCGAGTTCCTCAACGGCTCGGCGCTGTCGGAGATGCCGCAGGACCGCGAGATCGTCGTCTACTGCAAGAGCGGCATCCGCTCGGCCGAGGTGCTGGCAGCACTCAAGGGCGCTGGCCTCGCGAACAGCGTGCACGTGCAGGGTGGCGTGATCGCCTGGCAGGCGCAGGTGGACCAGAGCCTCCCGACGTACTAGCCCCTAGTCGTCGCTGGCGCGGCCGCCGGCGAGCACGTGCGACATGGCCGTGAACGGCGCCCCGATCTCCAGGCCGCGGTCGGTGATCGTGTAGCTGCGCACGTCCTGGTCATGCGGCGTGCCGCGCATCTTCAACAGGGTGAGGACCCTCTCGATGCTGCCCTCGATCTCGATGTAGCGCAGCAGGAGGATCGCGTCGGTCAGCGTGGAGATCTGTCCTTCGCTGACGGTCGAGCCGCCGAGCAACCGCCGGCTCGACAGCGTCACGAGCAGCGCGATGCCCTGCTGCTTGGCGAAGGCGACGAGACCAACGACGAACTCGCGGTACGCCGACGTGGACCCGATGCGCTCCAGGCTGGTCAGGCTGTCGAGCGCGATCCGGGTCGGCTGGAACTTCTCGACGACGTCCATGATCTCGACCAGGTGGTCGTCGAGGCTGGCCACCTCCGGGTACAGCGCCACGACCTTGAGCAGGCCGTCCTCCTGGTGCTTCCTGAAGTCCTTGCCCCAGGCAGCGGCGTTGCGGAAGATCTGACCGGGGCTCTCCTCGTAGGCCAGCAGCAGGACGCGCTCGCCTTGCAGAGCGCCGCCGTCGAGGAACTCCGACGTCAGCAGCGTCTTTCCCGATCCGGTCGGTCCGGTCACGAGGACGATGGAGTCCTCGAAGAAGCCGCCGCCCGACATCGTGTCGAGCCCCGCGTTGCCGGTGGTGATCCGCTTCGGCGTCGTCTCCTGCTCGTACTGGATTACGGCCTGTGGGAGTACGACGACGCCTTGCCCGGCGAGCACGGTGAAGGCGTAGTCCCCCTTGCGGTGCATGGCGCCCCGCATCTTCAGGACCTCCACGCTGCGCCGGCGGATCTTGCCCTCGTGGACGTGCCGGAGCAGGACGACGCTGTCTGCGACGAACTCCTCGATGCCGAACCGCGACAGCGTGACCCCCGGGTCGCCGGGCGTCTCGACGGTGAGCAGGATCGTGAGGCCCATGCCGCGCAGGGAGGCGATCAGCCGGCGCAGGCGCTGGCGGGCGACGGCCGCGTTGGGCTCGAAGGCGAGCACGGTGTTGAGCGAGTCGAGCACCAGGCGCTCAGCACCCGTGACGTCGACAGCGTGGCCGATCTGCGCTGCGAGCGTGTCGAAGTTGTAGCTCGCGATCCCACCGTCGTCGCGGATCAGCGGGGAGGCATCGACGATCGCGAAGTCGTGGTCCCGTTCCCAGGTGGCCACGTCCCAGCCCAGCGTGGACATGTTCTCCCGCAGGTCCGCCGCTGGCTCCTCGAGCGTCACGAAGACCCCGGGCTGCCCCCGCTGGATGCCCTCCGCGAGGAAGTGCGCGCCGAAGACGGTCTTCCCGCTGCCGGACTGCCCGGCGATGATGGTCGCCCGACGCTGCGGGATGCCCCCCATCGTGACGGCGTCGAACCCGGGGATGCCGGTCGGGACCTTCGGGATGGAACGCCCGTCGCGGGTGCCCAGGGTGTCCTGGTCGCCGAGGACCAGGTTGTCGGCAGCCCGTGCCGCCCGCACGGCAAGCGCAATCCGCTCGCTTCGCTCCGTCATGCCGCTGGCTCCTTGTCGTCGCGCGTGATGCGAAACCACGCCGTCTTGCCGTCACCCGGGTGTCGCTCCAGGTCGGACGCGTCGGACAGGGACGACACGAGGCCCAGACCCCAGCCGCCCTCCCGGGCCGCGTCCGGCTCGGCCGGACCGAGGTCCTCGTCGTGGACCGTCACGACGACCGAGTTGTCCGTGACGGTGACGCCCACCTCCAAGGCCGTGCGGGCGTGGATGACGGCGTTGGTGACCAGCTCGCTGGTGAGCAGCAGCAGCACCTCGCGCAGGCTGGTCGAGATGCCGGGAACGTGCTCGGCCACGAACCTGCGGCTCTCGGCGACGACGCGCGGGATCGGGTCCAGATGGATGTGGTCGGTCGACTCGACGATGTCCTCGATCGGGATGGCGGTGCCGCTGAGGCGGTAGCAGCTCATGCGCTCCGCCTCCTCGCGTCGCCGTGCCGGAACTCTAGGCGGACGCGGCAGGATGTGCCCGTGGTCCGCAGGAAGTCTTCCGTCGCGTCGGCCTCGGCCGGGCTGTCCGTCCGGCCAGGTGCGGAGTGGGTCGCCACGCCGTACGCCCGCACGGTGCTCGACGCGGTGGACCGGATCCCGCAGGGACGGGTGATGACGTACGGCGACGTGGCGGAGTTCCTCGGGACCGGCACCGGCCGGACGGTGGGGACCGTGTTGAGCAAGCACGGACACGAGGTGCCGTGGTGGCGGGTCGTGCAGGCCTCCGGCCGGCCGGCCGAGCCGCACCTCGAGGACGCGCTCAGCCGGCTGCGGGCGGAGGGCTGCCCGGTCCGCGGAAGCCGGGTCGAGATGGCGCGGGCGCGCTGGGACGGGAGGTCCTGATGGGCCGGATGCCGCGGGGACGAAACCATTCGGGCTGATCGTCGTTGTACCGGGTAAGGGTCAGTCGTCCGGAATGCCCCGGTTCGGCAGATCCCAGAACGCCCCTAGCCCCCGGAGGTTCTCGTGCGACTGCGTCGCCTGCTCATCGCCGTCACCGCGCTGTCCCTGGTCGGCGGCGTCGCCGCCACTGCCGATGCGGCCGCCAAACCCGTGAAGCGCCGCTCCGTGGCCTGGGCGCCTGCGGCGTCCGCCACCGTCCACCCGGGCGTGCAGACCGACACCGGCGGCTCGCAGTGCACCGCCAACTTCGTCTACACCGACGCGACCTCGGTCTACATCGGCCAGGCCGCGCACTGCTCCGGCACCGGCGCGGCGACGGACACCAACGGCTGCACCGCCAAGACGCTGCCGGAGGGCACCGCCGTCACCGTGGACGGCGCCAGCCGGCCCGGCGTGATGGTCTACAACTCCTGGGCGCGGATGCAGGCCGCCCATGAGGGCGACGCGAACACCTGCGCCTACAACGACCTGGCGCTGATCCGCCTCGACCCGGCCGACGTGGCCAAGACCAACCCGTCCGTGCCGAGCTTCGGCGGCCCGACCGGCCTGCGGACCACGGAGCTGGCGGTCGGCGACACCGTCGAGAGCTACGGCAACTCCTCGCTGCGGTTCGGCCTGACGCCGTTCAGCCCGAAGTACGGCCGGTCCCTCGGCGACGACTCAGGCGGCTGGAACCACACGGTCTACACGGTGACCCCCGGCATCCCGGGTGACTCCGGCAGCGGCTTCCTCGACGACAGCGGCAAGGCCTTCGGCATCCTGAGCACGGTGGCCATCGCGCCGCTGCCGCTCAGCAACGGCGTGGGCGACCTGTCCCGTGAGCTGTCCTACGCGAACGCGCACGGCATGTCCGGCGTCGCCCTGGCCCTCGGCACCGAGCCCTTCACCGGCGGCATCTAGCCCGACCTGCCCAGGTGCCGGCCCCCGCGCGGCAGGTGTCAGAAGACGGGTGCGGGGTCGCCGCGTGCGCGTTCTGACACCTGCGAGTGGCGGGGGAGGCGGGCTGACGCGGTGTCCACACGGGTGTCGCGGGCGGGGGTGAATGTCGGACCTTCGTGGTGGAGTGGGTCCCGATGAGTCCCGCCCCTCTGCGTCGGTCGCCGGCCGCGAGCACTGCGCCGCCGTACCGCCTGGTCCGCACGCCGCCACCCGTCGCCGCGCCCCTCGTCCCTGACGAGGCGCAGCGGGACGTTCTCGCGCATCCCGGCGGCCCGCTGCTCGTGCTGGCCGGCCCCGGCACCGGCAAGACGACGACCCTGGTGGAGGCAGTCGCCCGGCGGGTTGAGGGTGGCCTGACCCCGGACGAGGTCCTGGTCCTGACCTTCAGCCGGAAGGCCGCGCAGGAGCTGCGCGAGCGGATCACTGCAAGGCTGGGTACGACGACGGCTGGCCCGTCCGCGTGGACGTTCCACGCCTTCTGCTACGCGCTGGTCCGCGAGCACCAGTCGGCGGAGGCCTTCCGCGATCCGATGCGGCTGCTGTCCGGGCCGGAGCAGGATGTCGCGCTGCGCGAGCTGCTCCGGGGCTCGCTCGACCTGGGGCGGTCCTGGCCGCCGACCCTGGGTGCCTGCCTCACCACCCGGGGGTTGGCTGAGGAGGTGCGCGCGCTGCTCGCGAGGGCGCGTGAGGTCGGACTCGAGCCGGCCGACCTCGGCGCGCTGGCCCGACGAGAGGGCCGGGCCGACTGGGCTGCGCTGGCCGGCTTCTTCGCGGAGTACCTCGACGTCCTCGACGCGCAGGGCGCCGTCGACTACGCCGAGTTGGTGCACCGTGCGGTGCTGCTCGCCGAGACCCCCTCGATCCAGGCAACGCTGCAGGCCCGCTACCCCGCGGTGTTCGTCGACGAGTACCAGGACACCGACCCGGCGCAGGAGCGGCTGCTGCAGGCGATCGCCGGTGGCGGGCGCGACCTGGTCGTCGTAGGGGACCCGGACCAGTCGATCTACGCCTTCCGCGGCGCAGAGGTGCGCGGGATCCTGGAGTTCCCCTCGCGCTTCCCACGCGGCGACGGGTCGCCGGCCCCGGTCATCCCGCTGCGCACCTGCCGTCGGTCCGGACCGGCCCTGCTCGAGGCCTCGCGACGGGTGGCCCGCCGGCTGCCGGCGCCGGGCCTGCCGGCCGACCAGGTGCGGCTGCACCGCGAGCTGGGGGCAGGCGCGTCGACCGGCGCCGGCGTCGTCGAGGCGCACACCCACCCGTCGGTCGGTGCCGAGGCCGACGCCATCGCCGACCTGCTGCGCCGCGAGCACCTCGAGCGCGGCACTCCGTGGTCGCGGATGGCTGTGCTTGTCCGGTCCGGGTCGCGCTCGGTGCCGTTGCTTCGCCGCGTGCTCACCGCCGCTGGGGTGCCGCTCGAGGTCGCCGGTGACGAGCTGCCGCTCGCGCAGGAGCCGGCGGTGGCTCCGTTGCTGCTCGCCTTGCGGGTCGCCGACGATCCCGACGCGCTCACCGTCGAGGTGGCCCGGGACCTGCTGCTGTCGCCGCTGGGCGGCGCCGACCCGGGCCAGCTGCGCCGGCTCGGGCGCGAGCTGCGCGCCGTCGACCGGCGCGCCTCCGACGCGCTGCCCGCACCGTCCGCGCAGCTCATCCGCGACGCGATCGACGACCCCCGCGTGCTGCTCGCGATGGACGAGCGGGTGGTGCGCCCGGCGGCGAGGCTGGCGGAGCTGCTCGGCCGCGCCCGCGCCGCGCTGAAGGACGGACCCGAGGCTGCCCTGTGGGAGCTGTGGTCCGGCAGTCCGTGGCCGGCGCGGCTGGAGAAGGCGTCGCTGTCGAGCGGCACGGCCGCCAGGGCGGCCGATCGCGACCTGGACGCCGTTGTCGCGCTGTTCGCCACCGTCGCGCGCGCCTCCGAGCGCCGCCGGCAGATGGTCAGCGTCGGCACCGTCGTTGCCGAGCTCGAGGCCCAGCAGATCCCGGGCGACACCCTGGCCGACCGCGGCATCCGCGGCGACGCCGTACGCCTCCTCACCGCCCACCGCTCCAAGGGCCTGGAGTGGGATGTCGTCGTCGTGGCCGGTGTGCAGGAGGGCGTGTGGCCCGACCTGCGACGGCGCAGCACGCTGCTCGACGCCGAGCGGCTGGCCGCGGTGGACGAGCCGGAGCTGCGGGCACCTGCTGACCGGGCGTCACTGCTTGTGGACGAGCGCCGGCTGTTCTACGTCGCACTGACGCGCGCGCGCCGACGGCTGGTCGTGACTGCCGTGGACAGCGGCGAGGAGGACGGCGAGCGGCCCAGCCGGTTCCTGGGCGAGCTCGGGGTGGACGTCGAGCCGCACACCGACCGGGTCGCGCGGCCGCTGTCGCTGCCGTCACTCGTGGCCGCGTTGCGTCGCGAGTCGGTCGATCCCCGTCGTACGCCGGCCATGCGACGGGCCGCCGCCGCGCGGCTCGCCGGACTGGCGCGAGAGCACGATGACGAAGGCCTGCCGCTCGCGGCCGCCGCCCACCCGGATCGGTGGTGGGGCCTCGCGCTGCCGACGGAGAGCGACCGGCCCGTGCAGGCGCCGGACCAGCCGGTGCCGCTGTCCGGCTCGTCGCTCGACGGGCTGGGGACGTGCCCGCTGCGGTGGTTCCTCGAGCACGAGGTGCACGCGCAGACCGCGACCAGCACCGCCATGGGCTTCGGGAGCGTCGTGCACGCGCTGGCCGACGAGGTCGCTACCGGCAAGACGCCGGCGGAGCTGGACGCCTTGATGAGCCGGCTCGACACGGTGTGGTCGTCATTGGCGTACGACGCTCCGTGGCAGTCGGCGCAGCAGCACCTCGAGGCGCGTGAGGCACTGCGGCGGTTCCTGGTCTGGCACGCCGCGCCGCGGGACCGGGAGCTCGTCGCGACCGAGGTCGGGTTCGAGATCGACCTGGACCTGCCGGGTGGGCCGGTGCGGCTGCGCGGGTTCATGGACCGCGTCGAGCTGGACAGCGATGGGCGCGTGCACGTCATCGACCTGAAGACCGGCAAGTCGGCCTTCAAGAAGGACGCCGTCACGTCGCACGCACAGCTCGGCACCTACCAGCTGGCGGTGCGCGGCGGTGCGCTCGACAGCCGGCTGCCGGAGCGGCCCGAGCCGGGTGGGGCGGAGCTGGTGATGCTGCGACTCGACGACGGGCCGGGCCCGAAGGTGCAAGGGCAGGCGGCGCTGGAGCCGTCGCCGTCGTGGGTGGAGGAGCTGCTCGACACGGCGGTGCGGCGGGTCCTCGGTGAGAGCTTCCCGCCGACGCCCAACGACCGTTGTGACCGCTGCGCGTTCCGGCGCTGCTGCCCCGCGCAGCCCGACGGCCGGCAGGTGGTCGAGTGAAGCCGGCCGACCTGCGCGGGCTGCTCGGCATCCCGTTCACCGACGAGCAGCTGGCCGCTGCCGCGGCTCCGCTGGGGCCAGGTCTCGTCGTGGCGGGCGCCGGCTCGGGCAAGACGAGTGTCATGGCGGCCCGGGTCGTCTGGCTGGTGGCGACGCAGCAGGTGGAGCCCGACCGCGTCCTCGGCCTGACCTTCACCAACAAGGCCGCCGCCGAGCTGGCCGGCCGTATCCGCTCTGCCCTCGTGCGCGCGGGCGTCGCGGGCGAAGACTCCAGCGAGCCGGTCGTGTCGACCTATC
>JAVXVI010000010.1:0-6938 GCA_032230005.1 Actinomycetota bacterium | reverse complement strand
ACGCACTCACCGGCCTGCCGAACCGCACCTACCTGCACCGCGTCATGGCCGAGGTCCTCGTTGAGCTCAAAGCCAACCCGACCCGCCGCGCGGCGCTGATGATCATGGACCTGAACGGCTTCAAGGAGGTCAACGACACCCTTGGACACCTGCACGGCGACCTCCTGCTCCGCGAGGTCGGCCACCGGCTCATCAAGGTCCTCGGCGACGTCAACACTGTCGCCCGGCTCGGCGGCGACGAGTTCGCCGTCCTGCTGCCCGACTGCCCCAACGCCGCGCACGCCGAGCAGGTCGCGCACGAGGTGCTCGCCGCCCTCCAGGTGCCGGCCCGCGTCGACGACGTCGAGCTCGAGGTCGGCGCCAGCATCGGCATCGCCCTGGCACCCATGCACGGCCTCGATGGCGGGGTTCTGCTCAAGAGGGCAGACACGGCGATGTACGCCGCGAAGAACACCGGCCGCGGCGCCGTCGTCTACACGACAGAGCTCGACGAGGCCAACCCGGCCCGGCTCGTGCTCGCCAGCGAGCTGCGCCAGGGCCTGACCCGTGACGAGTTCCTCGTCCTCGGCCAGCCCCAGGCCGACCTGCTCACCGGTGAGGTCGTCGGCGTCGAGGCGCTGCTGCGCTGGCGCCACCCGGAGCGCGGCCTGGTCTCCCCCGACGACTTCCTGGACGTCGCCGAGCGCACCGGCCTGCTTCGCGCGCTGACAGCCGCCGTCCTGCGCGAGTCGGTGGCTGCCTGCGCCTCCTGGCGCGCGTCGGGAGTCGAGCTCTCCGTCTCGGTCAACCTGTCGGCCCGGAGCCTGCTCGACCCCGACCTGTTCGAGGACACCCTCGCCGTACTCGCCCTCCACCGCCTGCCACCGCGACTGCTCACGTTCGAGATCACCGAGCACAGCGTCATGAGCGACATGGTCGGATCCGGCGCGGTGCTCGACCGGCTCCGCCAGGCCGGCATCCGCCTGTCGGTCGACGACTTCGGCACCGGCTACTCCTCGCTGTCCTACCTGTCGCAGCTGCCGGTCGACGAGGTCAAGATCGACAAGCACTTCGTCATGGGCCTCACCAGCACGCCGCGCGACGCCGCCATCGTGCGCTCGGTCATCGACCTGGGCGCCAACCTCGGCCTGAGCGTCGTCGCCGAAGGCGTAGAGGACGCGGAGACCTGGGAGCGGCTGTTCGAGCTCGGTTGCGAGCGCGGCCAGGGGTTCTGGCTGGGCCGGCCGATGCCGCTCGCGGACATCCCGGCCTGGATCACCAGCCACGGCCCGGTGCCGATCCCGGCCGAGCCGGGCCCACGGCTGCTGCGCACCCTCACGGCGACGTCTCCGCTGCCGTCGATCGCCCGCCAGCGCCCGGCCTGATCAGAACAGCGAGCTGAACCAGAACAGGAAGCTGTGCCACTGGTCGTCGACGAGCGCGCTGTAGGCGCGACCGGCCGAGGAGACCGCAACAGCGGCAGCCATCGCCGCAAAGGTCGAGGCCACCAGCAACACGAGTGACCACGTCGAGATCCGCCGCCGATACAGCCGGCTCACGCCCTTCGCATCGACCAGCTTTCCCCCGACCCGCAACCGGGTGAGGAACGTCGATGCCATCCCCTGCCGGCCCTTGTCGAGGAACTCCACCAGCGTCGCGTGCGTCCCCACCGCGACGATGAGAGCAGCGCCCTTCTCGTCGGCGAGCAGCAGCGCGACGTCCTCGCTCGTGCCCGCCGCCGGGAACACAACGGCCGCAACGCCGAGGTCCTGGACCCGCTGCAGACCCGGGGCACGCCCGTCGCTGTAGGCGTGCACGACGACCTCGGCCCCGCACCGCAGCGCGTCGTCGCTGACGGAGTCCATGTCACCGACGATGACATCCGGCCGGTAGCCGGCCTCGATCAGCGCGTCCGCTCCCCCGTCGACCCCGACCAGGATCGGCCGGTACTCCCGGATGTACGGGCGCAGCACCGCCAGGTCCTCGCGGTAGTCGTAGCCCCGGACCACGACGAGGGCGTGCCGACCGGCGAACTCGGTCCGGACGTCCGGGACGCCGACGCCGTCAAGCAGCAACGCGCGCTCCTTGAGGAGGTACTCCATCGTGTTCGCGGCGAAGGCCTCGAGCTGGGTGTGCAGCCCAGAGCGTGCCTCGGCCATCGCGGCGCCGACGGACTCCTCGTCCTGCGGCGTGCCCTTGGCCACCACCTTGTCGCCCAGGTAGGCCGTATCGCCGTCGACGCGCAGAGCATCGCCCTCGCGTACGGCGGCGAAGACATCCGTCCCGACGTTGTCCAGAAGCGGGATCCCGGCCGCCAGCAGGATCTCCGGACCGAGGTTGGGATAGCGCCCGCTGGTGCTCGGTGCGGCGTTGACGACCGCCGCGACCCGGCAGGCGACGAGGGCGTCGGCACTGACCCGGTCGATGTCGACGTGGTCGATGACGGCGATGTCGCCGGGCCGGAGCCGCTTCGTGAGGTCTTTCGTCCGACGGTCGAGGCGGGCGATCCCGGAGACGCCGGGCAGGGCCTCGGCCCGCCGGCTGCGGCGCAGGGTCGCGAGCCTCATCTGTTCATCGAGTGTGCCAGAGGCTTGCCCCGCAACCGGGGACGCGGATCAGTCGCGTGGCTGAACCGCCAGGAAGAAGGTGAGCTCGCGAAGGCCCCGCTCGAACTCGTGGGCAAGAGCGCGCGGGCTCGGGATCAGCGGAGTCAGGCCGGCCGGCGGGAGGTCAGCCGCGGCGCGGGCAGGGGGCGCCGAAGGCTGGTCGGCGCGCCGCCGCAACGAGCTCAGTCCTGGGGCCTTCCAGCCTTCGGTCCGCGCGTGCTGCAGACAGGCGACGAGCACGATCAGGCTGACCGCAGCGAGCACGAGCGCGAGCACCATGGCGCACCTCCTGCCAGGTCTATCGGCAGCCCGGGGCTCAGAAGTAATCGAGGATTTGCGACCGGGTGGCAAATGCCGCATCGACACCCGGCAGGGCCGTGCAGATGTCCGATCCGCCGCAAGAGCGCGGTATCGGCGACGCCGGCGTAGCGCGACGCGATCGCTCGAGGTCCGCGACGGCCATCGGCCGGAACCTCTCAGCTCATCGCTTGGCCTGCGCCGCAGCCGCGAGCAGCTCCTCCGCGTGACCGCGCGCAAGACCGCTGTCGAGCCCAGCCATCATCCGCGACAGCTCCGCGACCCGGCCCTCGTCATCGAGCGCGATAACGCCGCTGCGCGTGACCGCTCCGTCGTCAGCCTTGACGACCTGCAGGTGCTGGTCGGCGAAGGCGGCCACCTGTGGCAGGTGCGTCACGACGAGCACCTGGTGGTCCCTGGCGAGCCGAGCCAGCCGCTTGCCGACCTCGACCGCGGCGCGCCCACCGACACCGGCATCCACCTCGTCGAACACCATGACCGGCAACGGATCGGAGCCCGCGAAGACCACCTCGACGGCGAGCATCACCCGGGAGAGCTCACCGCCACTCGCCCCCTTCTGCAAGGCCCGGGCCGGCGCGCCGGGGTGCGGCACGAGGAGCAGCTCGACCTCGTCGACGCCGTCGGGTCCGGCGGCGAGCCGACGACCTTCGACGAGGAGGCCGTCGGAGGACTCGCGCGAGGAGACTTCCGCCAGCACCTGCGCGTGGGGCATGGCCAGCTCCACCAGCTCGGCGGACACAGCGTCGCCGAACCGCTCGGCAGCTGCGCGCCGAGCCTGCGACAGTGCCGCCGCGAGCTCGCCGAGGGAGGCCTCCAAAGCCGCGTCCTCGGTCTGCAGCGCAGCGATGCGCTCGTCGTCGCCCTCGACCTCGGCGAGCTGATCGGCTGCGTCCGATGCCCAGGCGAGGATGCCGTCGGTGTCCTCCACGGCGTAGCGACGGGTGAGCGCTGTGAGCAGCGCGAGTCGGTCCTGTGCGGCGCTGAGCCGGCGTGGATCGGCGTCGACCGAGGCGGTGTACGACGCGAGGTCGCCAGCCACGTCGGCGAGCAGGTGACCGACCTCGGCCATCCGCGCGGCTAACGCGGCAAGGGCGGGATCGTGCATGGCCGCCGCCTCCAGCGATCGGCGGGCGCCCGCGAGCAGGCCGAGCGCGTCCACAGCGTCGACCTCCTCTCCGGTCAGCGCCAGCTGCGCGGTTGCGGCCGCCGTACGGAGGTCGTCGGCATTGGCGAGCCGCTCGATCTCCTCCGCCAGCGCGGTCGACTCGCCGGGCAGTGGCTCAGCAGCCTCGATCTCGGCCAGGCCCAGCCGGAGCAGCTCTGCAGCCCGCTGCCGCTCGGCTGCCGCGCTGGTGAGGTCGGCGAGCAGGGCGCGCACGTCCCGCCAGCGCGCCCAGTCGGCGCGGAAGCGGTCCCGGAGCTCGAGGACGGTCGCGCCGGCGTAGCGGTCCAACGCCCCTCGCTGCTCCCCCGGCCGCAGCAGTCGTTGCTGATCGGACTGCCCGTGCACGGCGAGGACGCTGTCCCCGAGCTCACCAAGAACTCCCACCGGCACACTGCGGCCGCCGACGTGCGCGCGGGAGCGGCCGTCCGCGCCGACGGCCCTGGACACCAGGAGCACCCCGTCGTCGAGCTCGGCGCCCGCGTCGGCAGCCCGCTGGACAGCCGGGTGCGAGGGGTGCAGCACCAGCCGCCCCTCCACGAGCGCACGGTCGGCGCCGGGCCGGACGCGGCCGGCATCGGCGCGGCCACCGAACAGCAGCGACAGGCCCTGCACGACCATGGTCTTGCCGGCGCCTGTCTCGCCGGTGACGACGGTCAGGCCGGCGGCCAGCTCGAGCACGGCGTCATCGATGACCCCGAGCCCGCGAATGCGCATCTCCTCCAGCACCGGCCGAGCGTAAGCGCCGCAGCCGACAGGGCCGTGGTCCCGCGCCGGAGGACGGCGGGGTCAGTCGGTGCGCGAGCGCCAACCCTCCACAGGCAACTGGAACTTCTCCACGAGCGTGTCGGTGAAGGGCCGTTGCCGGGTGCTGGCCAGCAGGACCGGATCCGCGCCGCGACGTACCTCGACCCTCGACCCGTGCGGCAGCGCCCTGCTGCGACGGCCGTCGCACGCCACCGCGCCGACGTTGCCGGTCGCCAGGATCTCCATGCCCACGACCGAGGTCGGGCTGGTGACCAGCGGCCGGGCGAACAGCGCGTGCGCACTGATCGGCACGACCAGCAGGGCGTCGACCGTCGGCCAGACGACCGGGCCGCCGGCCGAGAACGCGTAGGCCGTGGAGCCGGTCGGCGTCGCCACCACCACGCCGTCGCAGCCCCACCGGGACAGCGGGCGGCCGTCGATCTCGACCATGACCTCGAGCATCCGTTCCCGGCGGCCCTTCTCGACACTGCACTCGTTCAGCGCCCAGCCCGTGTCGATGACCTTGCCGTCGACGATCACGTGAACGTCCAGCGTCATGCGCTCGTGGACCACGTAGCTTCGGGCCAGCACCTGCTCGATCGTGGTCTCCAGGTCCTCGGGCTCCGCCTCGGCGAGGAAGCCGACCCGGCCCAGGTTGACCCCGAGCAGCGGCACCCCCGCGTCGCGCGCGAGCTCGGCAGCGCGCAGGATCGTCCCGTCACCGCCGAGGACGAGCACCAGCTCGACGCCCGCTGCCGACCCCTGCTCCCCGCTGCACAGCGAGACGTCAGTGATGCCCATCTCGGCGGCCTCGCCGGCCAGCACCCTGACCTCCACCCCGGCAGCCTGCAGCCGCTTGATCACCTGGCGGGCGGCGTCGGTCGTGGCGTCGCGGCCGGTATGGGCCAGCAGCAGGACGGAACGGGTCACGTCGCCCACCTTCTCACTGCGGCCCGTCGGAGACCGCACGCAGGAGGGCATCCTCCGTCAGCGGCGGCGCACCAGCCTGAAGCCAGAGGAAGTACTCCACGTTGCCGCTCGGGCCCGGCAACGGGCTGGCCGTGACGCCCCGCGCCCCGAGGCCGAGGTCCGCCGCCTGGGCCGCCACCCGTCGTACGGCATCGGCTCGATGCACCGGATCACGGACGACCCCGCCGGACGGAAGCCGCTCCTTGCCGACCTCGAACTGCGGCTTCACCATCGGGAACAGGCTCGCGTCCGGGGTGCAGCAGGCCACGAGCGCAGGCAGTACCAGCCCCAGCGGGATGAACGACAGGTCGGCCACGACCAGGTCTACCGGCTGCCCGATCTGGTCGCAGGTCAGCGTGCGGATGTTGGTCCGGTCGAGCACGGTCACCCGCTCATCACTGCGCAGGGACCAGGCCAGCTGGCCGTAGCCGACGTCGACGGCCACCACGTGGGCCGCGCCGCGCCGGAGCAGCACGTCGGTGAACCCGCCGGTGCTGGCTCCGGCGTCCAGCGCCCGGCGTCCGGCGGGGTCGTAGCCGAAGACGTCGAGGGCACCGGCCAGCTTGTGACCGCCGCGGGAGACGTACGACGGTCCGGGCGCGTCCTCGACGAGAACCGGGGTGCCGGTGTCGACGCCGGTTGCCGCCTTGGTCGCGGTCTGCCCCCCGATCCGGACCAGGCCGGCAGCGATGAGGTCAGCCGCGTGCTCGCGGCTGCGGGCAAGCCCCCGCCGGACGAGCTCGGCGTCCAGCCGGGCCCTCCTGGGCACTAGCCCTCGTCGAGAGCCGCGAGCGCGTCCTGCAGCAGGCGGTGCACCTCGTCGTAGACCGCGACGTGCTCGACCACGGGTCGCTCCTCGAGGTCCTCGAGCCGGCTCAGCGCAAGGTCGACGGCCGTGGTCATCTCGCCTTCTTCGCGGGCGTCTTGCGGGCCGCCTTCTTGGCAGGATCCTTGCTCGCGGCCTTCTTCGCGGCCTTCTTGGCAGGAGCCTTGCTCGCGGCCTTCTTGGCAGGAGCCTTGCTCGCGGCCTTCTTCGCGGGAGCCTTGCTCGCGGGAGCCTTGCTCGCGGCCCTCTTCGCGGGAGCCTTGCTCGCGGCCTTCTTCGCGGGAGCCTTGCTCGCGACCCTCTTCGCCGGCGCTGCGGTCGCCTTCTTGGT
>JAVXVI010000009.1:0-5382 GCA_032230005.1 Actinomycetota bacterium | reverse complement strand
GTCCCTGTCCCGCCCCCGGTACCCGAGAACGTCACGACCTACCGCGCCCTCCAGGCCCTGCGCAAGGAGCTCAACGGCCTGGTGGGTGCCTGGCACCACCGGACCGACCTGCCGCACGGCAAGGTGCATGCCGAGCTGCGGGCGGCCTGCGGCGGCCCGCCGAGCGCCCAGGCGACGGCGGCACAGCTGCAGGACCGCATCGAGACGATCCGCCGATGGGCGCGCGAACGCGGCCGGTAACCTCGTCCGTCGTACATCCGGATCAGGGGAGGCAGTTCCATGGCCGACGGCCATCGCTCGAAGCCGACGTCGTGGGCGACGGTTGTGGTGCTGATCCTGGGGTTCGCCCTCCTCGGCCTGGCGCTGCCCATGCAGTCGCTGATCGTGGGCATCCTGGGCGGCGTCGTGCTGCTCGTCGGCATCGTCATGGCCTTCGCGTTCCGCCTCATGGAGGACTTCCACTAGGTCCGGCCTCGGCCCCCGCGCATGACGCCCGTCGAGATCGACGACCCGGCTGATCCCCGGCTGTCGGACTACATCGGGCTGACCGATGTCGTACGACGGGTGAAGCACGAGCCGGCCGCTGGCTTCTTCCTCGCCGAGGGCCAGCTGGTGATGCGCCGCGCCGCGCAGGCCGGCTGCCCGGCGCGGTCGTTGCTGCTGGCGCCGAACCGGGTCGCTGACGTGCTGCCCGAGCTGGCGGCACTCGACTGCCCGGTCTACGTCGCCTCCCCGGAGGTGCTGCACGCGGTCACCGGCTTCCACGTGCACCGCGGCGCGCTCGGCTCGTTCGGCCGCCCGCGGGTCCCCACGGCTCCCGAGGTCCTTGCCGCAGCCCAGCGGGTCCTGGTGCTCGAGGAGGTCAACAGCCCGACCAACCTCGGTGCGATCTTCCGCAGCGCCGCGGGGCTCGGCATGGACGCGGTCCTGCTCAGCCCGACGAGCTGCGACCCGCTGTACCGGCGGGCAGTGCGCGTCTCGATGGGCGAGGTCCTCGCGGTGCCCTACGCCTACCTCGACCCCTGGCCGGCCGGCCTCGACGAGGTTCGCTCCGCGGGGTTCAGGCTGCTCGCGCTCACCCCGTCGGCTGACGCGACGCGGCTGGAGCAGATCCCACTGGCGCCGCACGACAAGGTCGCGGTTCTCCTCGGCGCCGAGGGTCCGGGACTCACGCCCCAGGCGATGGCCGCGAGCGATGAGCGGGTCCGCATCTCCATGGCCGCCGGGGTGGACTCCCTCAACGTCGCTGCCGCGGCAGCCGTGGCCTGCTGGGTCATCGGCAAACGCGATCCGGGCTGACAGGATGGCCCCATGAAGCGCGCTCTGGTCCTGCTGCTGCTGCTCGTCGCTGCGTGCGGCGGAGGCAGCGGCAGCAAGGGCGACGGCGGCAAGGCGGCCTACATCGCGAAGGCGGAAGCCCTCTGCGCGAAGGCCAACGCCGACCTCGTCACCGTCAAGAAGGACCAGCCGACCTCACTGGCCGCCGTCCCGCCGTACGTCCATCGGATCGTCGAGATCGCCCGCAAGGACGTCATCGCGCTGTCGGCACTGACGCCGCCGGCCAGCGACGCAGCCGCCGTGAAGGCCAAGCTGCTGGACCCGCTGCGGGTCCAGCTGACCGAGGCCGACGCCTACGCCACGAAGGTCGACACCGCGGCAGGCGCCAAGGACCAGGCGGCGCTGTTCGACCTGGTCACCCACCCGCCGACGAAGACGCGCGCGGACCTCGCGTGGATGCGCACCTACGGCTTCAAGGCCTGCGTCAACGCTGCCGACACCGGCTCGACCGGGAAGTGACGACCCGGCTCGTCGAGCCCTACGGCAGCGGGCCGCTGCAGCGCGGCGAGTGGTGGATCCCCGACGGACGCGGGCTCCTGCCGACGGTCGTCCTCGTCCACGGTGGCTACTGGCGGCCCGTCTACGACCGGTCGCTGGAAGACGCCGTCGCCGCCGACCTGTGCGACCGCGGCTACCTGGTCTGGAACGTCGACTACGCCGCGGCCGACGCCGCGTGGCCGGCGACCCTGACCGACGTGGCAGCGGCCTACGACCACGTCATCACGTCGTCCCGCGTCGATGCCAACCGGATCGCGGTGGTCGGGCACTCCGCCGGCGGTCACCTCGCCCTCTGGCTCGCCTCCCGGCACCGGCTGCCGGCAGCCGCACCCGGCGCGCCCGGGCCGGACATCCCGCGCCCGACGCTGGCGGTCGGCCAGGCGCCGGTGGCAGCACTCGCCGAGGGAGCTCGACAAGGTCTCGGGGGCGGCGCGGTCGAGGCCCTGATGGGCGGCACACCCGAGCAGCTCCCGGAGCGCTACGCCGTCGCCGACCCCGAGGCGCTGCTGCCCACGGGCGTGCCGACGCTGCTGATCCACGGCACTGCAGACGACACCGTCCCGGTCGGCCAGAGCGAGCGCTACGTCGCCGCCGCAACGACCGCCGGGGACCGGTCACGACTGCAGACCTACCGCGGCGGCCACTACGAGCACCTCGATCCGGCCAGCGAGGCGGCCGAGATCCTGCGCAACGCCCTGGCAAGCGGCCTCTAGCCAAGGGGCGCACACTTCACCCATGGAGACCGATCGTTCCTACGAGCAGGTGCCGGACGTCGAAGCGGACAGCGTCCCGGATCCGCACTGGCTGACGCTGCGCTACGGGTCGGGACTGCCCGAGGCCTACATGGCGCCGACCATGGGCGGCAAGCAGCCGGCCCGGCTGCGCCTGGTCGCCGGGCTGATGCTGAGCATCTTCCTGATGGCAACGATCCAGGGCATCTGCCTCACCTACGGCCTGCCCGGCTAGGGCACTCGCTGCATTTGCAATACGGTCCGCCCCGTGAGCACTCAGGGGGACAAGGCGCGCGCGTTCCGGCAGCTGCACGTGCCCGGTACGCCGTTGCTGATGCCGAACCCGTGGGACCGCGGGAGCGCCGTCGTACTCGCCTCTCTCGGTTTCAAGGCACTGGCGACGACGAGCAGCGGGTTAGCGGCGACGCTCGCGCGACGCGACGGCGGCGTCACCCGCGACCAGGCGCTCGCGCACGCCGCGGACCTGTCGGCCGCCACCGACGTGCCCGTGTCGGCAGATCTCGAGAGCGGGTTCGGTACGACGGCACAGGACGTCGGCGAGACGGCGCGGCTGGCCGTGGCGACCGGGCTCGCGGGGTTCTCGATCGAGGACGCGAGCGGCGATGCCGCCGCGCCCGTCTACGACCTGGACACCGCGGTCGCTCGTGTCGCAGCGGCCGTGGCACACAAGGGCGATCTGGTCCTGACGGCGCGGGCCGAGAACTACCTGCACGGACGCCGCGACGTCGACGACACCATCGCCCGGCTGACCGCCTACGCCGACGCGGGTGCCGATGCCGTGTTCGCGCCGGGGATGCGGGAGCTGGCCGAGATCGAGCGCGTCGTCCGTGCCGTGCCGCTGCCGGTCAGCGTGCTGCTCCTGCCGGGCGGGCCTGACGTCAAGGCGCTCGCCTCTGTGGGGGTGGCCCGCATCTCGGTCGGTGGCGCGTTCGCCTTCGTCGCGCTCGGCGCTCTCGTGGACGCGGCCACCGAGCTGCTTGAGGCGGGCACCGTCTCGGCCTGGGAGCTGGCCGGCCGCGGCGTGGCAGCGAGCAAGGTCGCCTTCCCCGAGGCGGGGGCCTGACGATGGGCCGGATCGTCGTCTGCGGTGGCGGTGTCATCGGCTTGTCCGCGGCGATGATGCTGGCGGCAGACGGCCATGAGGTCATCGTTCTCGAGGCCGATCCCGCCCCGACACCGTCCGACCCAGCAGACGCGTGGGACAGCTGGCAGCGTGAGGGCATCGCGCAGTTCCGGCAGCCGCACAACCTCCTGCCCGGCGCCCGCCAGGTCCTCGACGCGGAGCTGCCCGAGCTGACCGCTGCCCTGGTGACCGCAGGCTGCTGCTGGATCGATCTGCTCAGCGTGCAGCCGCCCGGCATCACCGACCGGGCGGAGCAGCCAGGTGATGAGCGGTTCCGGGTGCCCAGCGGCCGGCGACCGGTTGTCGAGGCGGTGTTCGCGCAGGCTGCCGAGGCGACTGCGGGCGTGACCGTGCGGCGGGGCGTGCGGGTGCAGGGCCTGCTGACCGGGGCGTCGGCGATCACGGGCCTGCCGCACGTCGTCGGGGTGCGCACCGAGGGCGGACAGGACCTGACCGCCGACCTCGTCGTCGACGCGGCCGGACGGCGCTCGGCCCTCCCGGAATGGCTGGGGCGCCTGGGCACTCCGCCGCCCGTCGTGGAGTCACAGCACTGCGGCTTCCTCTACTACACGCGCAACTACCGCGGGCAGCTGCCGCAGCGGCTGGGTCCGATCGCAGCGGCCCTCGGGAGCCTGTCGATGCTGACGCTCCCTGCCGACAACGACACCTGGTCAGTGACCCTGGCCGTCGCATCGGTCGACACACCGCTGAAGGAGCTGCGACACGTCGACGTCTTCGAGCGAGTGGTGCGTGCTCATCCGCTGCAGGCGCACTGGGCAGATGGAGAGCCCCTGACCGACGTGCTGCCGATGGCGGGCGTTCTCGACCGCTACCACCGCTTCGTCTCCGACGGCCGCCCGCTGGCGACCGGCGTCGTGGCGGTCGGCGACGCGTGGGCCAGCACCAACCCGTCGGCAGGACGGGGGATCAGCGTCGGCCTGCTGCACGCGCAGCAGCTGCGCGACGCGGTTCGCGCGCACCTCGACGACCCAGCCGCGTTGACGGTTGCGTGGGATGAGATGACGGAGGAGAAGATCACCCCGCACTACCGCAACCAGCTGCGCGCCGACCGTGCCCGCATCGCCGAGATGGACGCGATCCGGCAGGGCGCCTCCCCGCCGGAGCCCGACCTCGCGACGACCCGGTTCCTCGTCGCGTCCGCCAAGGACGCGGTGGTGTTCCGGGCGATGCTCGAGACGGTGAGCTGCCTCGCCCTGCCCGATGCGGTGATGGCCCGCCCGGGCATAGCAGAGCGCGTCGCGGAGCTCGGCGACGGTGAGCTTGGCCGGCTGCCGGGACCGGACCGCAACCGACTGCTCGAGCTGCTGGCCGGATGACCGAGCCGGCCGACTTCGCCGCCCGCTCCGGCACCGCCCTGGTGGCCGGTGGCACCGGCGGCCTCGGCAGCGCGATCGTCCGGCTGCTGGTCGCCCGCGGGTCAACTGTCGCCTTCACCTACCTGAGCAACGCGGCCCGCGCGGCCGAGCTGACCGCGGAGCTCGGCGTGCAGGGCCGCCAGGTCGACCTCACCGACGCCGCCGGCGTCGCGTCGTACGTGGCAGGGCTCGGTGACCTGCACACGGTCGTCTACGCCGCCGGGCCGCATGTCCCGATGCGCCACCTGAGCCAGGTGGCGCCCGCGGACATGGCCGCGCAGCTCCGGCACGACGC
>JAVXVI010000008.1:0-3042 GCA_032230005.1 Actinomycetota bacterium | reverse complement strand
CCGCGGAAGATCACGTTCCTCGCCAAGGCCGACTACTTCACCGGCACCGGCGTCAAGGGAAAGCTGACCAAGGGGTTCTTCTCCGGCGTCGGGCAGGTGCCGATCGACCGCAGCGGGGGCGCCGCCTCGGAGGCTGCCTTGCGGACCGGCCTGCGGATCCTCGGCGCCGGCAACCTGCTCGGGCTCTACCCGGAGGGCACCCGATCCCCGGACGGCCGGCTCTACCGCGGCAAGACGGGCGTGGCCCGGATGGCCCTGGAGGCCGGGGTCCCGGTCATCCCGGTCGCGATGATCAACACCGACGTCGTCCAGCCGACCGGGAAGAAGATCCCCAACCTCGGCCGGGTCGGCGTCCGCGTCGGCAAGCCGCTCGACTTCAGCCGCTACCAGGGCATGGAGGGCGACCGGTTCGTCCTGCGGTCGATCACCGACGAGATCATGTACGAGCTGATGCTGCTGTCCGGCCAGGAGTACGTCGACCAGTACGCCACCGCGGCGAAGGCCGACATCGAGGACGCCCGCAAGGCCGCGACCGAGGCCATGGTCAGTGACGCGCCGCGGCCGACCCGCCGGGCCAGCTGACCTGAGGCTCGATACCGCGCTCTGGCGCGCGATCGGCGTCTACCGCTTCGCCGCGCTCCTCTACGCCGCCGGCAGCCTGCTCGCGCACCAGTCGTCGTACACCCGACCTGGTCTCGGGGCCCTGGTCCTCGCCGCGATGGCGGTCTGGACCGCTCTTGCCGCCTGGCTGTACAGCGACGCAGCCCGACGTCGGTGGCCACTGCTCTCGGCGGATCTCATCCTGACCCTGGCAGCGCTGCTGTCCTCCATGGCGGTGCTGTCGTCGGCGTCGATCGACGCCGGCGACCCGACGCTCACCGTCAGCTGGGCGGCGGCCCCCGTCCTCGCGTGGGCGGTCTGGGCAGGCCCGGCCGGCGGTCTGCTTGCCGCGCTGGCCGTCGCGGTAGCCGATGTCGTCGAGCGCGGGACGGTCACGCAGACGACGGCCAACGGAATCGTGCTGCTGATCTTCGCCGGGAGTGTCGTCGGCTACGTCGTGCAGCTGGCCCGGCGGGCCGAGCGAGCCCTCGCCGACGCGGTCCATGTTCAGACGGCCGCGGCCGAGCGCGAGCGGCTGTCCCGGCAGGTCCATGACGGGGTGCTGCAGGCCCTCGCCCTCGTCAGCCGCCGCTCGTCGGACCCCGAGCTGGCCAGGCTGGCCGGTGACCAGGAGGCGTCCCTGCGGCGCCTGGTGTCCGGCCCGGTGGTGACCGCCCACGGGCAGGCCGACCTGCGCATCCTCATTCCGAGCCGATCGGAGGTGGATGTCGCGGCGCCAGCGGGTCCGGTGCTGCTGCCCGCCGAGAGCGCCGCGGAGATCGCGCACGCGGTGGGTGCCGCCATCGACAACGCCCTCCAGCACGGCGGTACGCACGCCTGGGTGCTCATCGAGGACACCACCGATGCCGTGACGGTGTCCGTCCGCGACGACGGTCCGGGCATTCCGTCCGGCCGGCTTGACGAGGCCGCTGCGGAGGGGCGGATGGGCGTGGCCCGGTCGATCCGCGGCCGGCTCGCCGACCTCGGTGGGACCGTCGATGTCGTGAGCACGGCCGGTCAGGGGACGGAGGTGGAGCTGCGTGTCCCAAGACGCTGAGCCACTGAGGCTGGTGGTGGCCGACGACCACCCCATCTGGCGCGACGCGGTCGAGCGCGACCTGACGGCAGCGGGCCTGTCGGTCGTGGGGGTGGCCGGCGACGGCGAGAAGGCGATCCGGGTCTGCACCGCGACCCGCCCCGACGTGCTCGTGTGCGACCTGCAGATGCCGGGGAAGTCGGGCGTCGAGGTGACCGCTGCCGTCGTCGGTCTCGGCGTGAAGGTTCTCGTGCTGTCGGCCAGCGGTGAGCAGGCCGACGTGCTGGAGGCGGTGAAGGCCGGCGCCACCGGCTACCTGGTCAAGTCGGCCAGCGCCGCCGAGCTGGTCGACGCCGTCCGTCGTACCGCCGCCGGCGACGCCGTCTTCAGCTCCGGGCTCGCCGGGCTGGTGCTGGGGGAGTACCGCCGCACCGAGGCCGAGGACGGCGCCCCGCGTCTCACCGATCGGGAGACCGAGGTGCTGCGGCTGGTGGCGAAGGGACTGACGTCCAAGCAGGTCGCCGAGCGGCTGGGCGTCAGTCACCGCACGGTCGAGAACCACGTGCAGAACACCCTCACCAAGCTGCAGCTGCACAACCGCGTCCAGCTCGTCCGCTACGCCGTCGACAAGGGCCTCGCCGAGTGAGCTGAGAGACGACTCAGGTTCGAGCTCAGGCCCCCCGGACCGCGCGGTGAACCTCCGTGAAGACAGTCTCCGGCGGCCCTGCCGCGGCGATGTCGAAGCCTTGCGCTTCGGCGACCTTGGCCATCGCCGGCATGAGGCGGGACTCGACGAAGTTCTGGTGGGCCTCGGCCGTCTCCCACACGTCGAGGATGTGTGCCTGGCCGTCCTGCTCGTAGTGGGTGTGAACGAGCATCCCCGCCGGCGGGTTGCTGTCGACGCCCATCTCCTCGGTCACGGCGTCGAGCATGGAGAGTGGTACGCCAGCGGGCATGACTTGCTTCATGATCATGGGCATTTTGGCCTCCTGGCGCGTTTGTCCGTTCGTTTTGAAGCAGGCAAACACGGGTCAAGTC
Organism: Actinomycetota bacterium; assembly: GCA_032230005.1. Lineage (GTDB taxonomy): Bacteria > Actinomycetota > Actinomycetes > Mycobacteriales > SCTD01 > RYN-124. The sequence goes on along the minus strand of JAVXVI010000008.1, from coordinate 368 downwards.
CCCACCGCAGCCGAACCGGCCAACCGCCTCCTACCCTCTTGATCCACGGCGCAGCTGACGCAGAAATCGGGCACCCAGAGGGCAGATCTGCGCGGAACGCGCCGTGGATCACCGTTCTTGCGGGTGGGGCGGGGTGGTCAGGTGTCGACGGCCCACGCCTTCGAGCGCTCGACGGCTCGCGACCACTGGTCGTGGCTGCCGTCACCGCGGACCCCTGAGGTCGGCTCGAAGCGACGGTCCAGCCGCCAGGTGTCGGCCAGCTCCACGGGGCTGGACCACACGCCCGTGCCCAGACCGGCCAGGAACGCAGCCCCGAGCGCCGTCGTCTCCAGAACCACCGGCCGCTGCACCGGCACCCCCAGCAGGTC
>JAVXVI010000007.1:0-3316 GCA_032230005.1 Actinomycetota bacterium | reverse complement strand
GACGGTGAACGGCGTACGACGCTGTCGCAGCGGGAGTTCGTCCTGCTCGGCCACCTGATGCGCCGTGCCGAGGAGGTCTGCACGCGTGACGAGCTCCTCGCGGACGTCTGGGGCTTCTGCTTCGACCCGGGGAGCAACGTGGTTGACGTGTACGTCGGCCGCCTCCGCAGCAAGCTGCAACGACGACACATCGAGACGGTGCGCAATGTGGGCTACTGCTTCAGCGCGTGACCGGCTCCTCCTCCCGGCCTGGGGGGTGTTCGCCGTCGGCAACACGGCACTCATGTACCGGCTGCCCGGCGCGGAGACGATCCCCTTCCACTTCGTCTGGGTGAGCACGGCGCTGGTCTACGGCCTGCGCCCCTGGCCCCTTCCCTACATGTGGGCCACCTGCCTGCTCGTGACGGTCGCCACCGGAGTCCCCCTCTTCGCGGACGCGAACGAGGGGACCATCGGCTGGCAGGAGACGAGCGAGATTCCGCTCATGGCCCTGCTGTTCCTGGTGATGGTCTGGCACGTTCGTCGCCGCATGGCGGCGCTGGCCGAAGCCAGCCGGCTGGCGGAAGTGGAGCGCCTGGCACGAGAGGCACAGCGCCGCTTCGTCCGGTTCGCGTCGCACGAGCTGCGCACACCCATCACCGTCGCCCGGGGGTTCACCGAGCTGGTCCGCAAGGACCATCCGATCCTCGCCGCCGATGACGACATGGACGTGATCCTCGACGAGCTGGACAAGCTCGAGAAGGTCGCTTCGCGGTTGCTGACGTTGGCGCAGTCGGACGACGCACCGATGCACGCGGAGCAGCTCGACGTCGCCTCGCTGCTCGAGCGGACCGCTCGGCGGTGGCGGGCGGCAGCACCCAGCCGACGCTGGGTCGTGGACTGCGCGCCGATGACCGTTCGCGCCGACCCTGCGCGGCTCGAGGTCGCCATCGACAGCGTGGTGGAGAACGCGGTCCGGCACACGGCGGCCGGCGGTGTCGTCGTGCTTCGCGGACTGCTGTGCGGGGATGACATCGTGCTGGAGGTGCAGGACGACGGAACGGGCATCGCGGCGCACGACCTGCCCCTGGTGTTCGAGGGCTTCCACAGCTCGGGTCCCCATGCGGGGACCGGGCTGGGGCTGGCGATCGTCAAGGCGGTCGCGGATGCGCACCGGGGTCGCGTGTCAGCGAGCAACGCGGCCGACCGGGGCGCCCTCATCAGCATGACGCTGCCCGCGTCCGTGACATGACTGTGGGGCGCGTCCGCAGACGCGCCCCACAGTGATCGCAGGGACTAGCTGAGCTTGAGGTTCTGCGCGATGCCGCCGGCGAGCGTTCCCGCCGTACCCGGCATGTGGCCGGCCGCGGTCTGCAGCTTGCCGAAGGCGGTCGGGCTGCCGGCGACCACGGCGTCGATGGCCGTGAAGAGGCTGGCGACGTGCGGCTTGAGCTCGGTCGCGACGGCGTCGGCCGGGAGCTCCGGGACGACGGAGTTGATGAGCTGCCCGAAGCTCGTGCGGTAGCCGTCGAGGTCCTTCATCGCCTTGGTCGTCATCGCGGCGTTCTTCGTCGCCTTGCCGAGCGTGTAGTCGACGAAGAAGCCGATGTGCTGGCGCCAGGAGGCGAGGAACGGAGCCTCCGCCTTCGGGTACGCCGCACCGACGGCCTTGCTCAGTGCCACCGAGTTGGCATCGAGAGCCGAGACGGCACCGACGACCATCGGGTCCTTGAGGTTGCCGCCCTTGCTCACGGCGGTGCTGATGGCGATGCCGGCGGCGTAGACGTGCTGCGTGAGCAGCGCGGTGAGCCCGGCCCGCAGGTCAGCCGCCTTTGTGTCGGCCATGCCGAGCTTGAGGTTGGTCGCGATACCGCCGGCGAGGATCGCCGCCGTACCCGGCATGTGGCCCGCAGCGTCCTGCAGCAGCTGGAACTGCTTGGGGTCGCCCGCGACCTGCGCGTCGATCGCCGCGAACAGGCTGGCGACGTGCGGCTTGAGCTCGGTCGCGACGGCGTCGGCCGGGAGCTCCGGGACGACGGAGTTGATGAGCTGTCCGAAGCTGGTGCGGTAGCCGTCGAGGTCCTTCATCGCCTTGGTCGTCATCGCGGCGTTCTTGGTGGCCTTGCCGAGGGTGTAGTCGACGAAGAAGCCGATGTGCTGGCGCCAGGAGGCGAGGAACGGAGCCTCCGCCTTCGGGTACGCCGACCCCACGGCCTTGCTCAGTGCAACCGAGTTGGCGTCGAGGGCGGCGACCGCGGCCATGACCGCCGGGGCTTTCAGGTTGCCCTTGTTGGCGATCGCGGTCCCGGTGGCGATCCCAGCCAGCTGGACGTGCTCCTCGAGCAGGTAGGTCAGCCCGGCGCGGAGCTCGGCGGCCTTGGTCGTCGTCGCTGCCTGGCCGACAGCGGCATCCGGCGTTGCAGCCGAAGCAGCCTGGGTCGGCTTGGTCGCGGCAGCAGTGCTGCCGCCGGAGCTGCCACCGCACGCGGTTGCCGCCAGGGCGACACCAACGGCGACAGCCGCCAGCTTCACTGAGGTGCGCTGAGTCATGGTTTTTCTCTCCAGTAGGCGTGCGGGGTCAGGGCGCACTCGGATGAGCGGCCTGGAGGTCGAGCAGGGGGGTCAGGAGACGACGACGGTGCCGTTCATCCCGTGGTGGATCGTGCAGTAGTACGTGAACGTCCCGGCCTTGTCGTACGTGTGGCTGACCTGCTGGCCGGACTTGGTCAGCTTGAGGTTGAAGGCCTTGTCGTCGGTCTGCTCGGTGCGCAGGTTGTCGGAGCCGACCTTGTACGTGCCCTCGACGAGGACGTGGGTGATGTCGTCCCCGCCGATCCAGGTGACGGTCTGGCCCTTCTTGATCTGCGCCGTCGCCGGATCGAAGGCGAGCAGCGCGGTGTTCACGGTCACGTCACCGGCCTTGCCTGCGGCCGACGGTGCACTGGATGCCGTGCTGGACGAGCCGCAGGCTGCGGACAGCAGCAGGCTGGGCAGGCAGATCACGGTCAGAAGCGCTGCTCGGTTGATGTTCACGCCAGGCGTTCGCGGTGGGCGCCTCAGCGGATTGCCCCACGGTGCACATCCGCCGGGCCCCGACCGGCGAAGACCTTGCATGGTCTCCACATCAGCCCCCGCTCCCCTGCACCTCCGCGACGCCGCCCGGTTGCTGCTCGCAGCAGCCGCGATCGGCGCCGGGGCCATTCACGTGGCGTTCGCGCCCACGCACCTGCAGGAGTGGGTGCCCCTCGGCGCCGGCTTCCTGCTCGCCGGCGTCCTCCAGGTCCTCTGGGGCGTGCACATCACCCGCAACGAGTCCTCGCGGGCCCTGCTGCTCGGA
>JAVXVI010000006.1:0-3263 GCA_032230005.1 Actinomycetota bacterium | reverse complement strand
GGGGAACCGCTCGACACCGCGCTCCGTCGCGCGTGTGCCGGTGACGAGGACGGCTTCCTGTCGCTGTGGCGGGCGCTGCAGCCGCGGCTGCTCCGCTACCTGCGCGTCAAGGCCGGCAGCGGTTATGAAGATGTCGCAGGGGAGACCTGGCTGCAGGTGGTGCGTGACCTCGCCGCCTTCGAAGGTGACGCAATCGCCTTCCGCAGCTGGCTTTTCACCATCGCCCGGCACCGAGCCATCGACGCGGCTCGCAACCGCACCGCCCGCCCCCTCGTCCTCGTCGAGGACGTCGCCGTGATCGACCAGCGCCGGTCGGACTCGGCAGAGGACGACGCAATCGCGCGCACCTCGGTAGACCGCGCGCTCAAGATCCTGACGTCGCTGCCGGCCGACCAGGCGGAGATGGTCGCGCTGCGCGTCCTCGCCGACCTCGACGTCGCCACCGTCGCGCAGATCGTCGGCAAGTCGCCCGGCGCGGTGCGGGTGAGCGTGCACCGCGGACTGCGTGCCCTCGCCGAGCACCCCCGGCTCGAGCCCTTGGAGAACCCGTGACCCCTGACCCGGACGACGAGCTGCTCAACGCGCCGCTCGTGCGCGCCCTCCAGTCACCCGCGCTGCCCGGCGAGCTGGCCGGTGAGGACGTGGCGCTGGCCGCGTTCCGTGCCGCCGGCCCGAGTCGCCGACGCCGGCGCCGCACCATCCGGCTCGCCACCGGAGCGACTGCCCTCGTGGCGGCCATGGCTGTGACCGGGGGAGTGGCCGCCGCCTACCCGACGACGCTGCCCGAGCCGGTCCAGAACGCCATCCACACGGTGCTCGGTCCCATCGGAGTTCCCGCCGGACCGCGGGCCGCCGCGCGCGAGCACCGTCGCGCCGTCGAGCGCCGGCTCCGCGCCGCGCTTCTCCGCCAGCGTCAAGCCTTGGCCGCGCACCCCTCCCCGACAGGGCCGTCTGCCGCCGTACCGACGTCGCCGCTGTCACCTCACGTCGTCGCGCCCGCCCCGCAGCCGCAGGCGCAACCGAGCGCCGCCACTTCGCCCTCGCCGTCCCCAGCAGCTACCGCGGCCGCAGCCCCGAACCTCACCGCAACGGCGTCACGCCGGTTCGTGCCCGTCCACCAAGGGCTTCAGCTCCGTGGCACCCTCACTCGAGACGGAAAACCGCTCGCCGGGCGGACCGTCTACGCCGCGGTCCTCGATGCCGGCACCTCGTCCTGGCGACGCGTTGCCCACGGGCAGACCGCCTCTGACGGCTCGATCGCCCTGCGCGTCGCGCCGCTGGTCCGCAACGCCCGGGTCCGCCTCGCCAGCTCCGGCATCATCAGCACGCCGATCCCCATCACGGTCATCCCGCGCCTCACGGCGACGCTGACGCGCAACAGCGCAGGCAATCGCTACCTGGTCGACATCGCTGCCGACGGCGGCCAGTCAGGGGACACCGCGGTTCTTCAGCGGTACGACGGCAGCAGCTGGGTCCGGGTCGCAACCCATCAGCTGGGCAGCAACGCGGGCACCCGCTTCACGATCCCGGTGCCCACGGATCCGACCCGCTACCGAGTCCGCCTCGCCGCCACCAAAACGCACGGTCCGTCGGGCGTTCCGTTCACCGCGCAGCCGTGAGCTGACCCCCGCGCGCCGCCAGTAGACTCGCTGCTCATGGCCTCCACGAACGACCTCAAGAACGGCATGGTGCTCGACCTCGACAACGGCCTCTGGTCGGTGATCGAGTTCCAGCACGTGAAGCCCGGCAAGGGCGGTGCGTTCGTCCGGACGACCCTGAAGAACGTCCTGTCCGGCAAGGTCGTCGACAAGACCTTCAACGCCGGCACCAAGGTCGAGATCGCCACCGTCGACAAGCGCGACATGTCCTTCCTGTACAAGGAGGGCACCGACTACGTCTTCATGGACAGCGACACCTTCGACCAGGTCTACGTGCCGGAGCAGACGCTCGGGACGGTCAAGGACTACCTGCTCGAGAACATGACGGCGATGGTCGCCATGCACGACGGCGCCGCCCTCTACGTCGAGCTGCCCGCCTCGGTCGAGCTGATCGTCGCCCACACCGACCCCGGCCTGCAGGGCGACCGCTCCACCGGCGGGACCAAGCCCGCGACCCTGGAGACCGGCGCCGAGATCCAGGTGCCGCTGTTCCTCACCACCGGCGAGAAGATCAAGGTGGACACCCGCGACGGGCGCTATCTCGGTCGCATCAACGAGAAGTAGTGGGCGCTCGCAGCAAGGCGCGCAAGCGCGCGGTCGACGTCCTCTACGAAGCCGGGCAGCGGGACGGCGACGTGCTGCGGACGTTGAAGGACCGGCTCGCGCAGAGCGACCCGCCCGTTCCTGAGTACGCCGTGGAGCTGGTCGAGGGCGTCGTGGCCAACCAGGGGCGGATCGACGAGCTCCTGAGCACCTACGCCGAGGAATGGACCCTCGACCGGATGCCGCCGGTCGACCTGGCCATCCTGCGGCTGGGCACCTACGAGCTGCTGTGGCGCGACGACGTGCCTGACGCGGTCGCCGTCAGCGAGGCGGTCGAGCTGGCCGGGAGCCTGTCCACCGACGAGAGCCCTGCCTTCGTCAACGGCCTGCTGGCCCGGATCCTCAGCCTCAAGCCCAGCCTGGCTGTCTAGACCTCGATGGCGCGGCGGGCGTCGGCCGACAGCACGCCCCAGCCGATGAGCTGCTCGGTGAGTGCGGAGGGTGACGCGTCGTAGATCACCGCGAGTGACCGCAGGTCCTCCTGGCGGATCGACAGGACGCGGCCGTTGTAGTCGCCGCGCTGGCTCTGGATCGTGGCGGCGTAGCGCGCCAGGGGAGCGGCCTTGTCGGCGGGCACCCCCGACAGCTGCTCCAGGTCGATGATGATCTTGGCGGCCGGCTCGGCGGCCGCGACGGCGATGCCCTCGGGCAGCAGCTCGCTGACCGGGACGCCGTAGAAGTCCGCGAGCTCGGCCAGGCGCTGCACCGTCACGGCGCGGTCGCCACGCTCGTAGGAGCCGACGACGACGGCCTTCCAGCGCCCCTGGCTCTTCTCCTCGACCCCGTGCAGTGACAGCCCCTGCTGGGTGCGGATGGCCCGCAAGCGTGAACCGAGGGCCTTCGCGTAGTCCGACACCGGCCGTGCTCCCGTCGTACGGCGTGAGCTGGGCTCACGCTGCTGGGGGCGCCGGTCTCACCACTGGCTCAACCGGGAGACCGCCTCTTGCGAGACGGGGTGACCGTGTCACTCCCGGCGTCAAAGCCTCGCCACTGCGATTACGT
>JAVXVI010000005.1:0-5037 GCA_032230005.1 Actinomycetota bacterium | reverse complement strand
ATGTGCTTCACCTTCCTCAAGGCCCAAGGGCACGACGTCGGATCCAGCCTGCTCGAGGCCGACCAGGTCGACACCTGCAGGACGTTCCTCGAGACCGGCAAGATCGTGCTTCCCGTCGACGTCGTCGCCGCGACCTCCTTCAGCCCCGACGCCGACCACGACGTCGTGGCGGCCGATGCCATCCCCAGCGACCGCATGGGGCTCGACATCGGGCCGCAGAGCGTGAAGGTGTTCACCGAGGCGTTGGCCGATGCGAAGACCGTCTTCTGGAACGGCCCCATGGGCGTCTTCGAGATGGCCCCCTACGCCGAGGGCACCCGCGGCGTCGCCGAGGCGGTGGCATCCCTGACCGGTGCGCTCACCGTCGTGGGCGGTGGCGACAGCGCCGCCGCCGTACGCGCCCTCGGCATCGACGAGACCCGCTTCACGCACATCTCGACCGGAGGCGGTGCCAGCCTCGAGTACCTCGAGGGCAAGACGCTGCCCGGCCTCACCATCCTGGACAGCTGATGGCGAAGAAGACAACCCGCAGGCCGCTGATGGCGGGCAACTGGAAGATGAACCTCAACCACCTCGAGGCCATCGCGCTCGTCCAGAAGCTGTCCTTCACACTCAACGATGCCGACTACCAGCGGGTCGAGGTCGCGGTGCTGCCGCCGTTCACCGATCTGCGCAGCGTCCAGACGATGGTCGACGGCGACAAGCTCGACATCGTGTACGGCGCGCAGGACGTGTCACCGCAGGACAGCGGCGCCTACACCGGCGACATCAGCGGCGCGATGCTCGCCAAGCTCGGCTGCACCTACGTCGTGATCGGGCACAGCGAGCGCCGGCAGTACCACGCCGAGACCGACGAGGTCGTCAACGCGAAGGTCCAGGCGGCGGCCCGGCACGGGCTCGTCCCCATCCTGTGCGTGGGTGAGGGTCTCGACGTCCGCCAGGCGAGCGGCCAGGTGACGCACTGCCTCTCGCAGCTCGACGGCGCACTCGCCGGGGTCTCCGCCGAGGTCGTGCGCACGATCGTCGTGGCCTACGAGCCGGTGTTGGCCATCGGCACGGGTGAGGTCGCGACCCCTGAGGATGCGCAGGAGGTCTGCGCGGCGCTGCGTGCCCGCCTTGCAGAGCTCTACCCCGGCGACCTCGCCGACGGCGTGCGGGTGCTGTACGGCGGCTCGGTGAAGGCCTCCAACGTGGCCGCGATCATGGAGCAGCCCGACGTCGACGGGGCTCTGGTCGGCGGCGCCAGCCTGGAGGCCGCGGAGTTCGCCGGCATCTGCCGCTTCGACGCCGGCTGATCTCCGCACCCGCCTCGTCCGCCTACACTCAGCGCATGGTCACTTTCCTGTCGATCCTGCTGTCGCTCGCCAGCATCCTGCTCGTCGTGCTGGTGCTGCTTCACCGTGGCAAGGGCGGCGGTCTGTCCAACCTGTTCGGCGGCGGCGTGTCGTCATCGCTGGGTGGCAGCGCAGTCGTCGAGAAGAACCTCGACCGGCTGACCATCATCTGCGGGGCCGTGTGGGGCGTCTGCATCGTTGCGCTCGGGCTGCTGCTGAAGCAGACCAAGTGACGTCCCGCGCGCTCTAGACTGCACCATCCCCAACAACGAAGGAGCTTCACCGTGGCAGGCGGCAACGCGATCCGGGGAAGCCGAGTAGGCGCCGGGCCCATGGGAGAGGCCGAGCGGGGCGAGGCCGCGCCGCGGCAGCGCATCGCCTTCTGGTGCTCGAACGGGCATGAGACGCACCCGTCGTTCTCCGACGAGGCGGCCATCCCCGAGACCTGGGACTGCCCGCGCTGCGGGTTCCCGGCCGGCCGCGACAAGGACAACCCGCCGGCCCCGCCGAAGACCGAGCCGTACAAGACCCACCTTGCCTACGTGCGCGAGCGGCGCAACCAGGAGGACGGCGAGGCGATCCTCGCCGAGGCACTCGCCAAGCTCCGCGGCAAGTAAGCGTTTCTGGCCCAAGTGTCCGGTTCTGCTTGCGGTGACGTGTCGCCGCAGCGCCAGATCGGCGTTTCGTGGTAACAATTCAGCCGCGATGACGTGGCTGGCGTGCAGCGGCGACACCGCACCCCGTACGTTCTGCTCGAACACGCGCGACAGGCGACTGCCGCCGCGCTCAGCCCAGGGAAGGGTGCCCGCGGTTGTCGTCTGACGTGCTGCTGCGGGCGCAGCGGTGACCGCACCGCTCGAGGTCACAAGCTCGGCCTCTGAGGCGCAGCCCGAAGCGGTGCTGGCGGGTGTCACCGGCAACATCGAAGGCCGCTCGCTCGGCCAGATCGCCTGGATGCGCCTCAAGCGCGACAAGGTCGCGATCGCCGGCTTCATCGTCATCTGCTTGCTGGTGCTCATCGCGATCTTCGCTCCGCTGATCGTCAAGCTGCTGGGCCACCCGCCGAACGAGTTCCACGAGCGCCTGATCGACGCGTCGCTGCAGACGCCGACGACGCCGCGCGGCGGCATGAGCAGGCACTTCCTGCTCGGGCTGGAGCCGGTCAACGGACGAGACCTGTTCAGCCGGGTGCTGTACGGCGCGCGCATCTCCCTGCTGGTGGCCTTCCTGGCCACGATGCTGTCGGTCGTCCTCGGCACGTTCTTCGGTGTCGTGGCCGGCTACTTCGGCGGCTGGGTCGACGCCAGCATCAGCCGCGTCATGGACACGTTCCTGGCGTTCCCGCTGCTGCTGTTCGCGATCGCCCTCGCCGGCGTCGTGCCGGACACGGCCTTCGGCATCAGCGGCGACACGTTGCGCATCGCCGTGATCATCTTCATCATCGGCTTCTTCAACTGGCCCTACGTCGGACGCATCATCCGTGGGCAGACGCTGTCACTGCGCGAGCGCGAGTTCGTCGACGCGGCCCGCAGCCTCGGCGCGCGTTCGCCGTACATCATCTTCCGCGAGCTGCTGCCCAACCTCGCGGCGCCGATCCTGGTCTACTCCACCCTGCTGATCCCGACGAACATCCTGTTCGAGGCGGCGCTGACGTTCCTCGGGGTCGGCATCCGCGCCCCTACGGCATCGTGGGGCGGCATGCTCTCGGACGCAGTCCGCTTCTACACGATCGCTCCGTACTTCCTCATCATCCCCGGGATGGCCATCTTCATCACGGTCCTGTCCTTCAACCTGCTCGGTGACGGACTGCGAGACGCCCTCGACCCCCGCGCCCGCTGACGTCACACCGCTCCACCGGCACCACGGCTCCACCGTTCACCCGCTCACCAGACAAGGGGCTCACACGCACATGAAGACAAGACGCTCGTTCCAAGCGGCCGCGATCGCGGCCGCCCTCGCGATGGGCCTCGCCGCGTGCGGTGGCAGCAGTGGCGGTGGGGGCACCAGCACGGGCACCACCAGCAGCAAGGCGGCGTACAACGCCGCCACGACCGCGGTCTTCAACCCTTCCACCAAGAAGGGCGGGACCATCCGCATGGCCAACGCGGGCGACTGGGACTCGCTCGACCCGGCCGACACCTACTACGGCTACAGCTGGAACTTCATCCGGCTGTACGGCCGCTCGCTGGTGATGTTCAAGCCGGGCCCGGGCGCCGAGGGCACCACCCTGGTGCCTGACCTCGCCGAGAGCCTCGGGGTGGCCACCGACAACGCCAAGACCTGGACCTACAAGCTGCGCAAGGGCGTGAAGTTCGAGGACGGCACCCCGATCACGTCGAAGGACGTGAAGTACGGCGTCGAGCGCTCGCTCGACAAGACGACCTTCCCCGACGGCCCGACCTACATGGGCGACTTCCTCGACACGCAGGGCTACACGACCCCGTACAAGGACACGACCCCGGGCAAGCTCGGCCTCAAGGCCATCGACACCCCGGACGACCAGACGATCGTCTTCCACCTGAAGAAGCCGTTCAGCGGCTTCGACTACTTCACGATGCAGCCGAGCACCATCCCGGTGCCGGTGGCCAAGGACACGGGCGCGAAGTACAAGGAGCACGTCGTCTCCTCGGGCCCGTACATGTTCGGGACCAACAACCTGGGCAAGAACTTCACCCTCGTCCGCAACCCCAACTGGGACCCGGCGACGGACCCCTACCGCAAGGCGCTGCCGGACAAGTACGAGGTCGCGCTCAACGTCAACGCCGATGACATCGACAACCGCCTCATCGCCGGTGACCTCGACATGGACGTGGTCGGCACCGGTGTGCAGTCCGCTGCACAGGGCCGCATCCTGGGCGACCCGAGCCTGAAGGCCAACGCCGACTCGGCGGCCATCGCGCGGCTCTGGTACACCTCGATCAACCCCAAGGTGAAGCCGCTCGACAACATCGACTGCCGCAAGGCCGTCGAGTACGCCTCCGACCACGAGGGCTACCAGCGCGCCTACGGCGGCCCGGCCGGCGGTGACATCGCCACCAACCTGATGCCGCCGCTCGTGCCTGGCGCGCAGAAGGTCGACCTCTACAACTTCGAGAAGTCGCCGACCGGCGACATCGCCGCTGCCAAGGCCGCGCTCACCAAGTGCGGCAAGCCCAACGGCTTCTCGACCAACATGTCCTACCGCGCCGAGCGCCCGAAGGAGAAGGCGACGGCCGAGGCGCTGCAGCAGTCCCTCGCCAAGGTCGGGATCAAGCTGACCCTGAAGCCGTTCCCGCAGAAGGACTACTTCGCCCTGTACGCCGGCAAGCCGTCGTACCGCAACGGCCCGGCGCAGCTGGGTCTGTCGACGAACGGGTGGGGTGCCGACTGGCCGGACGGCTTCGGCTTCCTGCAGCAGATCGTGGACAGCCGGGTCATCCGTGACACCGGTGGCTCGTCCAACCTCAGCGTCATCGACCCGAAGGTCGACCAGATGCTGGACAACGCCCTGCTCGAGCTCGACCTGAAGAAGCGTGAAGGCCTCTGGGGCGCGATCGACAAGCAGGTCATGGAGGACGCAGTCATCCTCCCGGGCATCTGGGCACGTGGTCTGCTCTACCGCAGCAAGAACCTGACCAACGTGTTCATCTCCAACGGGTTCCAGATGTACGACTACCTCGCGCTGGGCGTGAAGTAGCTCCACTTCTCGACGCTCGGTCGGGGC
>JAVXVI010000004.1:0-3723 GCA_032230005.1 Actinomycetota bacterium | reverse complement strand
CGGTGTGCCGATGCGGGTGACGTTCTGCGGCGTACGCGGCTCCACACCCGCACCGGGCGCGGCCTTTCTGCGCTACGGCGGCAACACCTCCTGCGTCGCCGTCCAGGCGGCCGACGAGCCGATCCGGCTGCTGCTGGATGCCGGGACGGGCATCGCCGCCGTGACGGCGCTGCTCGACGGTCCGTACGACGGGACGATCCTGCTCGGGCACCTGCACTGGGACCACACGCACGGCTTGCCCTTCTTCGGTGCCGGCGGCGCCGCCGGCAGCCGCGTGCGCGTCCTCATGCCGCAGCAGGAACCCGACGCCGAGACCGTCCTGGCCAGGGCGTTCTCCCCGCCGCACTTCCCGATCCTCCCGGCCCAGCTCGGCGACGGCTGGACGTTCGCAGGCATCGAGGAAGGCGAGCACCACATCGCCGGGTTCGACCTGCTCGCCCGGGAGATCCCGCACAAGGGCGGCCGGACCTTCGGCTACCGCGTGAGCGCGGGCGGCCACTCACTGGCGTACCTGTCCGACCACAGCCCGAGCAGCCTCGGGGCCGGACCCGACGGGCTCGGCGAGCGGCACGAGGCAGCCCTCGCTCTGGCCGACGGCGTCGACGTACTGATCCATGACGCGCAGCACCGGGCCGCGGAGTTCCCCGGTGTCGGCTACCTCGGGCACGCCTCGGCGGAGTACGCGGTGGCGCTCGGCGAGGAGGCAGGGGCCCGCGCGGTCGTGCTCTTCCATCACGCCCCTGGTCGCAGCGACGACGACGTCGACGCCATGGTGCGCTCGGTGCAGCACCCCGGCCTGGTCGTGCTCGCAGCCCACGAGGGCCTGGTGATGGATCTGGCCGAAGTCGGTCAAGAAGGCCCACCGAGCGCACTTCTGACCTAAGTTGGCTGCGGGTTGAGGAGGTGCGGCGTGCGGATGCCGGGGCAGTCGCGATGACCTGCGCCTCGTGCGCCGCCGACAACGTCGAAGGCGCGAAGTTCTGCGTCGAGTGCGGCGCTCCCCAGCGACCGAGCGCATGTGCGGTCTGTGGCTCTCCGCTGGGCCGCGGCCGGTTCTGCGCCGAATGCGGCACGCCCGTCCCCGGTGCGCCGGCCACCCCGGTGCCGGCAGCCCCGATCCCCACTCCCCGAACCGCCGAGCGGCGACTCACGTCGGTCCTGTTCGGCGACCTTGTCGGCTTCACGACGCTGTCGGAGTCGCGGGACCCGGAGGAGGTCCGGGAGCTGCTCTCGCGCTACTTCGACGAGGCGCGCACGGTCGTGCAGCGCTACGGCGGCACGGTGGAGAAGTTCATCGGCGACGCGGTCATGGCGGTCTGGGGTGTGCCGATTGCCCACGAGGACGACGCGGAGCGGGCGGTGCGAGCCGGGCTCGACCTGGTGGGGATGGTCACCGCACTCGGTGAAGACGTGGGAATGACCGGCCTGTCCCTGCGGGTCGGCGTCGTGACCGGTGAGGTCGCGGTCACCCTCGGCGCCACGGGCGAGGGAATGGTCGCGGGGGACGCTGTCAACACCGCCGCCCGGGTGCAGACCGCGGCCCTGCCCGGCACGGTCTGGGTCGACGACGCCACGCGGGTGCTGACCTCCGCTGCCGTCACCTACACCGACACCGGCGAGCACGCGCTGAAGGGCAAGGCGGAGCCGCTCCGGCTGTTCCAGGCCCGAGCCGTCGTCGCTGCCGTCGGCGGTGCGCAGCGGGTCGACGGCCTGGAAGCGCCCTTCACCGGCCGCGATCGCGAGCTGCGGCTGGTCAAGGAGCTGTTCCACGCGACGTCCGAGGACGGCCGCCCCCGGCTGGTCACCGTGTCGGGCGTCGCCGGCGTCGGCAAGACCCGACTCGGCTGGGAGTTCGAGAAGTACATCGACGGGATGACCATCCTCACCCGGTGGCACCGAGGGCGATGCCTGTCCTACGGCGAGGGCGTCGCCTTCTGGGCGTTCGCCGAGATGGTCCGCAGCCGCCTCGAGCTCATGGAGCCGGACGTAGGCGGATACGCCGACCGCAAGGTCGACGAGGCGCTGCAGCGCTGGATCCCCGACGCGGACGAGCGCGCCTGGGTCGCGCCCCGGCTCGATGTGCTGCTGGGACACGGCGAGGGCTCCACCTTCGACCGGGCAGACCTGTTCGCGGCATGGACCGTTTTCCTCGAGCGCGTCGGCGAGGGCGGCCCGATGACGTTGCTGTTCGAGGACCTGCACCACGCAGACTCCGGGCTCCTCGACCTCATCGATCACCTGCTCGAGACCGCGCGCTTCCCGCTGTTCGTGCTGGCGTTCACCAGACCCGAGCTCCTCGAGCGCCGGCCCAGCCTCATCTCGGGCCGCCGCACGACTCCCGTCTACCTCGAGCCGCTCAACGACACCGCCATGACGGCTCTCGTCGACGGCTTGGTCCACGGGCTGCCCGAGGCCGCCCGCGCAGCCTTGGTGGCCAAGGCCGAGGGCGTCCCGCTGTACGCCGTGGAGACCGTCCGGTCCCTGATCGACCGGGACGCCGTCGTACCTCTCGAAGGGCGCTACGTCTTCGTCGACACAGCCGGCGACCTGGTCGACCTGACAACCCTGGCGGCCCCAGCGAGTCTGCAGACGTTGATCGCCGCACGCCTCGACGCACTGTCGCCGGCGGAGCGCCGGGCCGTTCAGGACGCCAGCGTTCTCGGGCTGTCGTTCTCACGCGAAGGGCTGGCGGCCCTCACCGACGACTCAACGGCCGTCGACGACCTCCTGAACAGCCTGCTGCGCAAGGAGATCCTCGAGCTGCAGAGCGACCCGCGGTCGCCGGAGCGGGGGCAGTACCGCTTCCTGCAGGCCCTCGTCCGCCAGGTGGCCTACGACACGATGTCCAGGCGTGACCGCAAGAGCAGGCACCTCGCCGCAGCTGCCCACCTGGCGGCGGTGTTCGACGACGCCGGCGACCTCGCCGCCGTGCTGGCGCAGCACTACCTCGACGCCCTCGACGCGAGCAGCACCGACGACCGTGACCACGACGAGCTGGCGCTGCAGGCCCGCACGCTGCTGCGTCGAGCGGCTGCGCGCGCCCATGCGCTCGGCTCGCCCGAACAAGCCCTGCTGCACGCCGAGACCGCGTTGTCTCGCGGAGCAGTCGGCCTCGAGCTGCACGAGCTCGAAGAGCTCGCCGCCCTCAACGCGCGCGAGTCGGGGAAGTCGGACCGTGCGCTCGAGCTCGCCCGCTCTGCGCGGGCGGGCTACGCCGCGGAGGGCGACCAGCTGAAGGCGGTGCGCGCCCTCGTCATCGAGGGCGAGGCGCTGCGCGACCAGAGCCGGCTGCAGCAGGTCGTCGACCTACTGGGGCCGCTGTTCGAGGAGCTGAAGGACGACGCAGCGCTGATGCCGGAGCTGTTCCGCGTCGTCGCAGGTCTGTCCGCTGCGCACCTCTTCCTCGGCAACCAGGAGCCCGCGCAGCGCTACGGCCTGCTCGCACTCACCCTCGCAGAGGAGCACGGCGACGCCGTCGACGTGGCCAACGCCCTGTATCGCGTGAGCACGATCCTGCTCTACATGGGTTCACCGACGGCGAGCCGTGCCGTGCTGCACGAGAGCATCCGGGTGTCGAGGGAGCACGGTCTGCCGCGGACGCTGGGTCTGGCGCTCAGCAACCTCGCCAGCCTCACCTACCCACGCGACCTGGCGGCCGGACGGGATCTGGCAGCCGAGGCACTGGCAGTGAGCGAGCAAACCGGTGACCGCAGCACCGCCGCC
>JAVXVI010000003.1:0-7572 GCA_032230005.1 Actinomycetota bacterium | reverse complement strand
GAGAGCTACAGCCTCAACGCCGAGATGAACAACTCGATGACGGAGCGCTTCAACGTCTCGGGCGCGCTGCTCGTCAAGCTCTTCGGGCGACCGGCTCAGGAGGAGCAGGCGTTCCGCGACCGTGCCGGCCGGGTCCGCGACATCGGGGTGATCTCGGCGATGTACGGCCGGGTCTTCTTCGTCGCGCTGACGACGGTGGCCGCGCTTGCGACAGCGTTGGTGTACGGCGTGGGCGGCACGTTCGCCGCCAACGGCAGTCTCAAGGTCGGGACGGTCGTGGCGCTGGCCTCGCTCCTGACGCGGCTCTACGGACCGCTCACGGCGCTGTCGAACGTGCGGGTGGACATCATGACGGCGCTGGTGTCCTTCGAGCGCGTCTTCGAGGTGCTCGACCTGCCACCGATGGTGGCCGACAAGCCCGATGCCGTGACGCTGCCTGCCGGCGTGCCTTCCCTGGAGTTCGACGACGTCCACTTCCGCTACCCGCGTGCCGACGAGGTCTCGCTGGCCTCACTCGAGTCGGTCGCTGTCCTGGACAACACGATCTCCGCCCAGGTCCTCAAGGGCGTGACGTTCACGGCTCAGCCTGGCCAGCTCATCGCGCTCGTCGGGCCGTCGGGAGCCGGGAAGACGACCATCAGCCAGCTCGTCGCGCGGATGTACGACGTGCAGCAGGGCAGCGTCCGCGTCGGCGGGATGGACGTGCGTGATGTGACGATGGAGTCGTTGCGCGGCGCCATCGGCGTCGTCACGCAGGACGCACACATGTTCCACGACACGATCCGCGCCAACCTGGCCTACGCGAAGCCCGAGGCGACCGACGCAGAGCTCTGGGAGGCGCTGGAGCAGGCGCAGGTCGGCCCACTCGTGCGGTCCCTGCCGGACGGCCTGGACACCGTCGTAGGGGACCGCGGCTACCGGCTGTCCGGTGGTGAGAAGCAGCGGATGGCGATCGCCCGGTTGCTGCTGAAGGCACCGGGGCTCGTGGTGCTCGACGAGGCCACGGCGCACCTCGACAGCGAGTCCGAGGCCGCCGTACAGCGCGCCCTCGCTACCGCCCTGCAGGGTCGTACCTCTCTCGTCATCGCGCACCGCCTCTCCACCGTGCGCGAGGCCGACCAGATCCTGGTCGTCGACGACGGCCGGATCGTCGAGAGCGGCCGGCACGAGGAGCTGTTCGCCGAAAACGGCCTCTACGCCGAGCTCTACCGCACCCAGTTCGAGCGCCAGGCCATTGCACCGGTTGTCGCCGAGTCCCTGGCGCTGCCGCAGTAGCGTGCGCTGCGTGCGGCCCAGCCTGTTCGAGTACGCCGGTGGTGGGCAGGCGCTGCTGCGGCTGGCGCAGGCCCATCACGTGCGATGCCTTGCCGACCCGGAGCTCAACCACCCCTTCTCGCACGAAGGGCAGCACCCGCAGCACGTCGAGCGGCTGGCGCTTTACTGGGGCGAGGTGCTCGGCGGACCGGCGGACTACTCGCAGTCCTGTGGCACGCAGACCGATCTGCTGAGGATGCACTCCGGCAACGGAGACCTCTCCGACCTCAACCGCCGGTTTGTGGACTGCTTCGTCACGGCTGCCGACGACGCCGGGCTGCCTGACGACGTGGAGTTCCGCGCCGCGCTGCGCGCGTACATGGAGTGGGCGGTGAACGAGTTCAACGCCCATCCAGCGGACGCGGCTGGGGTGCCGGCGGGGCTCTCGGTGCCGCGATGGGATTGGGAGGGCCTCGGAGCCACCTAGAGCACGAGCTGCTACGCGCTCTCCCGCTTGCCGAAAGGCACACGGAGGTGGCATCGACGGACCAGTGGATGTGCCGTCTTCCATTGGTTCTCTGCGTACTTGGGATAGGGCGCATCGGGCTATGCCGATACTCCGGCCATGGAAGCCTCATGATCACCTCCGCCCCCACCTGGCACGGTGTCAGTCCCGAGATCCTGGACCCGTTGATGCTGGCGCAGATCGTCGCCGTCTCGGCAGATGCGATCTTCAGCGAGGACCTCGCCGGCCGCATCACGAGCTGGAACGCCGCCGCCGAACGCCTCTACGGCTGCAGTGCTGACCAGATGCTCGGCCGGCAGGCCGCTGACCTCCTGCCTGCCGAGACCGCAGCGCAGCTCGGCGCTGTTCATGCGCAGGCTCTTGCGGGTGAGCGCGTAGAGCGATTCGACACGTGGCAGCTGCGGCCCGACGGGCGGCACGTGCCGGTTTCCCTGACGGTCTCGCCACTACGTGGCGTCGACGACGCGATCGTCGGCCTTGCCACCAGCGTGAAGGACGTGACCGAGCGGGTGCAGCACACGGCCGAGCTCGAGGAGGTGCATCGCACGCTCGAGAAGCAGTACAAAGCCCTCGGTCGGTCGAACCGGGACCTGGAGCAGTTCGCCTACGTGGCGTCGCACGACCTGGCTGAGCCGTTGCGCGTGATGACGGGTTTCGTTCAGCTCCTGGAGAAGCGGTACGCGTCAGTGCTCGACGAGCGTGGTGCCCGATACGTCTTCCACGTCGTGGACGGCGCGGCGCGGATGCGAGTGCTCATCGATGACCTGCTCGACTACTCGCGGTTCCTGCGCTCTGAGCCCACCGCCGGTCTGGTGGACACGGCAGCGGTTGCCCGCCGTGCAGTGGCGTTGGAGGACGTTGACTGTGTCGAGATCGGCGAGCTGCCAGACGTGTGGTCCGACGAGGCGTCGGTCTTCGCCGTGCTTCAGAACCTCATCAGCAACGGCGTGAAGTTCCGCCGCGCCGACGCACCCGCCCGGGTGATGGTCAGTGGCCACCGGGATGGCGACAGAGTCCAGCTGTGCGTCGACGACGACGGGATCGGCGTCGGACCGGAGTACCGGGAGCGCATCTTCGGCATGTTCTCGCGACTGCACGTCCGCGAGGCCTATCCGGGCACGGGCATCGGGCTGGCGATCGTGCAGCAGATCGCCGAGCGCTGCGACGGCAAAGCGTGGGTCGAGTCCTCCGCGCTGGGCGGCAGCCGGTTCTGCGTCACGCTGCCCTCACCTCCATCCCAGCCAGAGGATCGCTCATGAAGTACGACGCGCAGCTGATGCAGATCCTGCTGGTGGAGGACAGTCTTGCCGACATCGAGCTCACGATGGAGGCCCTCGCCGGCGCCAAGGTCGCGAACGTCGTGACCGTCGCGAGGGACGGGGTCGACGCCCTGGCCCGCTTGCGGAGCGTTGCGGAGCGCCTTCCGGATCTCGTGATCCTCGACCTCAACCTGCCGCGCATGAACGGGCACGAGGTGCTCGGGGCCATGCGGGCCGACGAGCGACTGCGGCGTATCCCCGTTGCTGTCCTGACGACGTCCTCGGCCGAGCGGGACGTGGTGAAGACATACGACCTGGGCGCCAACTGCTTCCTCACGAAGCCCGTGGACATCGATCAGTTCGTGCACGTCGTGCAGTCCATCGATGACTTCTGGCTAGGGCTCGTCCGGCTGCCGGCGTGATCACCCTCGGGCCTGCGACCGGCCCGCGGCTCGTCACGGACAAGCCGCTTCGCCTGCTCATGATCGAAGACTCTGCGTCGGACAGCGAGCTCGTGCTGGCCCTCCTGGAGGAGGAGCTGCCGCAGGCTCAGGTGGAGGTCGCGGCCAACCTGCGCGATGCCATGCTCATGCTGGACGCAGGCCCGCATGAGCTGGTGCTCGCGGACCTCGCCCTGCCGGACGCGGACGGCCTGACCGTCGTGCACGCGATCCGGGCGGCGCATCCGCAGATCGCCCTGCTCGTGCTGACCGGGCGGGCCGATGGGCAGCTGGCGCTCTGGGCGTTGGCTGAGGGCGCCCAGGACTACCTGGTGAAGGGGGAGCACGACGGCCCCAAGCTCGCGACCGCTCTCCTCCACGCCCTCGAACGCCAGCGCGCGGAGCAGCAGGCCCGCGCCTACCTCCAGCTGGCCAAGGGCCTGCTCGACGCGCTCGAGGCACCCACCTGCGCGGTGGACAGCGAGGGCAACATCGTTGCCCTGAACGCGGCCTGGCAGGCCTTCACCGAACCCGACGACGGCAGCCCTCCTGCCTGGGGCATCGGGGCCAACTACCTCGGGAACTGCGACGAGCTCACGGAAAGCAACCCCGAGTTCGCCAGCACCGCCGGGGCAACGGCCGCGGCTCTTCGCCGCATCCTCGCGGGCGACGTGGACCGCCTGGAGCACGAGTACGCGCGCCGCTTCGCCGGCCTCGACCGGTGGTTCTGCGCACGGATGTCTCCGGCCGAGATCGAGACCGGTCGTGGGGCGGTGATCAGCCACGTGGACATGACGGACATGCACCGCGTGCAACAGGCGCTGTCGCATCAGGCGCTGCACGACTCCCTCACGGGGCTGCCGAACCGGTTGCTCCTGACCGACCGGCTCGATCAAGCACTCAACGACTCACGCCGGCGCGCACGGCAGGTCGGCATCGCCTTCGTGGATCTCGACCACTTCAAGCGGATCAACGACAGTCTGGGACACGCCGCGGGCGACGAGGTCCTCCTGCAGGTGGCGGCTCGGCTGAGCGCGCTCATGCGGGTCGGAGACACGTTGGCGCGTTACTCCGGAGACGAGTTCGTCGTCGTGTGGCGTGACATGCGAACGCCCGATGACGCGCGCGTGCTCGGTGCCCGTCTGGCGCAGGCCCTGACGAAGCCCCTCGACCTCGGCCACACCTCCGTCAACGTGTCGGCAAGCATCGGAGTGGCGGTGGATGACTCGTTCGGCACCGCGGAGGAGCTCCTGATGTCCGCCGATGCGGCGATGTACGACGCGAAGCGTCACGGCGGCGGACGGCTGCGCGTCTTCAGCCACGAGCTGCGCGAGGGCATCGAGGACGTGATGGCCACCGAGGTCGCGCTCCGCGCGGGTCTCGAGCGATCCGAGCTGGTCCTTCACTACCAGCCGGTCATCGACCTGCAGACCGGCGAAGCTGTCGCCGTGGAGGCGCTCGCGCGCTGGCGGCACCCCGACAGGGGGCTGCTCGCTCCGAATCACTTCATCCCCGTTGCCGAGTCGAGCGGCCTGATCGTCCCGCTTGGGCGCTGGGCCGTCGAGCAGGCTTGCATGGATGCCGCCCGTTTCACCGGCTCGGCCCAAGGGCTCGATGTCGCCGTGAACCTGTCGGTCCGCCAGCTGACCCAGCCCGACATCGTGGAGCAGGTGGCAGAAGCGCTGGGCCGCAGCGGCTTGGACCCGAAGCGCCTCATGCTGGAGGTCACCGAGTCCGCCTTCATGGACGATGCCGAGGCGGCTGCGATTGCCCTGAACGGGCTGTCGAGCCTGGGCGTGCGCATCGCCATCGACGACTTCGGCACCGGGTACAGCTCGCTGCTCTACCTGCGGCGATATCCGATCACCGCCCTGAAGCTCGACCGCGCCTTCGTGTCGGGGATCGGAGTGAGTCTGAACGACGAGGCCATCTGCAGCAGCGTGGTCGACCTGGCCCACGCAGTGGGCGCAACGTCGATCGGCGAGGGAGTCGAGACCGTAGAGCAGTACTCCGCGCTCCGGTCGCTTGGATGTCAGCAGGCTCAGGGGTTCCTGTGGTCGCCGGCGGTCCCCGTCGAGCAGCTCGCCGCCGTGCTGCTCGCCTGCAAGGCGGTCACCGTCTCCCCGGCTCGCACGGAACCCGGCCGGCGCCGGCGCACGCCTCGCGCGCCCATCAGCGCCGATGTCGCCGTGCGCGCCCACAAGCTGCGCAGGCAGGGAGCGTCGTCCCACACCATCGCGGCTGCCCTCAATGCCGCCGACCTGCGCACTCCGGACGGCTCCCGATGGACTGCGGTAGCCGTCGCTAAGTACCTGCACGCGGCGTGAGCTGCCACTCGCTCCAGTACTCCACCGCGCGGAAGCCGAGCGCCTCGTTGATGGCGACCATGTGGGTGTTGCTCTCGGCGTTCCAGGTGTTCAGCCAGCGCGTGGCAGGCGACCGGTCGGCGAGTAGGTGGTGGTTGTGCGCTTTCACGAGAAGGCCCAGGCCGTGTCCGCGGTGCTCCCGCTCCACGATCGTCTCCCACTGGTAGGCCGTCTCGAGCAGGAAGCGGTTGACCCCGATCTCCGTGAACGCAACCGCCCTCCCGCATTCCTCGTGCACCACGAGCGTGCCGTAGCGGATCCGGCCCCGGGCCATCGACGATGCCTCCCGCTCGCGGTAGCGAGCCCCGTCCCAGGCCTCCGGCTCCCAGTCCATCTCCTCGAAGGGCGCGTCCGTCGACATCCGGTACATCAGGTAGGCCAGGTCGTCGAGGTGCTCGTCCGGCACCCGGTCGACCCACTGGACGAGCCGGTAGCCGCCTGGCGCTGCGGGCGGCGCGGCGGGCACGTCGCGACGCAGGTCCAGCAGCCGCCGTACCTCCTTGAGCACGGGCCGCGCTCCGACGGAGCGGAGCAGCGGCTCAGCAGAACCGATCCCGCTGGGGTACGGCGCGGGCGCCTCGAAGAACAGCCTGCTGCGCCCCAGGCCGACCGCCTCGTCCATGGCGGCGGCCAGGAGGGTGCGGCCGTGTCCGCGGCGGCGCAGGTCGGGGTGCACGTGCACGTTGATGGTCGCGGCCGACAGGTTGTCCAGGAGGGGGAGGTTCAGCTCGATCGTTCCGGTGGGCACGCCGTCGTCGCAGCCGAGTTGAAGCAGCGTCTTCTCGCCGGCCTCGGGCACCGACGGATCCAGCAGCGGCAGACGGTCCTCGATCGGGTCAGCCGGAAGCGCGAGGTGGTCGGCCTCGAGGGACGCGGCTTCGACGGCGTGCCATACGGCGAGTACGGCGGCGTCCTCGACCGGTCGGATGTCCACGCTCTCGTCGTACCACCCGCGGCCAGCGAATTACGGCGCTACCCGGCGCCACCTGCGTTGAGACCGCCGGTGCCGCCGAGCGTCTCGCCGTCCTCGACGTACTCCGTCGCGTCGCTCGTGGCAGGCGGATCGGTCGGAGCGTCGAGGTCGAGCTCGGCGGCGTCGATGTCGGTGCCCTCGCCGAGGTCGGGCAGCTCTGGTTGCTCGGTCATGCCCCTGTCCTACCCGTTCACAGCGCGCGCATCGCTCCGCCGTCGACCGGGACCATGGCGCCCGTCACGTAGGACGCAGCGGGGGACATCAGGAACGCCGCCACCCGCCCGAACTCCGCCGGATCCCCGAACCGGCCGAGCGGCACGTCGCCGACCGCCTTCTCCAGGTCGTCGCCGAACAGCTCCCGGATCCGGTCGGTCAGCACCTTGCCCGGCATCAGGCCGTTGACGCGGATGCCGCGCGGCCCGAGCTCGTCGGCCATCGTCTTGGCGAGCATCGCCAGCCCGGGCCGCAGGCCGTTGCTCGCTGCCAGACCGGCGATAGGTGCCTTGACCGACGTCGACAGCACGAACGCCAGCGCCCCACCCTCGGCCGGCAGCGCATCCACGACCGCGCGACTGAGCCGCACCGTCCCGAGGAACACGCTGTCGAAGGCATCCCTCCACTGCTCGTCGGTCAGCGTCAGGGCCGGTCCGCCGGGCGGTCCGCCGACCGAGATCAGAGCACCGTCGAGCCGGCCGTACGACGAGAGCGCTGCGTCCACGAGCCGCGCGGGCGTTGCGGGGTCGGCCAGGTCGGC
>JAVXVI010000002.1:0-7039 GCA_032230005.1 Actinomycetota bacterium | reverse complement strand
GCGGTCGACGATGAACAGGAAGCCCTCGTCGTCGGCGTACGCGAGGTCGCCGGTGTGGAACCAGCCGCCGCGCATCGCCTCCTCGGTGGCCTCCGGGTTCTTGTAGTAGCCCTTCATGATGTTGTGGCCGCGGATGACGATCTCGCCCACGTGCTCCTCGCCCGGCGGCAGCTGCTTGTCGTTCTCGTCGACGACCTTGACCTCGACGCCCCAGATCGGCTTGCCGATCGAGAGCACCTTGCGCTCCTCGGCGCTGACGTTGAACGTCGTCGTGCTCGCGCTCTCCGACAGCCCGTAGCCCTCGAGGATCACCATCCCGGGGAACTTCTCCTCGAAGGCCTTGATGGTCTCGCCCGGGATCGGCGCCCCACCTGAGACACCGACCCGCAGCGACGAGAGGTCACGGCCGGACAGGTCCATGGACAGCAGCGCGAAGTACATGGTCGGTACGCCGGAGAAGATCGTGCAGCGGTGCCGCTCGATGGCGTCCACGACGGGCTCCATCTCGAACCGCGGGACCAGCACGATCGTGCCGCCGAAGCGCACGCTGGTGTTGAGGACGCTGGACAGGCCGAAGACGTGGAACAGCGGCAGCACCGCGAGCCCGATGTCGTCGTCCTCGAAGCCGAACAGCTGGCCGGCCGTAGTGCAGTTCATGAACAGCTGGAAGTGGGTGAGCTCGGCGCCCTTCGGCTTGCCGGTCGTGCCGCTCGTGTAGAGCAGCACCGCGGTGTCGTCGGCGCCCAGCGGAACGATGTCGCGGGTGTCGTCGGCGAAGTACAGCTCGTCGTAGTGCTTGGTGCCCTCCGGTCGGGCGTCGTTGCCGGGCATGTTGACGACGTACGTCGTCACGCCGCCCTCGACCTCCTGCGCTCCCTTGAACGCCTCCTCGGCGAACATCTCGAAGGTCACCAGCAGCTTCGCGTCGCTGTCCTTGAGGTGGTAGGCCACCTCAGGCGCCTTCAGCAGCGGGTTGAGCGGCACCATCACCAGGCCGGCCTTGAGGATGCCGAAGTAGGTGAACAGGAACTGCGGCAGGTTCGGCAGCTGGACGGCCACCTTGTCGCCGCGCTCCAGCCCGAGACCGAGACCGAGCAGGCTGCTGGCGATCCGCCCGGAGATCTCGTCGGTCTGCGCGTAGCTGAACGTCAGGTCGTTGATGTGCATCAGGGGCTTGTCCGGGTGGGCGTCCGCCGACTCCCGGAGCATGATCGCGAGGTTGAAGCTCATGGGCGTCACCTTAGTGACGTGGGTCACGTCTGCGCACCGGAGGGCAGGCTGTGCGCCATGCCCACCCCTGGCAGCTGGCCCGTGCGTCACGGGACCGCCGAGCTGTACGCCGACGACGACCGGCCCACGGGCTGGCTGCTGCTCGTCGACGGCGTGGCGCAGTCCTACGTCGACCTCGACGAGCCGATGCACCTGGAGTTCGAGTACGTCCGCCTGATCGGCGACATCGTCGACCTCGCCGCACCACAGGACGAGCCGATCAGCGCGGTGCACCTCGGGGGCGGCGGGTGCACTCTCGCCCGCTACGTCGCCGCGACCCGGCCCGGCTCGACGCAGATCGTCGTCGAGGGCGACGACCTGCTGGCCGCCGTGGTCCGGCGCGAGCTGGGCGTCGCCGGGTTCCGGCTTCGGGTCGGCGATGCGCGCGAGGAGCTGGGCAGCCTGCGGGCGTCGGCCAGCGACGTCGTCATCAGTGACGTGTTCGCCGGGTCGACGCTGCCGTTGTCCTGCACGACGCTGGAGTACGTCGGGGAGGTGCGCCGGCTGCTGCGGCCGGGCGGCACCTACATCGCCAACATCGGCGACGGGCCGCCGTTCGGCTTCGCCCGCGGGCAGGCGGCGACGCTTCGGGCCGCCTTCGAGCACGTGGTGGTGATCGCCGATCCCGGCGTCCTGCGGGGACGGCGCTTCGGCAACCTCGTCATGGCCGGTTCGGACCGGCCGTTCGCGGTGGCGGAGCTGTCGCGGCTGGCGGCCAGGGCCATCGGGCGAGCCAGGGTCATGTCGGGCGACGCCGTGCGCGACTTCACCGGCGGCGCGAAGCCGATCACCGACGCCACCGCGGCAGACTCGCCAGTGCCGCCCGCAGACCTGTTCCGGCGCTAGACGTGACAGCATGGGGGGGCGCTGGAGCGCTTCGTCCGACTCCGGCTGGGCACGGAGGTCAGATGAGCATCAAGGTCACGCGCCAGGCGAAAGCCGGCACCGCCAAGGTGACGTTCACGCTGCCGGCCGACTTCCCGGAAGGCCCGGTCTCCGTCCTCGGCACGTTCAACGACTGGACGCCGGGCGTGCATGCGCTGAAGAACCGCGCCGGTGGTGTGCGCAGTGCCAGCGTCACGGTCCCGGCCGGCTCGACCCTCTGCTTCCGCTACCTCGGCGAGGGCGCGTCCTGGTTCGACGACGCCGACGCCACCCCCTGCGAGCACGGCGGCTCCGTCACGGTCTGAGCAGACTGCCGCTCATGAGCACGCTGCTGGTCGTCCACCACACGCCGTCGCCGGCCATGCAAGCGCTGCTGGAAGCCGCCCGATCGGGGGCCGCCATGGTGCCCGAGGTCGAGGTCCTCGCCAGGCCCGCGCTGTCGGCGACCGCCTCCGACCTGCTGGCGGCGGACGCGGTCCTGCTCGGCACGCCCGCCAACCTCGGCTACATGTCCGGAGCTCTCAAGCACTTCTTCGACACGGTCTACTACCCGTGCCTCGACGCGACCGTCGGTCTTGCGTACGGCGTCTACGTGCACGGCCAGAACGACACGACCGGCGCCATCAGCAGCATCGAGAAGGCGACCACCGGCCTGAAGTGGCGGCTCGTGGCGGCGCCGGTCACCGTCGTCGGCGAACCGACCGCGGCGGACCGTGATGCCGTCACCGAGCTCGGCGGCACGCTGGCCGCCACGATCTCGAGCTAGCGGAGCCGCACGTCCCGCGTCCACACGTCGACGTCCTGCGTGTTGGCACCACGTGGACGAAGGTCGGGCCAGGCTGCGTGCGCGACCCGGTCCGAGCCGATCGCCAGTCCTTGGTACTGGCCGAAGCCGTAGGTGTCGTAGCCGTTCTGCGGGTGGCTGTTGCCCACCGACGGCGTCGTCGCCAGCGAAAGCGGCGCCGTCCATGACCGGCCGCCGTCCGACGACGACACGAGCAGCGGGTTGTAGACGCCGCCCGGCTCGACCGACAACCAGGACAGTGCCGTCCTACCGGCTGCCGCACTGAGCACGGGCATCGTCGCCTCGGTGCCTGGTGCGTCGGCAACCAGCCGTTGCGACCAGGTCCGGCCGCCGTCGAGCGAGGACGCCGTCATGACGCCGCGGTCGACCTGCCCCTGGTAGGTCGCGGCAACGACCACGGAGCGCGTCGTCGGATCGGTCGCGATCGCCGGGTAGGTCACCGGCACGAAGGTCGCGCCGTTGGCCGACAGGCCCGCGCCGATCAGGCACAGCCGCGGGATCGCGGTCGCATCACCGAGGCGACGGCCACCAGCAGCGAACCGCACCACGACGACCCGCTGGTCGACGCTCGGGCAGACCTCGTCACCGAGTGAGACGCCACCGATCTCGAGGTAGCTGACCAGCAGCGTGCCGTCAGCCAGGACAGCAGGCGCCGGGTCGTCGCCGGCACCGTCGGTCGTGATCTCGACCGGCCGGCTGAAGTGCGCGCCGCCGTCCGTCGAGCTGGCCCACCGCAACGACGTCTGGCTCCAGTCCTCGTTGCCGTCGCAGCTCGGCTCGACCTCGTGCGTCCACGCCACGAAGACCGTCCCGCGCGCCGGATCCACTGCGACGACAGGACGGTGCGGGCGGCTGCAGCTCAACCCCTCGACGAGCCCCATCCGCTGCCACGAGCGGCCGCCGTCGTACGACCTGGCGACGTAGACCCCGGCGTCCTTGCTGCTCTGGCCGTAGCGGGGCAGGGCGGAGTAGGTGGCGTAGAGCGGACCGTGCGGGTCCCAGGCCAGAGTTGCGTGCTCGCTGTACTGCGCCTTGGGCCGTGGCAGCGGCAGTGGCCCGGCGCTTCGGTAGGCCGCCCCACCGGAGTGCGAGATCCACACCTGCGCCACCGGCTGGTCGGCCATGACGACGCCTTCGGCGAGCGGCCGCGGGAACTGCATGGCAGACACCACCACCCGAGTCGGGTCGTGCGGGTCGACGACGACGCTCGCCTCCGCCCGAGGCAGCCGGCTCTCCAGCTCGAGCGGGTGCTCGGCATCGGCCGGCAGGACAGCAGCCGCCATCCCGCTGCCTGCCAGCAGGGCGGCGACGACGACAACGGACAGCGGACCTCGACGCATGGACAACCTCCCAGTGGTCCACGCAGCGGGACCTCCACCGACGAAGAGCCCGATGGGGCGTCCCGGGTTCGCCTCCGGCGCGATCAGTACCGTCGCGCCATGACGGTGACCATCACGAACGACGGACCCGTGCGGGTCGTGACCCTCGACCGCCCGGAGGTCCGCAATGCGGTGGACGGCGAGCACGCGCAGGCCTTGTACGACGCGTTCGTCGCCTTCGACACCGACGACGCGGCCTCGGTCGCCGTGCTGCACGGCGCTGGTGGGGTCTTCTGCGCGGGCGCCGACCTCGGGGCCGTGACGCGCGGCGAGATGCCGCTGCCGGGACCGCCGGCCACCGATCCGAAGGGACCGATGGGGCCGACCCGGCTGCGGCTGTCCAAGCCGGTCATCGCCGCCATCGACGGCTA
This sequence comes from Actinomycetota bacterium, assembly GCA_032230005.1. Taxonomy (GTDB): domain Bacteria; phylum Actinomycetota; class Actinomycetes; order Mycobacteriales; family SCTD01; genus RYN-124. The sequence goes on along the minus strand of JAVXVI010000002.1, from coordinate 2,330 downwards.
CGCCGTTGCGGGCGGGATCGAGCTCGCGCTCTGGTGCGACCTGAGGGTGGCGGACCCCGACGCGACCTTCGGTGTCTTCTGCCGGCGCTGGGGCGTGCCGCTGATCGACGGCGGGACCGTGCGGCTACCGCGGCTGGTGGGGTTCGGCGTCGCGATGGACCTGATCCTGACCGGGCGTGCGGTCGGTGCCGAGGAGGCTCTGCGGATCGGCCTGGCCAACCGGATGAGCGCTCCGGGTGCAGCCCTGGCCGAGGCGATCGCGCTCGCACACGACCTGGCCGCCCTGCCGCAGCTCTGCCTGCGGCGCGACCGCCTGTCGTCGTACGAGCAACAAGGCCTCAGCCTCGACGACGCCCTGGCCGCGGAGTGGGAGCACGGGCTGGTCTCGCTCCAGGAAGCGACCAAGGGCGCCGCCCGGTTCGCCGCCGGCGAGGGGCGCCACGGGACGCGCGCCTGAGCTGTGCGAGCGTGAGTGCCATGCGCACACGGACACTCGGACAGGGCCTGGTCGTCTCGGCACAAGGCCTGGGCTGCATGGGGATGAGCGAGTTCTACGGGGGCGGTGACGAGAAGGAAGCGCTGGCGACGATCGACCGGGCACTCGAGCTCGGCATCACCTTCCTGGACACGGCCGACATGTACGGGCCGTTCACCAACGAGCGGCTGGTCGGCAAGGCCATCGCGGGCCGCCGCGACGAGGTCGTGCTCGCGACGAAGTTCGGGGTCGAGCGCGGCGAGGACGGCAGCCGCGGTGGAATCAACGGCTCCCCCGACTACCTGCGGAGCGCCTGCGACGCATCCCTGCAGCGGCTCGGCGTGGACGTCATCGACCTCTACTACCAGCACCGCGTCGACCCCAAGGTGCCGATCGAGGAGACCTGGGGCGCGCTGTCCGAGCTCGTGCAGGCCGGCAAGCTGAAGCATCTCGGCATCAGCGAGGCCGCGCCCGAGACGCTGCGCCGAGCGCACGCCACACACCCGGTGACGGCGCTGCAGACCGAGTGGTCGCTGTGGACGCGCGACCCCGAGGAGAACGGCGTCCTCGACACCGTGCGCGAGCTCGGCATCGGCTTCGTCGCCTACTCGCCGCTGGGCCGTGGCTTCCTGTCCGGCGCGATCCGCTCCGTCGAGGACCTCGACGCCGACGACTTCCGGCGGCACAACCCGAGGTTCCAGGGCGAGAACTTCACCAGGAACCTCGAGCTCGTCGAGGTCGTCAACGCGCTGGCCGCAGCCAAGGGCGTGACGGCGTCACAGGTCGCGCTGGCCTGGCTGCTGGCCAAGGGCGACGATGTGGTGCCGATCCCGGGGACGAAGCGGGTGCGCTACCTGGAGGAGAACGCCGGGGCCGACGACGTGCAGCTGACTGCCGAGGACCTGCGCTCGCTCGAGGAGGCGTTCCCAGTCGGCGCGGCCGCCGGTGACCGGTATCCCGACATGCGCACCGTCAACCGGTAGGTCAGCCGACCCGCCCGACCCGGTAGGCGCGGCCGGCGAAGCTCTGCAGCCGCACGACGTCGCCGCTCTGCACTGCTGCCCACATCTGCGATCCGCCGGCGTAGATGCCGACGTGCCCGATCGTGCTGCCGTGGAAGGTGAAGATCAGGTCGCCGGGCTTCTTGGCCGACGCCGAGATCGCCTTGGTGACGCGGGCCTGCTGCGAGCTGCTGTGCGGCAACGACTTCCCGAGCCGGGAGAACACGTACATCGTCAGCCCGGAGCAGTCGAAGCGGCTCGGGCCGGCGGCGCCGTAGCTGTACGGCGCACCGTGGTGGCGCTTGGCCTCCGCGACTGCCCTGTCGCCAAGGCTGTTGGACGCACTGATCACGACCTCGCGGCTGGTCGCGGCCTCGTGCCCGGAGTCGCCGCGGAAGAAGGCGCGGTACCGCGAGGTCGAGCCGATCTGCACCGGTCCGTGGGCGAGCCCACCGTCGCGGGTCGTGAAGTCAGCGACCTGCACCCAGCCGCTCGGCGAGTCGCGCTGGACCAGCACCGACGCGTCGTCGATGCCCTCCTCGCCGCCCTCGGCGGTGTGCACGAGTCGCACCCAGACGTCAGCGTTGGAGCCCGGCGGGACCGACGCCGGTGTGGTGATCCGCAGGGAGGTGGGTACGGCGGTCGGTGCGGGCGCCGGCGGGGTGACCCCGTCGTCGGCCAGAGCCGGAGCGGCGAACGGAACGGCCAGCGCCGCAAGGACAGCGGTGGCGAGGAGGGCAGGACGGCGCAGGATGAAACCGGGCATGCGGGGACGGAGCCTCTCGTACGCCTACGAGGTCAGCTGTCGGGTTCGGGCACGAGAAGTAGCCCGGCACGTCGGAACGTGCTTCACC
>JAVXVI010000001.1:0-5727 GCA_032230005.1 Actinomycetota bacterium | reverse complement strand
TGCGCGACGGCGGCTACGACATCAGCGACTTCATGAAGGTGCTGCCGGAGTTCGGCGACCTCGGCGACTTCGTCGAGCTGGTCGACCAGGCCCACAAGCGCGGCATGCGCATCATCGCCGACCTGGTCATGAACCACTCGAGCGACCAGCACCCGTGGTTCCAGGCGTCGCGGGCCGACCCCACGGGCCCGTTCGGGGACTTCTACGTGTGGTCCGACAGCGATGAGCCCTACCCGGACGCGCGCATCATCTTCATCGACACCGAGCGGTCCAACTGGACGTTCGACGAGGTCCGCGGCCAGTACTACTGGCACCGCTTCTTCAGCCACCAGCCGGACCTGAACTACGAGAACCCTGAAGTCCAGACGGCGATGATCGAGGTGCTGAAGTTCTGGCTCGACCTCGGCATCGACGGCTTCCGGCTCGATGCCGTGCCGTACCTCTTCGAGGAGGAGGGCACGATCTGCGAGAACCTCAAGCCGACCCACGACTACCTCAAGCGGGTCCGCAAGGAGGTCGACGAGCTCTACCCCGACCGGGTGCTCCTCGCCGAGGCCAACCAGTGGCCGGAGGACGTCGTCGAGTACTTCGGCGAGGACGACGAGTGCCAGATGGCGTTCCACTTCCCGCTGATGCCACGGCTGTTCATGGCTGTACGACGAGAGTCCCGCTACCCGATCTCGGAGATCCTCGCCAACACGCCGGCGATCCCGCAGAACTGCCAGTGGGGCATCTTCCTGCGCAACCACGACGAGCTGACGCTCGAGATGGTGACCGACGAAGAGCGCGACTACATGTACAGCGAGTACGCCAAAGACCCACGGATGAAGGCCAACGTCGGCATCCGCCGCCGGCTGGCTCCGCTGCTCGAGAACGACCTCGGCCAGATCCGGCTGTTCAACGGCCTGCTGCTGTCGCTGCCCGGCTCGCCCGTCCTGTACTACGGCGACGAGATCGGCATGGGCGACAACATCTACCTCGGTGACCGCGACGGCGTCCGCACGCCGATGCAGTGGAACGCCGACCGCAACGCGGGCTTCTCGCAGGCCGACCCGCAGCGGCTCTACCTGCCGCTGATCCTCGACCCCGTCTACGGCTACCAGGCGCTCAACGTCGATGCCCAGATGCGATCGTCGACCTCGTTGCTCAACTGGACGCGCAAGATGATCGGCATCCGCAAGCAGCACCCCGTGTTCGGGATGGGCAGCTACGAGGAGCTCGGCTCCAGCAACCCCTCCGTGCTCGCCTTCGTCCGCGAGTTCGGTGACGACAAGGTGCTGTGCGTCAACAACCTGTCCCGCTTCCCGCAGCCGGTCGAGCTCGACCTGCGCCGCTTCGAGGGGACCGTCCCCGTCGAGCTGACCGGCCTCGTCCCCTTCCCCGCCATCGGCGAGCTGCCCTACCTGCTCTCGCTGCCCGGGCACGGCTTCATGTGGTTCGGGCTCAAGCCAGGAGACGACCAGCAATGAGTGCGACCGTGAACACCGAGCTGAACGAGCTGTTGAAGGGCTGGCTCCCGCAGCAGCGGTGGTTCGGCGGCAAGGGGCGACCTATCAGCGCGGTCGAGATCGAGTCTTCCGCGGTGCTTCACGAGGAGGCCGAGAACGACGTCGTCGTACGCCACGTGGTCCTTCGCGTGGACGCCGAGGACGGTGACACCGACCGCTACCAGATGCTCGTCGGCAGCCGCACCGGTGACATCCCGGCCCGGTTGCAGAACGCGGTCATCGGTGATGCGGACGGGGCCACCGTCTACGAGGCGGTCCACGACGCGGAGGCCACATCCGAGCTGCTGCACCGGATCGTCGCCGGCGATGACACCGCAACAGTCCGCTTCACCACAGTCTCCGACGAGCTCGACCCCAGCCTGCCCAGCCGGGTGATGGGGGCAGAGCAGAGCAACACCTCGATCGTGTACGGCGAGGACTACATCCTGAAGGTGTTCCGGCGGCTGCAGACCGGGCTCAACCCGGACCTCGAGGTGACCCGGGCACTGGCCGATGCGGGCAGCACGCACGTTGCGCCGCCGCTCGCCTGGCTCGAGGGTGACGTCAACGGCGAGGCGACGACGCTCGGGATGATGCAGTGCTTCCTGCGCAACGCCAGCGAGGGCTGGGCGATGGCGACTGCCAGCGTGCGGGATCTGTTCGCCGAGGGCGACCTGCACGCCGACGAGGTCGGTGGCGACTTCGCAGGAGAGTCCGAGCGGCTGGGGGTGGCGACGGCGGAGGTGCACGCCCTCATGGCCAAGACCCTGCCGTCACGCGCCGCGGGCCCGGATGACTCGCAGGCAACGGCACGACAGCTGCACGAGCGCCTCGACGCCGCGCTCGCCATCGTCTCGGAGCTGGCTCCGTACGCCGATCGCGTGCGGGTGATCTACGACGGCGTTGCCGGCATCTTCGACCCGGTCCCGATCCAGCGGATCCACGGTGACCTTCACCTCGGCCAGGTCCTGCGCACGCAGGACGGCTGGGTACTGCTCGACTTCGAGGGTGAGCCGGCGCGCGCGCTCGAGGAGCGCACCGCGCTGATGAGCCCGCTCCGCGACGTTGCGGGGATGTTGCGCTCTTTTGACTACGCGTCGCGTCACCTGCTCGCGGAACGACCCGGTGAGCAGCACCTCGCGTATCGGGCTGCGGAGTGGGCAGAGCGCAATCGCACGGCATTCTGCGACGGCTACGCCAGCGCGGCCGGCAGCGATCCCCGTGAGGCGTCGGTGCTGCTGCGGGCGTTCGAGCTCGACAAGGCGGTCTACGAGGTGGTCTACGAAGCGCGTAACCGGCCGTCCTGGCTGCCGATCCCACTTGGCTCCATCGAGCGATTGGCAGACACGGCATGACGGAGCAGAAGATGACCGAGCCGAAGAAGCGCAGCCGCAAGGCGGCCAGCCCGAAGCAGGCGGCCGCTCCCGACCCGAAGACCGCTGCGGAGGCAACCGCTCCCGTCGCGTACCCGGAGGAGCCGACGCCGGACAGCGGCTACCCCTCCAGCGAGCCGGCGGCTCCAGGCGGCCCGACCAACGAGGAGCTCGAGCGCCTGGCCGGTGGGGGCCACCACAACCCGCACAGCATCCTTGGCATCCACCCCGTCGACGACGGTGTCGTGCTGCGGGCGCTGCGGCCGGATGCGGAGCGCGTGGTCGCCCTCATCGACGGCAAGCGCGTCGACCTGCACCACTGCCACGCGGGCGTGTGGGAGGCCAAGGTCGAGGGGACGTCGGTCACCGACTACCGGCTCGAGGTGACCTATCTCGGGACGACGTACCCAGCAGACGACCCCTACCGCTACCTGCCGACCCTTGGCGAGATGGACCAGCACCTCATCGGCGAGGGCCGGCACGAGGAGCTGTGGACCGTCCTCGGTGCGCACGTACGCCGCTACGACTCGTCCGCGGGTCCGGTGACCGGCACGTCGTTCGCGGTGTGGGCTCCCAACGCGCGGGGCGTTCGCGTCATCGGTGACTTCAACGGCTGGGACGGCCGCAGCCACCCCATGCGCTCGCTGGGCCAGAGCGGTGTCTGGGAGCTGTTCGTGCCCGACATCGGTGAGGGGACCCACTACAAGTTCGCGATCCTCGGCGCCGACTCCGTCTGGCGGGAGAAGGCCGACCCGATGGCGCGCCGCACCGAGGTGCCGCCGCAGACGGCTTCCGTCGTGGACGAGTCCCGCTACACGTGGAACGACCAGGACTGGATCGACCGGCGGGCGCAGACGCCGGCCCACGCCGCCCCGATGTCCTGCTACGAGGTGCACCTGGGCTCCTGGCGACAGGGGCTGTCCTACATCGAGCTGGCCGAGCAGCTCGTGGAGTACGTCAGCTGGCTGGGCTACACGCACGTGGAGTTCCTGCCGGTCGCCGAGCACCCCTTCGGGGGGTCCTGGGGCTACCAGGTCACCTCTTACTACTCCCCCACCGCTCGCTTCGGCAGCCCGGACGAGCTGCGCTACCTCATCGACCGGCTGCACCAGGCAGGCATCGGCGTCATCGTCGACTGGGTGCCCGCCCACTTCCCCAAGGACGAGTTCGCGCTGGCCCGCTTCGACGGCACGCCGCTCTACGAGCACGCCGACCCCCGGCGGGGTGAGCAGCTCGACTGGGGCACCTACGTCTTCGACTTCGGCCGCAACGAGGTCAAGAACTTCCTCGTCGCCAACGCGACGTACTGGCTGCAGGAGTTCCACGTCGACGGGCTTCGCGTGGATGCTGTCGCATCGATGCTCTACCTCGACTACTCGCGCGAGGAAGGCCAGTGGCTGCCCAACCAGTACGGCGGGCGCGAGAACCTCGACGCCGTGGCCTTCCTGCAGGAGATGAACTCCGTCGTCTACCGGCGTGTCCCCGGAGTCGTCACGATCGCCGAGGAGTCGACAGCCTGGCCCGGCGTCTCACGGCCCACACATCTCGGGGGTCTCGGGTTCGGCCTGAAGTGGAACATGGGCTGGATGCACGACTCGCTCGACTACGTGGCCCACGAGCCGATCTACCGCGGCTACCACCACCACCAGATGACGTTCTCGATGGTCTACGCCTACTCGGAGAACTACGTCCTGCCGATCAGCCACGACGAGGTGGTGCACGGCAAGGGCTCACTGCTGCGCAAGATGCCGGGTGACCGCTGGCAGCAGCTCGCCAACGTGCGGGCATACCTCGGCTTCATGTGGGCGCACCCCGGCAAGCAGCTGCTGTTCATGGGGTCGGAGTTCGCGCAGGAGTCCGAGTGGAGTGAGGACCGCTCGCTCGACTGGTGGCTGCTCGACCTGCCCGACCACCGCGGGGTGGCGTTGCTGGTCAAGGAGCTCAACGAGGTCTACAAGCAGACCCCCGCGCTCTGGACCCTCGACACCGAGCAGTCCGGCTTCGCCTGGATCGACGCCAACGACTCAGCCGGCAACGTCTTCTCCTTCCTGCGCTACGGCGCAGACGGCTCCGCCCTCGCCTGCATCTCGAACTTCGCTGGCATGCCCCACGAGGGCTACCGGCTCGGCCTGCCGTGGGCAGGCGAGTGGCGCGAGGTGCTGAACAGCGACGCGGACATCTATCACGGCAGCGGGGTCGGCAACTCCGGCGCCGTCCAGGCCACCGGTGACAGCTGGCACGGCCAGCCGGCGTCCACCGTCCTGCGGGTGCCTCCACTGGCCACCGTCTGGCTCTCGTCACCCGGCGCCGCCTGACGGTCCATGCCCGATCTTCTGACCTCGGAGGGACTGGGCCGACACACCGGTGCGCCGGCCCGGTGAGTCCGAGCTCAGAAGATCATCAGTTGACGGGCGGGACCGGCAGGCGGGCTGCGCGCAGGGCTGAGCGGCGCACCTTGCCGGCGTCGTCGCGCAGCGGCTCACGGACCAGCTCGAGCGATCTCGGCACCTTGTACAGCACCAGGCGCTCCCCCACCCACGCCAGCAGCTCGGCCTCGACGACGTCGGCATCCGCGACGTCGACCACGGCATGCACCCGCTCGCCCAGGTCGTCGTCGGGCAGGCCGAGCACCGCACTCGACCGGACCTCCGGGTGCGCGTCGAGCACGGCCTCCACCTCGGCGGGGTAGACGTTGGCGCCGCCGGACAGAATCAGGTCGGCGCTGCGGTCGGCGAGGTAGAGGAAGCCGTCCGCGTCGAGGCGGCCGAGGTCGCCGAGCGACTCCCACCCGTCGATGCTGCGCGGCTCTGCACCGCGGTAGGAGTACGTCGACCCCTGGCCGCCTGCCGGCAGCATGAAGATCTCCC